>JBEKMW010000107.1:0-16024 GCA_049523455.1 Verrucomicrobiota bacterium | reverse complement strand
GGTCGCGGTGGGTCTGGCCTTCGGCCTGGGTGGACGCGATACTGCGGCGCGCTTGCTCGACGACTGGCACAAGAAGATGGCCAAACACGACAATGAAAGCGCGCGTAGCGACTCCAATTAGGTAGGGTTACACCCCATAGCGAAAGGCCGTGCGATGTCATAGCATGGTGCCCAGTGAACAAACCCGGAATGCCGCGACGCGAACGGCGTTGCTTCAACGGTGATGAGCGAACATGAAAAACATACCGAGTTTCTGAGGCAGTGCGTTCTCTACGACGAAAGCGCCAGGCGCCGGAAACTGGTGGAAAACATCAGCCAGCTCCAGCGCGACATGCGCTGTGTGCGTCGTGCCGTGTGGCTGATGGCGATCTTGACTGCGGCGATTATGGCCGGGCTGGGCTATGGAATCATTTTGGGGGATAACTTTCCGTACAACCTGCCGCAGTTCATCACCAACCTCATCTGCGCGCTGGGCATGGGATCGCTGATCAGTCTTGTGGCTTTTGCGGGCCTCGGGATGGTCTTCCGCATGAGGCTGGACCAGCAACGGGAGAAATGTCGTCAACTGGTCAGCAGGCTGTTGGAGTCCCGCCTGGGCAAGCCGGTCACCACGCCCATGCGGGAAATGCTGGACAATCGTGTCGGCGGGAGAGAGGGCAGGCCCGGCTGTGTTGCCAACGAGCTCAATGATTATTCGGTATAGATTCATTATTCGGTATAGATTCAATTTCGAGGAACGCCGCATTAGTCCCATATGGGGTGAACACCCCATATACAAGAATCCAGTCAAGGAGCAGAATGGCCCATATGAGGTTGCCCCGGTCAAGATGTTCACGGTCTTTGTGGTGCGATTTCGCCCGGACACTGAAGTGCGAGGGGCGTTGGCCGGATGAACTTGTGTTCCTCCGGCGGGAGCCGCAAACTCACAACCGTAACAAACTCACAACCGTAAAGCAGTTCAACTGAAACTCAACCAAAACAAAGCTCTATGAAAATAATGATAAAGGGAGCGTTAGTCCTGACGCCCGTTGCCGCGCTCGCCCTCGGGCTGGCCGGTTGCAGCAAGAATGAACCCGTCACGCCTGCCGCTGGCGACGTGAGCAATACCGCCGGTTCCATCGCCGTCGCAGCTACGAATGTCGTGGCTGAAGTCACGAACACCGCGGCAGCTATGAGCACCGCGGCAGCTATGAACGCCATCGCAGCCACGAACGCCGTGGACAACAGCAAGATCCAGGGTTTGATTGACAAAGCCAAAAGCCTTGTCGCCGAAACCAACCTCACGGACGCCTCCAGCGTGCTCCAGCAACTCACCGGACAATCCCTCACCGACGAGCAGCAAAAACTCGTGGACAGCCTGAAGGATCAAATCCAGCAGGCGATCGCCGCCAAGGCCGCCGGCGGTGCCGCGGGCAGCGTGGGCAATCTCCTCAACCGCTGAGCCGCAAACACTTCAAGACATTCAAACGAACAAAACCATGAGCATGCTAAAAGAGTTCAAAGAGTTCGCCATGAGGGGCAACGTCGTGGACCTCGCCGTCGCTGTGATCATCGGCGCCGCTTTCGGCAAAGTCGTCACTTCCGTAGTTAATGACATCATCATGCCCCCCATCGGCAAAGTCATGGGCGGCGTGAATTTCAGCGACCTGTTCATCAACCTCGATCCGTCGAAACTGGCCAAGGACGGCTCGGCTATCACATCCCTCGCTCAGGCCAAGGATGCCGGAGTAGCAGTGATCGCTTACGGCTCGTTCATCAACACGGTGATCGACTTTACCATTGTCGCTTTCTGCATTTTCATGATCATCAAAGCGATGAGTATCCTGAAGAAGAAGCCCGCCCCGGCGGCGCCGCCCGAGCCAACCAAAGAAGAACAGCTCCTGACGGAAATCCGCGACGTCCTGAAGGCCCGTTCCTAGGAGTCGTGCCGCGTGGGCCAGGGCTGCCGCTGGTGGAAAACCTCCGTTCGCGGCAGCCACTCAATGTCTTGGGCGGTCGGCAATGGAACGGGAAATGCAATGATCTTGAAATGAAACGGCACTCAATCCCATGATCCTATGACCAACCCAACTTCTTCCCAGCCCCGCAAACCTTCCTCGTGGCTTCGCAAACTATTGTTCGCCGTCGGCGGCTTGCTTGTGCTGCTCGTGGTGGCGTATTTCGTCGTTACCAGTTCGGCCTTCTTCAAGGGAGTCATTCTCCCGCGCGCCAGCAAGGCGGTCGGCGGCCAGATCACCGTGGCGGAGGCTTCCATCAGCCCGTTCTCCCAGATTCACCTCCGGCAGCTAAACGTTCGGACCACGGGCACGGAACCGCTGCTGCAAACTGAGGAGATTCGCCTGCGCTATAGCCTGTTCAGCATTCTGGGCGGGACGATGAAGGTGGACGAAGTCACCATCGTGTCGCCGGTCATTCAAATCATCGAAAACGCCGACGGCACCAGCGACCTTGACCCGTTGTTGAAGAAAGAGTCAAAGCCGGCAGCCCGGCCGGCGACCGGTCCGGCTTCGTCCAAGCCGCCGCAGATTGACTTGAAAAACTTCACGTTGACGAACGCGACCATTCGTCTCATTAAAACCCTCAAGGACGGCGGGCGCGAAGTCACGGAGTTGACCGGCGTGAACATCACGCTCGACCAGCTTAAGAACGGGCAACCCGGCAAACTGACCACCGCCGCGTCGTTCAAGCTAAGCCGGCCCACCAACGACGTGCTCGAAGCCACGAGCACCGGCAGCATCGAGTTCACGCTTGGCCCCGACCTGATGCCGCAATCGCTCAAGGCCACGGTCGAACAGGACATTTCACGCGCGGAGGGTTCCTTTAGCGACTGGGTCGGAGTCCACACCCTGTTTACGGGCGACGTCACGCCCGCCGAAATCAAGGAGCTTTCCGAGCGTTGCCTGCGCGGCGGCCAACTGCTCGGCGAAGTGAAGGTGAGCGGCCCGCTCGACCTCGCGAAGAAGGAGGGACACTTGACGCTGGAAGTCGCTTCAATTGACCAGAAGGTCCTGAACCTCATCGGCGCGCCGCTCGGCATTGATTTCGGCACGACCACGCTCAACGCCACCACCGACGTGACGCTGACGCAGGGCGGCTCAGTCATCGCGGCCAACAGCCGCTTCAACGCCGCCAAATTCAGCGTGACGCAAAAAGGCCGGACCACCCCGCCGGTGGATCTGCAGTTGGCGTGCAACGTCGCGGTGAACACCGCCACCGGGTCCGCCGAGGTGCAGACCTTCACACTCGACGGCACGCAGAACCAGCAGTCGCTCCTGCGCGGTAGCCTTTCGAAACCGATGACCGTCGCCTGGGGCAAGAACGCCGCCGCGACCGGCGATTCGGCCTTCGATCTGGTGGTGACGAATTTCGACTTCGCGGCGTGGAAGCCGATTCTCGGTGACGCGGTGTCCGCCGGGCGGCTGGCGTTGCAACTCAACCTGCTTTCTGAACAAGGGGGCAAGCAGCTCACACTCGGGGTCGCGTCACAGATAGCAGACCTCACCGCCAAACTGGGCACCAACCTCCTGACACAGGCGGCGCTCCAACTGAAACTCAACGCGCAGGTGAACGATTTCAAAAAAGTCAGCCTGAGCGATTACCGGCTCGAACTCACGCAGCAGGCGCAGCCGGCCCTGACTGTCAGCGGTTCCGCCAGCTACGATGGTGCCGCGTTCAATCTGCAATCGGAGGTCGAGGCGGTCATGGCGCGGTTGATGGGCAGCGGCCCGGCGTCGCCGCTGTCAGTGAGCGTGAACCTCAATGGCTCGTTCGCGAACCAGGTGCTCGACCTGCGCCAGTTGCAGGTGACTCTCGCATCCACAAAGCAAGCGCCCACGAACGCATTGAATCTGGCGGGACGCATTGACCTTGCCACGCCGGGAACGACCAAAGGCAGCTTGACGGCCAAGTCGGACACGCTCGACCTCACGCAGCTTTACGACACGTTCGCTGGCAACCAGAGCGCGGCGGCGAAACCCGCCGGCACCACACCGGCTCCCACGCCCGCCGGCAACGTGGAACCGGAGCCAATAACCCTGCCGCTGCAACTCACCGCGGACGTAAATCTCAGCCAGGTTTACCTGCACGACATCACCATGCAAAACTGTCAGGTCACGGCCAAGGTGGACGGCGGCAAAATCACCCTCGACCCGTGCCGGTTCCTGCTGAACGGCGCGCCCGTCACTGCCAGCGTGGATTTGAATCTCGGCGTGAAGGGCTGTATCTACGCGCTCACGTTCCAGATGGACAAGGTGCCGCTGGAGCCGATTGCCGACACTTTTTCTCCCACCACGCGCGGACAGTATCAGGGTCTCATCATCGCCAGCGCCCAAATCAAGGGCGCCGGCATCACCGGCGTGAGCTTGCAGAAAAGTTTGAGCGGTCAGGCCAGCTTTAACCTGACCAACGCCGACCTGCAATTGAACGGCCCAAAGACCAGGCAGATTATTGTCCCCATCGCAACACTCTTGAGCGTCCCCGAAATCACACAGTCGCCGCTCGATTGGTTACAGGCGCAAACCGAAATGGGCGGCGGCAACATCCGGCTGACACAGTTTACCGCCCGGAGCGCGGCGTTCCAGGCGACGACCACAGGCGTGATTCCCATTGCGGAAGTGTTAAACAATTCGCCTCTGAATCTGCCGATCGCACTCGCCCTGAGCCGGTCACTGGCACAAAGGACGAGCCTGCTTCCGGCCAACACACCGCCGAACGCAGCTTATGCGATGCTGCCACAGTTTGTGACGGTGACAGGCACGGTGGGTGCGCCGAAGGCTGACCTGAACCGGCTGGCGCTCGGTGGGCTGCTGCTGAATGCCGGCGCCGGCATCGCTCAGAAACTCGGCGTCAAGATGGAACCCAAGTCAGGCAATATGCTCCAAGGGGTTGGCAGCATGCTGTCCGGTCAAGAGCCTGCGACCACCAACCAGCCGGACACTAACGCTGTGCCCAGGTTCAATCCGCTGAACCTGCTCAAGAACAAATAAAAAGCGTTGTCGCATGAAATTAAGATTCCTTCAAATTCTTCAACTGACGCTGGCCTTGGCTGTTTTGTCTGGTGGCGTGGCGCGGGCGGAACAACATCGCGCGACCCATCTCGGCAATCTTGCCACCCGTTTCGCCCCGCCGCTGGTCACGCCCGACGATCTGCGCTCGCTGTTCGGCAATGAAAAACTAAAGCCGGACATCGCGGAGATTTTGAACCAGTGGGGCTGGCAGGGAAACCTCGACGATCTGTTCGCCGCCGCCGCAACGAACGAAATCACCGGGATCGAAATTCCCACCGGCACCACCCTGCCGTTCATGTCGTCGCGCGAAGGCGGCAAACCGGTTTGCCTGCGCAATGTCCTCTGGGCGGGCAAAGAGCCGATCTCCGCCTTTGCGTTCACGTTCACCTCGAATGACCGGCGCTACCGCTGCGTGACGCCGAAGCCGTGCGCTAATTTTTTTATCGCAGACCTGGGGCCGGTGCCTAAACCCGGCCTGGCGCTGGATTGCTCAGTGCCGGAAAAAGTTCCGGTGGGTCGGCCTGTTCATGTCTGCCTCACCATCCATAACACCGGCAACGCCGCCGAACCGAAGACCGTCATTACCCTGTCCGTCCCGCCCGGCGCCGCGGTTACCAACACGACCGAAGGCGGAGTTGTCACCCGGGATCGCATCACCTGGGAAATTCCCAATTTTGCGCCGGACGCCAGCAGACAGGTTTGCGCGACTTTAATTTCCCAACAAATCGGCTGGCTGTCTCTCAATTCAACTGCGACCGGCGCGATTTCAAAAACGATCCAAAGCGGTTGCGAGACGAAAATTTTCGGCATCCCGGCCATGCTGCTGGAAAAAGCCGATAATCCCGACCCGGTTAGCGTGGGCAGCAACACGGTTTACACCGTCAAAGTCACCAATCAAGGAACGGCCGATGATTCCAACGTCCAAGTCATTGTGACCATCGCGCCCGAGCTGGTGCCGGTCAGTTCTTCGGAAGGCACGATTGACGGCCAGACTGTCACGCTGCCCGTCGTGCCCAGGCTCGCAGCTAAACAGGCCGTCACCTACACCATCGTGGCCAAGGGCGTCAGCGCTGGCGACGGCCACACCAAATTCACGCTGACCTCTGACCTGCTGAAATTGCCAGTCATGGCCGAAGAAAGCACGACCGTTTATTAAGTAACACACCCCATTGCCATCAATTTATCATATCTATATCTATTTCCATGAAAACCTTATCCAAATTCATCCCGTTCAGTGTCGCCTTGGCGGTCGTTTGTCTGACCGCCCGCGCCGGTCTCTTCGATCAGTTGAAATCGGTCTTGACCACCACCAACAGTGCGACCACGACCGCCGTTTCCGCCCTGTCGTCGGACCAGATCGCGGGCGGCTTGAAGGAAGCCCTGGGCAAGGGCGTGTCCAACGCCGTCGTTTCGCTGGGTCACGACGGCGGATTCCTCACCAACCTGGAGGTGAAAATCCCGATGCCGGCGCAATTGCAAAAGGTGGAGAGCGCGTTGCGCATGGCTGGTCAGAGCCAACTGGCGGACGATTTTGTCGCCTCGATGAATCATGCCGCCGAGCAGGCCGTGCCGGTGGCCGCCGGAGTTTTTGGCGACGCCATCCAGCAGATGACCATTGAAGACGCCAAGGGAATTCTGGCCGGACCGGACGACGCGGCGACGCAGTTTTTCCGCCGGACAACGCAGACGAATCTGTTCGTGAAGTTTCTTCCCATCGTCCAAAAGGCGACGGATTCGGTGGGCGTGACGGCGCAATACAAGGCGATGATGGGCAAGTTTGCGGGTGTAGACACGCTCGGCGGCCTGTTTGGTCAAAAAAATCCGGTGAATCTGGATGCCGCCGACATTGACACATACGTCACCGACAAGGCGCTGGACGGGCTTTTCAAAATGGTGGCCGACGAGGAGAAAAACATCCGCGCCAATCCGGTGGCGCGCACCAGCGATTTGCTGCAGAAAGTTTTTGGCGCGGCGGCGAAGTGATTCGATCGGTGGTTAGTGCCGATGACTCGTTCAAAGAATTTGTTCTCGACCAGTTGAGCCCGTTATCGAAGAGGCGGGTGGCCACAGTTTTCACTTCTCTTCAATGAGCAGAGGGTTACCCATGTTCCACAGAAGGCATTCCCTCCTCCCTATCTGCTCAGTTATTGGCAGTGGCAGGATCAGTTTTTCGGGGAATGCCGCAATAGTCGTACATGGGGAAAACACCCCATATACAAAAATGTGGCCAAAAAGCAGAATGGCTCACATGAGATTACCTCAGTCAAGAGGTTCAGGGTCTTCGTGGTGTGATTTCGCCCGGAGAAGGCTGGAGTGCGAGCAACCGTTGGCCGGACGAACCTGCGGTCTTCTGACTGTAGCCACAAACTCGTCACGGCCATCGCCCGCCGCCAAAACAATGCTTGCTCAACTGTCGTTAATTGGGCATATTCGTATAACTAGCTGGGTTAATCGGGATGCGGTGAAAGCTAGCAACAGTAACCTAGTTGAAAAACCCAGTTGAAAACATGCGCAAAAACAACTAACTAAACCAATGAAACCAAAAATCACCATCATTAAATACGGTTTGGCCGCGACCATGGCCGCCATCCTCGCCGGTTGCACGTCAACCTCACCAGTGGACCAAACCCTCGATCACCCGTCCAATTATCGTTCAGGTTCCAGCAAAGACGAGGTAATTGCCGGCTATGACACGTTTGGCCGCAAATTGGCCGAATCGGCTCCGGCTCCGGCTCCGGCTCCGGCTCCGGCTCCGGCCCCGGCTCCGGCGGCTCCACCCCCAACCCAGCCCTGCACTGCCGAAATCACAAGTGGCTGGGTCCACCTCGCCAAAAAGGCTCCCGCGCAAGTCGCCTTGGGCCAGGAATACATGATTGAACTGGATGCAACAGCCGTTGCCTGCGTGGACAATGTCGTCGTGGTTGACCATGTTCCCGCCGGGGCGTCTTTCGTCCGCAGCGACCCGCCCGCCCAGGTGGATGGCGACAAGCTCACTTGGAATATTTCGGAAATGGATTCTGGCGCGGTTCAGATCATCAAGGTTTGGCTGCGCGCGGACAAGGAAGGCATACTGGCCTCCTGCGCCACGGTCAAGGCCGACCCAAGAGTTTGTGCTGATACACTCGTGGTCAAACCCAACATCGAATTGACCAAGAGTGAACCGAGTGACGTGACCGTGTGCGATCCCATCCCGGTGACGCTGTTGGTCAGAAACACGGGCAGCAGCCAATTGACGGGCGTGAAAGTGACCGACAACCTGCCGGACGGTTTGACCAGCGACGGCAAGAACGTCCTTGTGTTTGACGCGGGCAATCTCGCCCCCGGCGATAGCAAGGAATACAAATTCAATGCCGCCGCCGCCGCTACTGGCAAATATCAAGACTCGGCCCAAGCCACGTCCGACCAGGGTGTCAGCGCCAAGGCCTCCGCTTCGACGGCCGTTCATCAGGCTGTCCTGGCTCTGAGTTGCAAAGCGCCCGAACAGCAATACATGGGACGCGCGTTTGACGTCGGCTTTACGGTTTCAAACACCGGCGACGTCGGGGTGAACAATGTGCAAATCGTGGTTCCGGTCCCGGCCGGTTTGACGGTGAACTCGGCCACGGCTGGCGGTCATGTGTCCGGCAACAGTCTCGTTTGGGATTTGGCTTCGCTGGACGTGAAAGCACCGCAGGATCTATCCGCCACGTTTGTGTGTGCAAACGCCGGCACATTTGATTTCAACGCCACGGCCAAGGGCACTTGCGCCAGCCCGATTTCAACCTCCTGCTCAACCAGAGTGGTCGGCATCTCGGCCATCTTGCTGGAAAAGTCGGATGATCCCGATCCGGTCGCCATTGGTGATACGACAACCTACACGACCAAGATCACCAACCAGGGTTCCGCCCCTGACAACAACGTCCGCGTGGTCGTCACCATCGCGCCGGAACTGGTTCCCGTCAGCAGTGCAGATGGCTCGATTGATGGGCAAACGGTCACCTTCCCGACCGTGCCGAGCCTCGCGCCAAAAGCCGTCGTCACCTTCAAGGTTGTGGCCAAGGGCGTGAAAGCCGGCGTCGGATACACCAAGTTCAGTCTGACCTCCGATATGCTGACCTCGCCGGTGACGGCTACGGAAAGCACCACGATTTACTAGGCAAACCACCCACAGGGCCGGCTGGTTTTAAGGCCAGCCGGCCCCAAAACCTAAATCATTGTAAGCGGGTTTTTGTAATATTGAGACACAATCGTTTGCCCGGTTTCAAGTGAGCAGACAGGGAAGGAGAACACAAAGATGAAACACAAACTTGCCATGTTGTTGATTCTGGTGCTGGCCACCCTCTGCGGAGCACAAGCCTTCGCCGGAATTCAGATTTCGGTGAACCTCGCGCCACCGCCCATCGCCGTCTTCGACCAGCCCCCCTGTCCTGGCGACGGGTACATTTGGACGCCTGGCTACTATCGGTACGGTGATTACGGCTACTACTGGGTGCCGGGGCAATGGGTGATGCCTCCCAGCGTGGGAGTCCTCTGGACTCCCGGTTATTGGGGCTTGGCCGGCGGCAAGTACCTCTGGCACGACGGGTATTGGGGCCCGCAAGTGGGCTTCTACGGCGGCATCAATTACGGCAATGGCTACTTCGGCTCAGGCTTCACCGGCGGACGATGGGAGGGCAACGTGTTCCGGCATAACACCGCCGTCGCGAACGTGGACCGCAACAAGGTGCACAATACCTACGTGGACCGTACGGTGGTTAAAGAAGTCAAGGGCCCGAATCACGCGTTCAACGGCAAGGGCGGAATCCAGGCAAAACCTTCCAGTGCCGAACTGGAGGCCAGCCGCGCGCCGCATCAAGGCCCGACGCCGGCGCAAGTCTCACACGCGCAAAACGCGCATAACGACCATCTGGCGGCTCATGGAACCCCACGCGAGTAATCCGTCCAACGGCTGAAACAGTTTCAATCCGCCGCCACGTATCGTTGTGACAAGCGGACCGGCTTTCGTTTCATGTTGTGAGTTGAATCCAACACTACTACCAGACGATTGCTTCAATCCGTATATGGGGTGAACACCCCATAGCCACAGGCGGAGGTTGTGCGCAGAGTCAAGCAGACGCAGTTGTGCCCATAACCTCTGACATCCGGAAGATCGCATTTCTCGGCGACTATTTGCCGCGCAAGTGCGGTATTGCCACGTTCACGACGGACCTGCGCTGCGCGGTCGCGGCGGAACATCCGGCCATTCAATGCCTGGTCGTGCCGGTCAATGACTTGGCAGGCGGTTACGAATACCCGGCGGAAGTGCGCTTTGAGATTGCCGAGCAGGACCTGCCTTCTTATCTGCGCGCGGCGGATTTTCTCAACATCACGGACGTGGACGTGATTTGCGTGGAGCATGAATTCGGGATTTTCGGCGGGCCGGCGGGCAGTCACGTGCTGGCGTTACTGCACGAACTGCAGATGCCCATCGTGACCACGCTGCACACGGTGCTGCGCGAGCCGAACACGGAGCAGCGGCGCGTGATGCGCGACTTGATCAAGCTCTCGACGCGGCTGGTGGTGATGAGCGAACGCGGCCGGGAATTCCTCCGCGAAGTCTACCGGGCGCCGGCAGCCAAAATTGACTTCATCCCGCACGGCATTCCCGACATGCCATTCGCCGACCCGAATTATTTCAAGGACGAGTTTGGTGTGGCGGGCAAGCACGTGCTGCTCACCTTCGGTCTGCTCTCGCCGAACAAGGGCATCGAGTATGCCTTGCGCGCGTTGCCGGACATCATCCGGGAATTTCCCAACGTGGTTTACATCGTCCTGGGTCAGACGCATCCGAATTTGCTCCGCGACGAGGGCGAGGCCTACCGCCTGAGCCTGGAGCGCCTGGCCAAGCACCTGGGCGTGCAGAAGCACGTCGGTTTCTTCAATCGTTTCGTCGAACTGGAGGAATTGATGCGGTTCATTGGCGCGGCGGACATTTACCTGACGCCGTACCTGACGGAGGCGCAAATCACCTCCGGCACACTGGCCTACGCCTTCGGCGCGGGCAACGCGGTGGTGTCCACGCCCTACTGGCACGCGGCGGAATTGCTGACCGCCGAACGCGGCAAACTGGTGCCGTTCCGCAACGCCAAGGCCATCGCCGCAGCCGTGGTCGAACTGCTGCGCGACGAGCCGTTGCGCCATTCGATGCGCAAGAACGCCTACAAGCTGGGGCGCGACATGGTCTGGAGCCGCGTCGCGCAGCTTTATGTCAAGTCCTTCGAGCAGGCCCGCCATGACCACAGCTTTGTGGACAGAAAATCCTCCCCCATCAAGACGCTGGACGAACAGCCCGGACAGTTGCCGGAGATGAAGCTCGACCATCTGTTTCGCATGAGTGATTCCACCGGCATTTTCCAGCACGCGAGCTTCACGGTGCCAAATTTCGCCGAAGGCTATTGCACGGATGACAACGCGCGGGCACTGGTGCTGGCGCTGATGCTGAAGAAATTGGGGCATGGTTCACCGCGCCTGAGCGCGCAGGCTGCCACCTACGCCGCGTTTCTCAACCACGCCTTTGACCGCCAGCGCGGGCGCTTCCGCAATTTTATGAGCTTCGACCGGCGTTGGCTGGAGGAAGTCGGCTCGGAGGATTGCCAGGGTCATGCGCTGTGGGCGTTGGGGCTGTGCGTGTCGCAGGCCGGCCAGGGGAGTTTTCAAATGCTGGCGGCGGAACTGTTTGAACTGGCCCTGCCCGTGGCCGCCGGATTCATGTCCCCGCGCGCGCTGGCCTTCACTCTCATCGGCATTGACGAATACCTGCGGCGGTTCAGCGGTGACCGGCGCGCGAACCAGATTCGCGAATCGCTAACCGCCAAACTCATGCAACGCTATGCCGACGCCGCCACCGGCGAGTGGCAGTGGTACGAAGAGGTGGTTTCCTATGCCAATGCCAAGCTGCCCCACGCGATGATACTCAACGGACGGTGCCTGAACAACGGTACCATGCTGGAACTCGGCCTCAAGACCCTGCGGTGGCTGATAAAAATCCAGACTTCGGATGCCGGCTCTTTCCGCGCCATCGGCTCAAACGGATTTTATCCGCGCGGCAAAGAACGCGCCATTTTCGACCAGCAACCCATCGAAGCCCAGGTGACGATTTCCGCCTGCATCGAAGCGTATCAGGCAACCGGCGAAATGTTCTGGGTCACCGAAGCGCGGCGCGCGTTCGAATGGTTTCTCGGTCGAAACGATTTGGGCCTGGCCCTCTATGATTCCACCACCGGCGGCTGCCGGGACGGCTTGCACGTGGACCGATTAAGCCAGAACCAGGGCGCCGAGTCCACGCTCGCCTTCCTGCTGGCACTGGCGGAAATGCAGGCGCTGCAGAATACCATCACCAGCTTCAAGGATCCCCCTCGGCAAATAATTGGCGTTGGCGGGAACCTCGCCGCAAAGATATGACCCCTCCCATCCCGCCGCCCATCCACGCAAAACGTATTGGACCCACTCTGGTACCGGACCGTTCGCGGGTGCTCATGCGACCCTTTTATCCCAGCAGCGACGATATCGCGCGGCGGATCATGGCCCGCGTGATGGCCCTCCCGGATGAGGAAATCGCCCGGTTGCTGGGCCGGGTGCTGGGCGAGTTTGCCGACCGGCACGAGCGCGTGGAACAGTTTTTTCGCCACCGTTTCACGCAGGTGCATCGTCACTTGGGCGAGACGTGGGAACCTTCGACCGGGCGGCAGGCGCTGATTGGCGCTCACTTCACGCACGAATACTCTCCGGAATCCGCGGCGCTGTTCAATCCTTCCATCGTCCTCCACCCGGACCAGTCCGGACTGCCCCAGGGTGCCCTCCGATTCATCCTGAGCCTGCGGGCCACGGGCGAAGGACACATCTCCTCCATCACCTTCCGGATGGGCACCGTGAGCGCGCGGCATCACATCACGCTGACGCCGCCGGTGCCGTTTGTGACCGAGCCGGAGCGCGTGCCCAATCCGGCTTACCAGAAGGCGCTTTTTGGCCGTAAACTCCAGGAAGCTGGCGTGCAAAATGACTTTTGCCAGCGCGTCCTGGGCCAGCTCCCCGAGGCTTTCATCCTGGACGATCTGTACCGCGTCCTGGCAGCAGAGCGCCGGCGAACGGATCCGGCTGACTCCACCAGTGACCGTGCCGTGCGCGGCATCCTCCTGCTGGCGGAGTCGAACTACGAAGTCAATTTTGCCCGCGACAGCCGCGTTTCGCAGCGTGTCCTTTTTCCGTCCACGGCCAGCCAGAGCAACGGCATCGAGGACGCGCGCTTCGTGCGCTTCCTGCAGGAGGACGGGAGCATGACCTACTACGCGACCTACACTGCTTACGACGGCAAGATCACCCTGCCGCAATTGCTCGAGACGCCGGACTTTCTCCATTTTAAGTTCAGCACGCTCAACGGCCCCGGCGTCCAAAACAAGGGCATGGCGCTGTTCCCGCGCAAAATCAACGGCCGCTACGCCATGCTCTCGCGGCAGGACGACGAGAACATTCTCCTGATGTTCTCGGACAACGTCCGATTCTGGCAAACGCCGAAGCTGCTGCTGCAGCCGGCCCAGCCATGGGAATTCTTCAAGATCGGCAATTGCGGTTCACCCATCGAGACGGAAGCGGGCTGGCTGGTGTTGAGTCACGGCGTCGGCGCCATGCGGAAGTATTGCCTCGGAGCGTTCCTCCTCGATTTGAACGATCCCACGCGCGTCCTCGGCCGGCTCCGCGAACCATTGCTCTCGCCGAACGAATCGGAGCGCGAAGGCTACGTGCCGAACGTGGTGTACACCTGTGGAGCCCTGCTGCACGGACGCGAGCTGATCATTCCCTATGCCATGTCTGACTACGCCACGACGTTTGCCACAGTGTCACTCAATGACCTGTTGGCCGCCATGGAATAGTCTGCCTTCTTCCTTCTTCCTTCTTCCTTTTCCATGTGTCACTCGATGATATGGGGTGAATACCCCATGGCGCGCACACGATTTCGTGGCATTATTGGAAACAGATGAATGTATTGCTGATCTACCCGGAATTTCCGGACACGTTTTGGAGTTTCAAACACGCGTTGAAGTTCATCCGCAAGAAAGCTTCGCTGCCACCGCTGGGTCTGCTCACGGTCGCCGCCATGCTGCCGAAGGAATGGGCCAAGCGGCTTGTGGACGTCAACGTGCGCAAGCTGCGCGACCAGGATCTGGCTTGGGCGGAGGTCGTGTTCATCAGCGGGATGATCGCCCAACAGGATTCGGCGCACGAGTTGATCGCGCGCTGCCGCACAGCGGGCAAGACGATCGTCGCGGGTGGGCCGCTGTTCACCCTCGAGCACGAGCAGTTTGCCGAAGTTGACCATTTCGTGCTGAATGAGGCGGAGGTGACGCTGCCGGAGTTTTTGCGTGACTTCGAGCGCGACGCGGCACGGCGCGTGTATGCTTCGTCGGAATTCCCCGACCTCCGCGAGACGCCGGCGCCGTTGTGGGAGTTGGTGAACATACAGCGCTATGCTTCGATGAGTGTGCAGTTTTCTCGCGGCTGCCCGTTTGACTGCGAGTTCTGCAATATCACCGCGATGTTCGGACACCGGCCCCGCACCAAGACGACGGCACAAGTCATCGCCGAGTTGGATGGACTCCACCGGGCTGGCTGGCGCAGGACGGTCTTTTTCGTGGACGACAATTTCATCGGCAACAAACGCGTGCTCAAGGAGGAGTTGCTGCCGGCGCTGATCCAGTGGCAGAAGGGCCGGGGCGGCATTCCCTTCTACACCGAGGCATCCATCAATCTGGCCGACGATGAGGAGTTGATGCGGTTGATGGTCGAGGCAGGGTTCAACCAGGTGTTTATCGGCATCGAGACACCGGAGGAAGCCGGCCTGGCCGAGTGCAACAAGCGCCAGAACCAGCAGCGCGACCTGGTCGCCGACGTGAAGCGCATCCAACGCGCGGGGTTGGAAGTGCAAGGCGGGTTCATCGTCGGGTTCGACAGCGACACGCCCACGATTTTTGCGCGGCAGATGCAGTTCATCCAGCAAAGCGGCATAGTCACGGCCATGGTCGGCCTGCTGCAAGCCATACCCGGCACCAAGCTTCACCAACGGCTCAAGGACCAGGGTCGCCTGAACGGGCAAACCACCGGCAACAACGTGGATGGCACCACCAATTTCATTCCGCGGATGAATCGGGAGACGTTGCGCGAGGGCTACAAAAGCCTCATGGGATACCTTTATGCGCCCGGACCGTATTACCGGCGCATCCGCACGTTCCTGCGCGAGTATCAGCGTCCGAAAATCTCTGGCCCATTCAACTGGTGCTATTTTATGGCCTTTGCCCAAGCCAACCTTCGCCTGGGTGTCTTCGGTCACGAACGTTTCGAGTATTGGCGTTTGCTGCTCTGGACGTTTTTCCGCCGCCCCACCCTGCTTCCGCTGGCCGTCACCCTCTCCATTTACGGTTACCACTTTCGCAAGACCTGTGCCGCGCTGGAACTGCCACGATGATCTGCCAGACCCGGCGAAACTTGTAAACTTTCCGGCATGGTAGGGTTACACCCCATAGCGACGGGAAGGTTTCCGGGGTTATTATACGGAGCATGAAAATTAAACAAAAAATGGAGCTGGCGTTCGGTGAGTTGATTTTTGATTTCTTCCGCAAAAGGAAGGTCCGTGTGAACAGGGCGAACGCTCTGGGCGACCGGATCAAGATTGGTTTGGGGATTGTGCTGTTGGCGGCTTTGACCGGATGTGTGGGGTTCGTGGGCGGAGGTTACGGCGGCGCAGTGGTGGTGGCGCAGCCTGATTTGTATCTTTTCGGCGGCGGCTATGACCGGGGGCGCGATGTGCACAGTTATAGTCAGCGCGGATCGGCAAGTCGTGCAGTAGCGCATCCCGGCGACGGCGGGCATGCAGGCGGCGGGGGAAAGCGGTGAACCGGACAGCTCATTGGACAAAAACTGACCTGATAAACCTATGAAATATTCAAACCAATTTACACGTTTTGCCGGCCTTTCAACCGTCGCATTGTTGGCGGGTGCTTGGGGTATTG
>JBEKMW010000106.1:0-16102 GCA_049523455.1 Verrucomicrobiota bacterium | reverse complement strand
ACCGCACGCCATGCCACCCGCGCCGCCGCCGTCAAATACTCGACGCGCTCGCCGTCGCGCTGCCATGCCGCATCCGCTTGGCCGACCGCAGGCAACGCGGCAAACTCGATGCGCTCGCCGCCGTCCGCGTCGCGCGCCACGCCCGCGCCCGCCCGCCAGACGACCAACGCGCGCAGCCCCGCGCCGATGGCGTCGCGGATGTTCGCATCCTCGCCCAATGGCCGGACGAACCGCCGCCCGTCCGACTCCATGCGCGCCGCCAGCTTGAACGCACACCGCCGGACAAGTGCCAAGTCCGCTTGCCCTTGACACTCCCGCAGCAACGGCCCCGCCGCCGCCTCACAACTGGCCAACGCCGCGCCCACGCTCCGCGCCTCGATGCCTGACGCGCGGCGCGCCGTGTCTGGCGCGCTGGCATCCAACGCCAACGCCACCGACACCAGCCCCGCGCCCGCGCCCACCGTCTTACTTTGATTTTTTGATGTTGTCATTTGAACTCGCGCGGCCCGCCGCCGTTACTGACGTTTTGCCAGTTAATCACCGGCAGCAAGTCCCGCGCGCCTAAATTCTGCGCTTGTGCGCGCGGGCATTCGCCTGTGTCCGCGCCGTTTTTATTGACGCGCCGACGTGATAAAAGCCAATGCTGCCAGTAAAAAACAAGCACGACCACCGGCAGACCGAAAACGGCCCTTACCCGGCAAATGGGGGGTATATTTTTGAATCCGAGGCTTGAATTCCTATAGAACCGGGTAAGGGGCTGGACCTGCGCGCTCCGGTCTTCGCTTTAGGGTCTACGGCACGGCAGGCCGGCCTTCGCGTTAGAAGCTCACGCCGCTGCTGCGTCCCTGGGGCACGTTCCCCAAGGGCACGGCAAGCCGGATCAATGGGCGCGGGCGCCCTGGTAACGCGCAAGGGAATTACTCGGGTTAGACGACAAAACGCGCCACACCCATTGTCTCACCGTCTAAAAACACCAGTCTATTATCTTCTATTCTCTCTCTATCTTCTTCTTCTATAAATAAATACATAAAATAATAAAATAATAAAATAAATAGAGAGTGAGATAAGATATAAGGGTGATGGAGAATATGGTCTCGTGTAAGAGGGTAAAGAGGGATGATATTTTTTATTATACATGTGATCGTTCAATATGTAGGGCATATAAACGGTCTCTGCGCACGTTCTTTCCACACCATCCGCGTAACCATCTGGCCATCAATAGCTTGTAGTGCATGATGCCGGTGAGAGCTTGTTTGATGAAGGGTGCGACGCTTTGTCCAAAGTGATTCTTGAAAAAAAAGGTGCGGAAATCTACGGCATTCGCCCGAAACTCCATTCTGCTGGTGATAAAGTTTCCTGTGACCGTCAAAAAACTGTGAACGATAACATTGTCAACCTTGAAGATTTGTATGAAAATGAGAATGCGTGATTTGAGTGATTTAACCGCCCGACTGGAAGGGGCGCGCCAGCGGTTGCCGCTCAAGCGGCTTATGGAATCGCGCGGGCGCGGGCCAGCCAACGGCAACTGGAAGTCCTTTCCTCAATGCCCCTACTGCGGGGGCGCGCAGTGTGCCGGCGTCTTTGATGGCGCCCACGGCGACTTTTTCAAATGCCATCGGACCGGCTGCCGCAGCGGGACGGCGGGTGAGCGCGCGGCGTGGGACGAAATCGGCTTTCTGGCGTTTGAACTGAATCTGGACCGGCGGCGGGCCACGCGCGCATGGCTGGAAGAGGTAGGATTGTGGGACGAAAAACCAGCCAGCGCTGGCGGCAAACCGGTGGCCGGCGGAGAAGATCAAAACCCGCACTCTTCTGCCGATGACCAGAATAGTTCGCCCAAGCCGGCTCTGTTGGCTTTCTACGAGCGGCTCAGCCTAAGCGACGCCGACCGCCAGGAGTTGAAGACCAAGCGCGGTTTGTCCGACGAGATGATTGAGCGGTCGGGTTTTCGCTCCAATGACCAATCAAATCTGGCGATCCTGGAGGCACTGGCGCTGGAGTATCCGGAGTATGAACTGGTCCAGTGCGGGCTTTACACCCGCAAGGGCCACGGGTGCAAACCCAGCGGCCAATTTTACGGGTGGGGCGTGGTGGGCAAGAAGAAGCGATTGCCGGAGGAATGGCTGGAGTCCGGTGAGTATGACGACCTAGAGGACGACGAAATCGTCTGGGCCAACAAGGAGAGCGGCCAGTGCAATCCCATTCTGATTCCGTATTTCGACCCGTCGGGCCAATTGATTGGATTGCGCCCGCACAAAGGCTTTCCCAAGGGGCAAAAGCCTCGCTTGTATCTGGCCGGCGGGCGGCAGATGGTGCGGCCCTGCTGCGGGGCGGTGATCGTGGAAGGGGAATTCAAGGCGGCGGCATTGCAGGACATGGTGGGCCAGGAGGAATGGGCGGCGGCCGGCGTGCCGGGCATCACCCAGGTCAAGAACCTGCACGTGTGGGCCGACCTGCTGGTCTGGCTCAAACGCATCTGGGCCCAAACCGTGGCCGTGGTATTCGATAACGAAGAGCACAAGGACCGGCCATTGGAGGACCGGAGTGAGGCGGAAATCTGGGCGCGTGTGTGCGCCGTCCGCCTGGCAAAGGAAGGCTACGATGCGCGCGTGGGGCATTTGCCGGATGACTGGCGCAACGGCCAGGGCAAGGCCGACTGGGATGGCGCGCTGGCGGCTTTCCTCCAGGCGGGCAAAACCAGGCAGGAGATTGCCCCCCTGTTCCTCAACGTCCTGCAACGAGCCATCCGGGTCGGTGAACTGTCCAAGGCCAAATTGTTCGAGCCGGCTGCCGAACGAATCATCGCCGATCGGGTCGAGGTGCGAGCTCATCCTCCCGCGCTGCCTTGGGGTGGTCAGGCCGAACAGAAAGTGGCCAAGGAACTGCGCCGTCTGGCTGCGGGCAAATTGCGGGACTGGGCCGGACGCATCATTCCCTTGGCTAAAGCGTATGAAGAGACGTGGGGCTGGTATTACGAGTTGAGAATCAGCGAACAACGCGCGGCAAAGTTGGAGAACGAACTGCGCCAGACTGACAAAGCAGAGAGCGTTCTATTCCTGGACCTGGCGCTCAAAGGCACGCCCCACCGGGTGGCGCCGTTGCGGGTGGTCCCCTGTTATGTGCTGGTCAAACCGGATGGCCGTCGGGACCGGGTGGTGCGGTTGGTCAACGACCGCCATGAGCAAAGCGGGCTGGTGGCCCTGGATGAAGATTCATTGACCGCGCCCCGGGACTGGCGTCGCTGGCTGGCCACCAAGGGCAACTATGGCTGGGAAGGCGGCGAACGCGCGTTGCAGGCGCTGCAACGGGACATCAATTTTGTGTTGGGCCGCCGCGAGGTGACGCAACTGATTTGCTACGGCTGCGAACGTCCGGGCGGGCTGTGGTTTGTGGATGATTGCGCCTATGCCGACGACGGGGCGTTGGTCCTGCCCGATGCCCAAGGCATCTTTCGCCATCAAGGTCGCGGTTACACCTTTCTGCGCGACCAGGAAAACCTGCTCGTTGGGGACGAAGGACAATCGTTCCGATTGAAGAACGTCCCGCGCATGCAGCCGGGGTGGGGATTGGTCTTAACCCCGGCGGGCAAACTTGAACTCAAAGAAGGGGTGGCGGACGATCCGGCAGCACTTCAGGAACTGCTGGGTGATTTCGTGCTGCATCTGAACGATTCCTACGGCGGATATGATGGTCTGCTGTTGATCGCGGCCACGGTGGCCTTCTTCGGCGGCCCGGAAATTTACCGGCTGCGGGCCGAGTTCCCCGGGATCTGGATCACCGGTGAAAAAGGCAGCGGCAAAACCTACACCGCCAGATGGACGGAAGCGATGCACGGTTTTAGCGAACTGGAAGCCGGCTTGAGCTTCAAGACCTCCAGCGCGGTGGGGGCGCAGATTGCCTTGGGACAATGCGCCAACATCCCGGTCTGGGGCGATGAATTCAAGGAAAACGAATTGCGGGACCCCAACGTCAGGGGGGTCATTCACAGCGGCTTCAACCGGGAAATTCCCAGCAAGTATTCGGAGAACGGCCGCTCGCGCACCATCCGTACCAATTTTCTGCTGACCGGGGAAACCAGTTGCGCCAATGCCGCTACCATGAGCCGCTATGTCAGCGTGGTGGCGGCGCGTGAACGACGCACGGGCACGCCTGAAGAACAGCGCGTCCGCTTGGAATGGCTTCAGGAACATCGCAAGTTCTTCTTTACCATTGGCCGGGCGGTGCTGCGGCAGCGCGCCAAATTCACCGCGCGGATGCTCGAACACCTGTCGGCCTGGGAACGGCTGCCGGAATTGAGCGAGACTGATGCCCGCGGGCGCTTTTCCCACGGCGTGGCTTACTCCGCCTTTTTGGCGCTCAACGAAATCATCCCCATTTATCCGGCCAAAGCGTGCGCGCAATTTCAGGAGTGGCTGATCGAGAAAACCACGACCGCCAACCGGGAAGTGGCCGAGCGGGTGAAATTAAACCAGTTCTTCAAGGACCTGCTGAGCATGCTGGCCAGCGGCTGGTTTGGCAAAACGCCCGAGGAGCTGGGACGCTATTTCAGAATAGCGGAAAACAAAAAAGGCCAGCCGCAGTTTAGCGAGCGGCAAAGGCGGGACGCGGCGGCCGACGCGCGCTGCCATTTGATCGTGCCCTGGCTGGCGTTTCAGCCCGGGCCGGTCATCGCCCTGTGGAACAAGTATCATCGCGTTCAGGGGCTGGAACTGCCGCCCAGCCAGGCCGACTTGCGGGCCGAGTTGCAGGTGCGGCCTTGTTTCGTGGAAGGCCCGCGCCAGGGACACCGGATGAAATTCGGGCCCGGAGCCAAAACCAACAGTTATTGCTGGGTGTTCAATCTGGCCGCCGAATTTGAGGAACTGGGATACCGCGCGGTTTCCGACGAGGTGTGGGAGAACAGTTTTCATCGGGAGGGCAATCCCGAAAACGGGCGCCTGCCGATGGATGAGTGGGTGGACCCGCGCAAGGGTGAATTGTTCGCCTTTGTGGACGGATTAAAGAAGGAGCAATTGCTGTGAACTAAAAGCGTTCACTGCCAACAACATTTCACACATCATCAATCAACATCAAAATACTATGAACCGAATGGAAATGACGAACCTGAGACTGATGCAACACGTGGTCAACGGCATGAGACTTCAGGACCAAAAAGACGCGGGCTGGAGTATTTACAATAATACAGACTCGACTCCCGAGCGGCGCGCCAGCGGGCTGCTTATGGTCATGGAGGCCCAATACGAGGATAACTTCGAAGGGGAGTCCAAAGCGCCCCCTCTGGCCACTTACGTGGCGCACTGGCTGGGCGCCAATCGCAGCCGGCACGACCGCGCGGTCGTGGATTTTTTGATTGCCCGGTATCCCACGCCGCCGCGCCTGCGGATTAAGCCCGGCTCCAAGTATTGGGATTAAAGAGAAAGAGCCGGTGTTCCGACGGATTAAAGAAGGAGCAATTGCTATGAGTGACAAGTCTGCGCTGTTCCTGCCCCGCCTGCCTGCTCGTCTGGACGTCAATCAGGTGGCGGAGATCTTGGGATTTTTGCGGCATGAAATCCCCGTGCTAATGAATATTGGCCTGCTACGGCCGTTGGGACGGCCTGCCGCCAATGGGCATAAATTCTTCTGCACCGCAGAAATATTGGAGCTATCGCAAAACCGCGAATGGCTATCCAAAGCGACTTCTGCCATATCCAAACGGTGGCAAGAAAGGAACCGCTCGATGAAAGATCAACGAGCGGGTTCACTGACCAACTCCAAGAACGTTTCAATGGTTTAGCAGCCTGTTGAAAAATTCGAAGCCGCTTAAACCCTCAGTGAAACCTTAAGCAAGCGGGTTGAGATGCTGACGCCCGGAGCAATAAATCGAAACATCCAATCATGGATTCGGAACGGTTCGGACTGGCCTCCACCGACAGCCGACGGCCCGAAATGGTGTTGATTATCACCGGGATTTTGGCAAAACACAGGCGATTGCCTGTGCAAACCTTGCAGGAAATATGCGCCGCTTTTCGCCTGTGTGAGGCGGGGAAATTTATTTCCTCGAGAGGGCGTCCTTTATCGGGTGCCGCGCCGGATGCGGAAAGCGAGCGGCGATTAAACCGCATCCGCCGCGCCTTCAAAATCCGGCGCTGCAGACTGAACGTTCCGGCTTGGAACCCGGCGGTCAATCTGCCGCGCGCCGGAACGAGGTGAACCCCAAATGCGACAATTGAGATATCGTCGCCGGGGTTTGCCGTGGACGCTCGCCGAACTCAAACAACTCGGCAAAACGCCCGATTCGGTTCTCGCCCGGCGCACCGGGCGGATGATCAAAGAAGTGGTGGCCGAGCGCGAGCGGCGGCGCATCGGTTTGCGGACGCCCACCCGCCGCTGGACCATGAGAGAGAGCAGAATGCTGGGCCGTTACTTCGATACGGAAGTCGCCCGCCGTTTGCGGCGTTCCGAGAGTGAGGTGCGCCGGCAGAGAATTCGCCTGGGCATCCCCGCCCTTCGACCACAGCGCCGCCGGAAGTGGACGCGAACGGAAGAAAAACTCCTGGGCAGCGCTTCTGACGGGGAACTGGCCCGGCGCTTGGGCCGGAGCGTCGGTTCGGTTCGTGCCCACCGGCTGGAGCTGGGCCTGCGCAAACGTCATAATACCTTTCGATTTTGGTTGCCCGAGGAGGAAAAATGGCTTGGCACGGCCCAGGACAAAATTATCGCTGCCAAGCTTGGCCGCACTCCGTGGGCGGTGACGCAACACCGCCTGCTGGCGGGCATTCCCCCAAAACCCCGCGTCTATGCCCACGCCTGGACCGCCGAGCAGAAGTCGTTGTTGGGAAAAATGCCCGACGCCCAAGTCGCGCGGCGGACCGGTCGCAGTGAAATCGCGGTCAAGATGCGGCGGCAAATGCTGGGCATTCCCAAGTTTGACCACCGCTCCCGTCCCTACCGGCCCTACGAAGATCAATTGATGGGCACCGAACCTGACGCCGAACTGGCCCGCCGGTTGGGACGCACCTTTTTTGCGGTTCAAGCCCGGCGGATCGCCTTGCGCATCCCCAAATTGAACGGCCAGCGTCGGGCTTGGACGCCGGAACAGGACGCCCTGCTGGAGAAATGGCCGGACGAAGAAGCCGCCCGCCGCCTCAAGCGCACCTTGGTGGCGGTCAAGGTTCGCCGCTTCAAACTGGGGCTTCCGGCCATTGCGCCCAAGCGACGCAACTGGACGCCGGCCGAAGACCGGTTGGTGGGAACGGCGCCCGACGCTGAAATGGCGCGGCGGCTGGGCCGCAGTGTGGCGGTGGTGTCTCAGCGCCGACGAAAACTGGGAATCGGCGTTGCCCTCACGCGGCGGCCGGCAGTGTGAATTATCCCGGTCGTTCCCCCTAGGCGTTCACCGCAATCGCCAGCGGCACGATTTTCTTCTCGTATTCCTCCAAGCTGGGGACTTTCACCTTGGCTTTCCTGGCATAAGCCCGTGTGACGGCATTGCTTCCGTGCCCCAGGTGTTCCATTGCGAATCGTTCGGGATAGCCAGCGGCCTTGGCCCGCTCCGCCCAAGCGTAGCGATAACAATGCATTGAAACGCCTTCAATGCCAACGGTTGCCAGCCGTTTGAGAAATAGTTTGGCCCGATGCCGTTCGTGGATTCTGGCCAACGCCGGAAATAATTGTCCTGATTCGGGCAACGTTTTCAAAATTCCGGCAACCTCTTCTCCAAATCTAATGAGTGCCGTCCTTTTTGTTTTGTGCCGTTGATAAGCAATCGTGCGATCACTCCAATCAATGTCTTCGGCCCTTAGCGTGGCAATGTCCGTCTGTGATCCCCCCAGATGCCAAAGCAATTGGTAAAAGGCCCGCGTGGCCGGATTGCGTTCGCGATCAATGATTTTCTGGTGTTCCTCGAAGGTGATGGCCCGCTTCTCTTTGTATCGCACCTGCGGCCAATGGAGCTTGGGCAATACCGGCCACGGCAGCCAATGCATTCCCACGGCGTAATTGTGAAGTCGGCGCAGGTAGACATTCGTGGAAACCGATCCGGTCTTAAGCACCAGCAGGAAATGTTCGGACGATGTCTCAATCAATTTGCGGTGGCGGATCAAATCAAACGCTTTGTCTTTGGCCGCGTATTCCCAACGTTCAAGGGTGTTGCCGGTTTTGGTTGAAATGATTTGCGCAATAACGTCCTGCCATTTGCGGTTGGCCATGGCCGGGTCGCCATGCTGCAAATAGACCTGCGCGATTTGCAGATTCATGGCCGGCTGCCGATATGCTTCGTTCCGAGCTGCAAAAAGCCGTTTGGCCTGCTCTCTGTCACGCGTTCGCAGGCTTTCCTGTTTGCCGCTTGCATTGTCTTGAATGAAAAAGATTCCACTGTTCCTTTTGAAAAGGCGATATCGAGTTTTCATAAGCATCCGTTGCAGGATGCCCGATGCTGAAGAATCTGCGTTAGCGGCTTGTCGGCAATGCTCACAACATTGTGAGAAATTTTGACCACCTGGCTCCTTTGCTGGAGCTTTTGCTGGAGGTCAGCCAAGCCGTGTTTGTAAGACCTTGATGCACAACCATCAAGGAATGGAGCCAGCTGTCGGATTTGAACCGACGACCGACGGTTTACAAAACCGTTGCTCTACCACTGAGCTAAGCTGGCCGCCGGTATCTTCTTACGCGGCGCCAACCGGTTTGGCAAGCCACTTCAAACCGCGGTAGTGGGTCAGTTTGCAGTTTTTGGTGGGGCGAGCGTCCGCGCGAGCCGGCTCGTCAGGAGCCTCGCCCCACCAGACTGAGCCACTACCCAAACCGCCACTTCAAACGGCTCCGGGCGGCCACAAGCTTTGGCCCACGTCGGTCCGGAAATAACTGCCCACCACGCGGAGTTTGCGGATGTTGGCATAAGCCCTCGCCAAGGCCTCCTCCAGCGTGGGCGCCAGCGCCACCACGTCCGCGATGCGATGACCCGTGGCCGATAATTGGCCGTCGGCCCCGCGCGCCACTTCGTTCCACCACACGTCGCAGTCGAGGTTGCCATCCACCTCCAGCGGTAGGTGCGGACTGCGAACTTGCGTGAACGGATAACCATAACCCGCCAGCGTGAGCGAACAGCCAAACTTGAATTTATCGTGGAACTGCAAATTCAGTTTTTCATTCCGTGCGGTCGCGGAAACCACCTCGGCCGGATGCTTCAGCATTCGCAAAATCATCGGCCCGGACGTCACGCCAATGCGGATATTATATTCGATGACCTGCCATTGGCCGGGCGGGACCGGCGCCGGCCGTGCCACCGGTGGGGCCAGCGTGCCCGTGAGCCGTCCACGTTTGGATGGAGACACGCTGGAAGCCTGTCCTACTTTGATCGCGGTAACCTGCAGTGGGCCGTGGTAGTTGACCTCGCGCAGCCACGGTTTCAGCGGATGGATCAATTCGCGCGCCAGGCCGTAGCGATCATTTTCATCGCGCTCCACGAGTCCGCCGAGCGGCGCGCCCGCCACGATGCCTTGATTGCCGTTGAAGGCGTACTTGTATTCCTGATTGGTGACCAGTGAGTAAACCTCCCCGCCGCTGACCAGCGCAATGTGGCCGGCCTCGGCGCGGCCAAGATATTCCTGGAGGAACACGCCCTCGGCATAGTTGACATGACGCAGCCACGCCCGAGTATCGGCGACCGTTTGGCACATGATCGTATGAACCGGACTGGTGGGGGAGCAGAGCGGATTTTTGATTACGAACGGCCGCGGATTTTGCTCCAGGATTTTCTCCGCCTCGAGGCGATTGGAGGCAACGAAAGCCTTTGGGAAGGGAATGTTGAACCGGGCGCACAGCCGCCGGGCAAAATCCCGTTCGCGTTCAATCCGCATCCCCTCCCGCACGGGACTGAAAATGCCGACGCCTGAGGCCAGCAAATCGTCCGCCCAGGGCGCCATGGCCCAGTCAATGGACTGCGGAATGACGACGGCCACCTGGTTTTGCCGTAGCAGCGGGACGGGGCTGGGAAAGGCCTCGCGCGAAAACACCGGCCCGACGAGCGCGGGCGGGAAATGGCCGTAATTGCGGGTGAGATAGGTTGAGACGCGCGCGCCGGCGTCGGCCAAGGCCTGGCCGATGCTGTGCGCGAACGAACCGACGCCGAGGACCATTACCGACGGCGCCGGACTTTTTGAAAGTGAAGCCTTGCGCGGCATGAAAATCCAATGCGCCAAGTGTTTCCCAATTCGGTTGGCAATGCAATATTTGGAATGGGTAGCGGCTCAAGTTGGTTGGTAGGGCGGAGCTAACGTGCGGTTCAAATGAGTTGCTTTTGGCGGGAAATGCTTGCTACCAATTCCCTCGTGTCGGAGAATCAGCCGCGTGCGACGGCATACGTGGCATCGCTGTGCTCGCTCGCACGAACGATGGAACCCTACGAAAAATATCAACGCCAACTCTGGGAACAGACCTGTCGCGTTTACCATCAGACTCCGATTAGCCGCGAGACGGAACAGGCCTACTTTGCCACGCCCCGGCATCGTTTTGTCACACGCTATCGTGTATGGGGGACCGCCGGGTGGCGCCTGGTCAGCCCAGACAATCTGGCGCAGCATCTGGCGGCGCTTTACGCGGACGCGCCCCTCGTTCTCTTTGGTGACGACGATACCGACCTGGCTTCGACGATCTCGCAGCCTTCGTTCATGCTGCGGATGATTGACCTCCTGCAACTCCAACCCGGGCAAACGGTTTTCGAATTGGGCGCCGGCAGCGGTTGGAACGCGGCCTTGATGGGGCACGTCGTTGGACCTAATAGACGTGTGGTCAGCCTCGAAATCATCCGTGAACTGGCGGCTAAAGCAGCCGAGACCATCCAGTCGCTTGGGGTCAAGAATGTCAGCATCATCGCTGCTGACGGCGGCGAGGGCTATGATGCCTGAACACAAACGCTAGCCGTTTGTATTCATGTTTCGGGAAGTTTCGACGCTTGTTCCATTAATTCGACGAACCATGCGGGCGGCCGAATCGGCTTGCCTGCGGCATCAACAAACGCGTGGATCGTGTAGCCGCTCACGACGGCTTTGCCGGTTTCGTGGTGG
Source organism: Verrucomicrobiota bacterium (assembly GCA_049523455.1). GTDB lineage: Bacteria > Verrucomicrobiota > Verrucomicrobiia > Limisphaerales > UBA11358 > UBA11358. Next base: position 5,060 of record JBEKMW010000106.1, on the reverse strand, counting down.
GTGATCTGGACATCAAACCGCAATCGGGCGCGGCCGGATAGCTCCGCCACCGACTTGACGTCGAGCAAATCGTCGTAACGTGCCCCGCCCAGGAAATTCAGATGCGTCTCAACGACGGGCAGGAACACGCCGCTGGCCTCAAGCGCGGCGTAAGACATCTTCAACCGGCGGCGCATTAACTCGGTGCGTCCGCATTCGAGCCATTCGAGCGCCCGGGAATTGTAAAACGTCCCCATTTGGTCCGTTTCACTGTAACGGACGCGCAATTCAAGCACATCGTGAAGCTTGCTCATGGTTGTTGCGGTTTGAGTCCGACCCCTTCGCGGTGCATCCTGTGCAGCGACGCGGCCAAACCACACGAACCTAAATTGCCGTAGGGCGCCTGACCTGTCCAATTTTGCCCATACCACGCCTTATTTTGCACCGATTGCAACGGCGATAGGGGTTGCGGTTTTCGCGGAGCGCTGCTCCACCTTAACGCTGCATGCATTTCTGCGGCAAGAGATTGCGCGCTTGCTCAATCAAATTAACGTGCCAGAATCTGTTGATATGATTGGAATTTCGCGGGTTTCGCAGGGCTGTTCGGTGTTGTTTAATCCTCCCAATTGCCGCTCGGCCTCGGCTCGCGGGGACGCTCGCCCCACCAGTTGGGCGTTGCGTAATCCTCCCGGTCACCGCTTGGAGGTGCTGCTTTGAATCGGATCGTGCTGGGAGACGGCCGGAGCTTGTTGGTCGGAGTTTTTGTATGCAGTTGCTTGCTCCTGCAGGCGCCATCGGCCGGAGCCGTCAGCCAAATTGAGGTGCCGGCGTCGCTCAATCAAAAAATTCTGGCCCGTAGCGCGCTGCTGGTGGAGGCAGGCACGGGCCGGGTCTTGTTTGAGCGCAATCCCGACGAGCCCTTGCCGCCGGCCAGCACCGTCAAGTTGCTGACCGCGTTGCTCGTGTATGAACGGACGCAACTCAAAGGCGAAGTGGTCGTTCAGCGGGCCGACACGTTGGTCGAGCCGAGCCACATTCCCTTGCGTACCGGAGAAGTCGTGCCCGTCAAAACCCTGGTGCAATCCCTGCTGGTGGGCTCGGAAAATGATTCGGCGCTGGCGCTGGCGCGGTACACGGGTGGTTCGGTGGCGAATTTCGTGACGATGATGAACAGCCGCGCCCGCGAGTTAGGCTGCACCAGGAGCGTCTTCAAAAATCCGAACGGCTTGCCCATTGCAGGCGAGGTGACGACCGCCCGGGACCTCCTGAAAATCTTCGAAGCTGCGATCGCGGTGCCGGAATTGCGCGAGATTTGCCGCACACCCAGCATCACCATCAAGACCGCCGCCGGTGTGCAAACGTTGAAGAATCACAACAAACTTTTGGGAGAATATCCGGGCATGGGACCGGCCAAAACCGGCTGGACGATCCGTTCGGAACATACCTATGCGGCCGTGGCGACGCGCGACGGCCACGAACTTCATTTGATCCTCCTGCACAGCACCAACAAATGGGCGGATGCCACGGCCCTGTTCGATTTTGGTTTCGAGCAGCTCCGCCGGGAAGGCAAGGGTTCCTGACCGGCGACGATTGGTTTAAAGTCTGGAGCGGGTAAAAAAAAACGTAGCCATGAGTGAGTATCAATATTACGAGTTTGCGGCCATCGACGGACCGATCTCTGACGAAGGCCTGCGGTATGCCCGAGGTTGTTCCAGCCGCGCCAACGTGTCTCGCGTCCGCTGGCAGAATACCTACACCTTTGGCGATTTTCATGGGAGTGTTGACACCCTGCTCAAGTATTACGACGCTCACTTCTACATCGCTAACTGGGGCACGGTTAGTCTGGGTTTGGCCTTTCCCAAAGGTGTGATCTCCTCGGAGGCGATCCAGCCATTTCTTTGGGGAGGCGACCAGTACGAGAACACACTGACGGTCAGGGAAATTGGCAACAGGTGTATTGTTTGGTGGGAGCGCAACGACGAAGACGGAGGGGGGTGGATAGAAGGCGATGGCCTCATCGACCAACTCATTGGAGTACGCGAGGAACTGATGCGCGGCGACTACCGGGCCTTGTTTCTGGGATGGCTGGCTGATTTCAATCCGGATGAGTGGCGGGAACCCGGGGACGGCGCGGCTGTCATGCCGCCGATTCCAGCAGGACTCGATCATCTTAGTCCTGCGCTGGCGGCACTAATGGAACACTTTCCCGTGGATCGTGATGCGCTTGCTGTAGCTGCTACAATGTCTCGAGCCAGCACATCGGACCGCATCCCCATGGCCACAGTTCTGGAGAGACTTTCCGTGTCCGAAATGCGCGCATTGCTGGCGCGGGTGTCCGAGGGTGGAGGTTCAGGGGTGATGAACGAATTGAACCGGCTGACGTATCCACGGGCGCCAATCCCGGTTGGCGAAGCGACTAGGTGTACGGATTTTGCCGCCAAGTTTATCGAGACTCGGGAAGCGCGGCGGCAGAAAGAGGCCGAAGCGGCGGCCGCGAGGCGACAACGCGAGGCAGAGCTGCGTAAGCAGCACCTTGTCTCTGTCATGCGGCGCGCAGACAGTATATGGTCGGGGCTCGACCCTCTCATGGATCAAAAAATTGCATCGGCTTACGACCAAGCGGCTGCCCAACTGAATGAACTGCGGGACGCCTACGCACAGGCCGGTGACGTCGGCGGCTTCCAGCAGAAGCTCAGAGGATTTCGGCTTAAGTACTCAAATCGCCCGGCGATGCTGCGCCGGATTGAAAAACTGTGACGATGGCAGGGAAGCGCCTCCAAATCGACCGTGACAAGTTCCGCGCGGAGGTTCGCAAGCTCGGAAACGAGCACGTTTATTTCATGTTGGATGAAGCTATCGAGCTATTGCCCCTGGCCAAGCTCCACAAGCTCGCGAAAAAGTACCTCGATCTGAAGCGGCTGCGCCCGGACGCGGAGCAGGCGACCACACCGAACTTGCTCGCGGAGGTGAAGCGTTTTGAGAAGGCCAGTCTGGCCGGCGAGTACTACGAGTCATTCTTCGTCAACTCCAAGAACTATACGCAAAAGTCCGCTGGGACGAGCGCGTGGATTGCCCAGTACCGTCGGCTCCTTGATCGTTGTGTGCTCCACGCAAAGCCGTGTAATCCGGCGGAGGCGCGCAAGGCCATGGACATCCTCTTCGGCTTGCTGAACCACATCGATAAAGGCAACGACGATGTTATCTTCTTTGCGGACGAGGGAGGCTCTTGGCAGGTCGGAGTGGACTGGGCCAAGGTGCTGCCGGTTTGGTTTAAGGTTCTCTCGGCCACGGCGGAACCGCAAGAGTATGCCGAGCGAATCACGGCCTTGCTTTCTTGCCACTACCGCTACGGCCGCGACAAGATGCTTGCCATCGCTCGCCGAACAGCAACGCCGCACCAACGCAAGGCTCTCGCAGAGGTGAAAGGCGCGTAACATTCTCGAAGTGCATGGGCCGTTATTGCCGAATCTGTGGTCGGTCGCGTCCGAACGAACAATCCAGTGGGCGTGGCCATCGCATTCACGTCTGTAAAAAATGCCAGCGAATGCTGCGCGAAAAGCGGGATCGCATCGAACGGTTCGACGAATTGCACGGGTTCCTTCATCAGCCGATGATCTCGGCAAAGAATGTTGCTCGCCTTGAGACGCTCACCGGGCATGAGGACCACCAAGTGGCGGAACTCGCGGCTTTGATCCTGGAGATCGCACGCGTGCTTCCCGGCAAACGAAACCGATGGCTCAAGCTCGCCCGGCATCATCGTCCGTTGTTTGATCGGGCCGTCGAGCGTTTCGGCATTGAGTTCTTCGAAGACCTGCTGGCCGGGTATGGCGACTTTGAATCGCCTCTCTGGCACATTCTCGAACAATAGGGGATCACACCCCCGTGGACTGCGTGCGCTTGCGACTTTGGTAGCGCTTGTCCCTTTCGGGAATGCTGCCTGGAAGGGGAAAACGACCTGGCCACAACTAAATCGAAACCATTAACCATTAAGAAACTCTCCTTCCCGCTTGGAAGTAATTGAGCGTGAATATTGGAGCGGGTGGAGGGAATCGAACCCTCATCTCTAAAGTGGTTTAAAGTGGTGTAAAATGAATCGCAACGCCATCACACCCCAGGTGGGAAGTCCGTCGAAGCCGCGAGGGCAGTCTGCGCTTCGAAGCTGGCGATCCGCTTGCGTAGAGTAGCAAGGGTGCCTTCCAACGCCTGTGAGCCGAGCACCATGCGCAGCGGCGCAGGCTCCACATCGACGCTTTCAATGATGCGCGCAGCCATACGGGCCGGGTCGCCGGGAGCCAGTCCGTTTTTGGGATCCAGCATCCGCAAGAAGCTATGAGCGGGAGTTTGGTTGTAGATGGGCGTGAGCTTCGTGACCTGCGCGCTGCCGTAGCGGAACTCGGTGCGCGCGCCGCCGGGTTCGACGATGGTCATGCCGATGCCGAAGGGCGCGACTTCCTGCGCCACGGACTCCACGAACCCTTCAATGCCCCACTTGGAGGCGTGATACAACGAGTTCCCGGGGAAGGCGACCTGTCCGCCGTAGGAAGAGATCTGAATGACGCGTCCGCCGCCCTGAGTGCGAAGGTGCGGCAACGCAGCACGGATGAAGTGGATCGGGCCGATCAGATTGGTTGCCACGAGGTGTTCGACCTGCTTGTCGGTGAGTTCCTCTGCCGCGCCGAACAAGCCGTAACCGGCGTTGCTGATGAGCACGTCAATCCGCCCGTGTTGCGCGAACGAGCGTTCGACCACCGCGCGAATTGCCGCCGGGTCTGTCATTTCAAGCACTTCGGTGTGGAATAACTTGGAATAACGCTCGACCAGATCAGTGATTTTTTTGGTGTCGCGGACGGTTCCGATCACGCGGTCGCCGCGATTCAAGAGTTGTTCGGTAAGCTGGCGACCGAAGCCGCTGCTGACGCCAGTGATAAACCATGTGCGTTGTTTCATAGTGAATTCTCTTTTTTGCCTCGTCAGCAAAATCTGTGGGTAGATTCTTCCGGCTCCGGGAGCCGTCCTAACGTGTGATACAGGGCAATTTCCATCGCGTCATAGGTGCGGAAGCCGTAGGATCGTCTGGTCAC
>JBEKMW010000105.1:0-16404 GCA_049523455.1 Verrucomicrobiota bacterium | reverse complement strand
GTAGAGCAGGAATTGAAGGTTGTAGGTCCCGCTGGCCGGATTGGTGCCGGTATTCAACCGCCCCTGGTAGGTGAACGCCGTGCCCTGGGCCAAGGCGGTGGAGATGGGCAGGCCGAGGGTTGCGAACCACAGGACGGCGGCCGCGATTTTGAGTGCGAGTTTGGTTTTCATGGATCTGGTTTTCAATAGTTATGGGATCAAGGAAAGCGCGAGCGGAAAATTGAACCGGGCTGCGGGATGAATCGCCGTCGCGGGAGTGAACCGGGAGCAACAACCCTTCCCCACGCCGGCCCCTGGCATCGTGGCCGATTTATTTGAGGATGGCTGGCTCCCTGGCACAAATCATATCCCCGCCGTCGGGCAGACCGGCGTTCAATACTTCAAATGATAACAATTAGAATGTTTGAGTGCAAGCATTATTTTTAGGAAAATAGCGGCTGTGAAAAAGCAGGGATCGTCGCCGTGGTTTGACGGCATCAGAGGCCGGGGGAAAGCAGAATTATTTGATCACTTCGTTGGCGTCCTTGAGGCGCCCCTCGATCTTGGTGTTCCACGTGGCTTGCGGGGCGGCTTTGGTGCCGTGATCGGTATCATCGTCGTATTTGGCATTGTCGGCTTTCAACCCATTCTCCGCCTTGTCGAAAGTGGCATCAATGTCCTTCTCCAACTGGTCCAGTTGCTGGTCATACTGCTTCTGCGTTTTCACCCCGGCCCCGGGCTTGCAGCTCATTTTGCCGATCGTGTTGCGCAACGCCCGCGCGTAAATTCCAGCCAGATCAAAGTGCCCCTGCTCGTGCTTCAGCAGGCCCTTCCCTTCCGCATCACTGTTTTTATTGCGGGAATAGGATTGATCCTGGTTGAAGAAGGCTTCTCCACCGGTAAAGGTGAATTTAAACTGCCGGTCGCAATTCCACTTGATGCCCGTGATTTCCGTGACGCTCACGGCGGTAAATCCCTGGCCAATGGGCGGCGCTTCCGCCTTGAAATCGTCCCAGGTCAGAAGCCGGCGCGTGTTATAAGCCACTTTTCCTTCCGCGTTCTTTTCCTCCTTCTCGGCGAATGCCAGGGCCTCGTCCAGCCAACAAGCCGTCCGGCCGCTGGGATCAGTTTCCGCCGTCGGCTGGCCGCTCACATATTCATACAAATTCGGACCTTCGAGATAATCCGCAGGGTCGCGTTGAATAAATCGCCCTTGCCAGGCATGGTAGTGTCGCGCCCGATACGAATAAAGGCCGCTCTCCTCATCCAGTTCCTGTCCGGTGAATAGAAAATCATTGGTAACCGCGCTATGCGGTGTGCCCCATGCATTCAGCGCCAGCGGGTTGTAACCGGCATCCAGCACCGTCACATAGCCATACGGGTCGTAGGTGTAGCGTTCCGCCACGCTTCCCGTGCTGTCGCTTAAAGCGTGCGGCGACCAGAGCGCGTTCTGGTGATAGTAATACGTTTGCCCGGCGCGATTCATCGTAAGCAATTCGTCAAAGTAGTTGCCGTACGTGTAATCGGCCAGCGTCACGCCGTTGGTTGTCTGTTCCTCGATGATCCGCGCGTCGTCATAAAAATATAAATTCGTCATGGAAACGCCGGCCGGGTCGGCGATTTCCTCTACGCGCCGGCTCAAGGCATCATAAAGGTATTGGCCCACCATGGCCAAATCCGCACGGCGTTGAACCAGGATGAGCCGGTTCTCTTCGTCGTAGCCATAATTGTAAGCAGAGTCCTGGACCAGGTTGCCGTTGGCATCGTACACATAATTGGATCCATTCTCCGTTAACAGCTCGTTCGCCGGCCCGTAGGTGCGGACGTCGGGCACGCCGTTGCTCGTCACGCCGTTCCAATTCCCGACCGGGTCCAAATTCCATCCTTTTGCCAGGGTCGGCGAGGGAACAATCAACCCGGAGAGCGTGCCGGCATCGTAGTTGGTCAGCCGGTCCAGGGCATCATAGGCATAGGCTTGCGAACCGCTGGCGTTGTCGAGCTTCTGCTCATAGTACTTATTGCCATCATTGTCGTAGGCATAATTGAAACCTGCAATGAGCGTGGGCCCGTTCGAATGGTTGAGCGCGGTAACCCAGTTGTTTGAATTGTAGGTGTAAGCCGCCGTCGTGCCGTTGCGATAGGTTCGCATCCCCACCCGGTCGGCATCGTCGTAAACATAAGTCACGATAGGCGGATTGGGCGTGGTATCGTTGAGCGTCGTCAGGCGGTTCCGGGCGTCATAACTGTAGTTGAGAACGCGGCCCGACGGCTGGGTGTTGGTTTGCACGCGGCCCGGGATGTCGTAGGTGTAGGTCAGGACCCGCCCGTTTTGCATCGTATTGGTGAGGCGGTCGGCGCCGTCGTACGCAAAAGTGTCCACCCAGCCATCGCGGTTCCCGCTCAACATCCGTCCGCCGTTGTCGTAAGTGAAGCTGTCGTTGGCGCCGCTCGGCGAATAAGCCCGGTTCGTGAGATAATACAAATCGTTGTAGGTATAGGTGGTAACCTGCCCTTTCTGGTCTATCCGCCCGATCAGGTTCCCCACCGCGTCATAGATATTCGTCCGCGTGTTGGGCGGCGTATCCGGATAGGTTTCGGTTACCCGGCGGTTCAGTGAATCATAGGAATAAGTGGTGACGTGCCCGTTCCCATCGGTCAGTCCGATGACGTTGCTGTCCGGATCATACGCGGTCAGATTCGTGTTCCCCAGCGCGTCGGTCATGGAGATGCGGCGGTCGAAAGCGTCATACGTGTAAGTGGTGACGCGGCCGTCACGGTCGGTGGTCGAGATCACGTTATTGTCGGCATCGTAGGCGGTGGTGCCGGTGTGGCCGAGTGGATCGGTCATCGCCGTTTGCCGATTCAGCGCATCATACATGTAGGTGGTGGTGTGGCCAAGGCCGTCGGTGATCGCCAGCACGTTGCCGTCCGGATCATAGGCCGTGGATGTCACGAGGCCGATTTGATCATAAACCGTGATCACCCGGTTGAGCGCATCGTAAACATTGGTCGTGATATTGCCGTTGGGGGCGGTCGTGGTGATGACGTTGCCAACCGGGTCATAACTTGTGAGCGTGGCATCACCGGCGGCATCTACCATGCTGGTCTGGCGGTTGTCCCCGTCGTAAATGTAACTCGTGGTGTTGCCATTGGGATCGGTCACGGCAATGACGTTGCCCACGGGGTCGTAAGCCGTGGTGGTAACGGCGTCCGCGGAATTGATCACGTCGTTCGTGTCGCTGTTCTTGCGTATCACCTGCACCTGGCGGTTCAGTTCGTCATAGTTGTAGAAGGTGATGTTCCCGTCGGCATCCTGCATCCGGGTGATGTACGAGGAACCCGGAGTGGCGCTGCAACAAGGCGGTCCGCCCGGCATCGAATAATCATAGGTGGTGACACCGCCCAGCGCATTGGTCGTGCTCACGGCGCGATTGAGCGCGTCGTAACCGTAAAGGGTCCGATTGGTGTTCGGGTCGCTGGAACTGATGCGGTTGCCAGCCGGGTCATACGTGTAGGTCGTGACGCCGTCCAGAGCGTTGGTGACGCCCGTCACCCGGTCCTGCACGTCATAGGCATAGGTCGTGACGTGGCCAAGCTGGTTGGTAACCGCAATGCGATTGTTGTTGGCGTCGTAGCCATAGGAGCTGACGCCGCCGAGGGCATTGGTGGTTTGAACCACCCTGCCACGCACGTCGTAAGCATAAGTGGTCGTGTTCGTGTCGGGGTCGGTCACGCTCAACTGGCGGCTCAGCGGATCGTAAGTATAACTGGTCACACCGTTGAGCGCATTGGTGACGTCGATCAACCTGTCCAGGGGATCATATACATAGCGCGTCGTGCGACCCAGCGGATCGGTGGTCGAGATAACATTGCCAATGGGGTCATACGCGTAAGAGGTGACCTTCCCCAGGGGGTCGGTCATGTTCGTACGTTCGCCAAAATTGTCGTAGAGGTAGGTCGTTGTGTTGGTATTATTGTCGGTGTAAGCAAGGACGTTGCCATTGCCATCATAGGTCCACGATTCAACGTACCCCAAAGCATCAACCTCCTGGATTTCATTGCCCCGGGCGTCGTAAGTATAGGTGGTGACCCGCCCATCGGGATCGGTCATATTGGTTATCTCGTTGAAAACCGGATCGTAGGCGTATCTGGTCACTTCGCCAAGGGCGTCCGTCATCTGGATGCGGTTGCCGTTGCCATCGTACTGGTACGTGGTCATGTTGCCGTTGGGATCGGTCATGGAAGCGATATTCAGCGTGGCCGGGTCGTAGGTGTACCGGGTGGTGGCGCCGTCAGGCGCCACGGCCTGCGTGATGTAGCCGTTGGTGTCGTAAGTGTACTGCCAGGCATTGCCGTTGCCATCCACGCTGGTCGTGGTGCTGGGAAAATACTGGTGCCGCAGACTATACGTCTGGTTGGTCAGGTTCACCGCCCAGTTGGTCGGATTGGTCATTGAAAACCACGGTTGCCCGCCGCCATCGGTCACCATGAAGGGCCGCAGGCTCTTGTACGTGTAAAAATACATCCGCCCGTCACGGTCAACCTTGCGCGTCATCTGGTACTGCGCATTGTAGGTATATTGCACGGGATTGCCCAAAGGATCGGTGATCTGGGTCACCATTCGATCCTGGGGATCATACTGAAAGGTCGTCACCCGCCCCAGCGGGTCGGTGACACTGGATACCTTGTTCGACGAGTTGTAAGTGAATTGCAACGTCCGGCCGAACGGATCGGTCACGGTCGTCATCTGGCCGCCAGGATTGTAGCTCAGGGTGGTGATGTTCTGGTTGCGGTCACCCATCTGGAGCAACCGATAGACCGGCCCGGCCACCAAAAAAGACGTGTTCGACACCGACCCATAATGCCACCAACTTTGAAACTTGTTGGTGATGATAAAGCTGCCGTCGGGCTGCTTGGTCATGGTCTCGAAATATCCCGTATCGGACACATAAGTGCCGCCGCCCCCGGAATAAATCTGGTAATACTGGGTCACCCGCCCGTCGGCTCCCAAGCGAAACATCTGCCCGCGTTGCTGAAACAGCAGCGAGTTGTAAGTGTGCGTCCAGCCAAAGCCCAGGCCGGTATCCAATTGCACCTTCGAGCCGTCGGCGTTGTACGAGTTATAAGTCAGGCCAAACGAAAGCGTCGCCCCATAAGCGCTGTCCACCGTTACCACGGGATAGTCTTCCCGAATGTTGCCCTCGCTCAAGCTGGTATTGATGCGACCGCCCGGCTGCCGCGTGGATTGGGCGCCGCAGGTCTGGCAGATGTCCGGCGCGTCGCTGCCCAAATACGTCGCTCGCGCCGGGATGGCCAAAGCCAGCACCGCGCCGCCCAGGAGCATCCACCAAGCCCGATTCGCCGGTCGCCTGGCAACCAGGCGCCGCAGCGCCCGGAAAGTGGGCGCCAGCATCACCAGACCCACCACCACCAATGCGGATAAAACCTGAGCCGGCTCCGGAACAGCCTGCACATTGGAATTCACCACCTCGGTTTCCGCATCCGCCTCGCCCACAAAGAAATACGGAATGCCGGCCGTCAGGGTCATCGAGCCCGTCAGCATTTGCGAATTCGTCGCGATCATTGTTTGATACGGGCCGATGCTCAATATCTGATCAAAGAACAGCACGGGATCCCCATCTACCGACAGCGAAAAATCCGTCTCCCCCTGACCGAACACTCCATAACCGTCTGAAGACAGATTGAGGCCCCCGGTAATCATGGCCGAAAAATTGACGTTCACCGGCCCCGAAACCCCGGTGATCTCGAATTCGCCATTGATGGAACCTCGCCCGGTCGAAGTGTCAAATCCGGCAGTGGTCAAGGGCATATACCCGGTCGCGCGACTCGAGCCAGTGGAAGACCCGGCTGACCCCGTACCTGTACCCATGGCCGATCCGCCGGGCACGGGCACGTCTGAAATGGTCGCCACGCTCGGATCAACCGAATTATATTGCGCGTTCCCGCCGGCCTGGGCATACGCCGAACTCTGCATCGGAATCAGATAGTCAATCGTGCCCGAGGTCGGATTAATCGTGACGCTGTTAAACGAGCTGGTGGCGTCCACCGAAATGGTGGCCCGCGCCCACTGGCCGGACCAAACGAAAAGGCTCAACCCCAAAACCACGGAGGCAAGGCGGCACAAAAGCGTTTTCATAGGTTTGCCCAATTCATCACGGTGAGGGGATCACGAAGACCGTGAAGTACATTTGGCTGGCGTCAGTCGCACTCAAAGAATTCGTGAAGGTGAAATTGCCGGCCGTGTCGAAAATCTGGCTGCCCATTTGCGTCCAGGCCGCCACGGGCTGATTCAGGTCGCTGGATGCCATGATATAGCCGGGCGAACCCGGCGGCCCGTTGCTGACGTGAACGACCAGATTATCTCCCTCCAGGCTGACTCCCGAAAAGGCCGGCTGGGACCCGGACGAAACCACGGTAAGCTGGCCGGTGGCCGGGTCCAGACGCCAGCGCAACCAGGGTGCGGGCGGCGGCACGATGCTGCTGAAACTCCCGCTCACCGAAGCGGCCCCGAAGATCGAAAAAGTTTCGCCCAGCGACAACGCGCCCGACAGGTTGCTCACCACCAAAGTCCCGCCGTAAGTCACGCTCCACAACCCCTGCACCAAAGGCTGGCCTGAGGCGGCGCCATTGATGGTCACATACGTCGTGCTGCCCGGAAGCAAAACGAGCGAATTGCTGATGGTCAACGGCCCACTCCCGTTGCCGACCGACAGCACCCCGCCGGAACCCACCACCACCGGACCCAAAATCACGCCCGTGCCACTCAAGGTGGCGTTGGCCACCTCCACCCCGCCCGCTCCCACCGACCCACTCACCTTCAATCCCCCGCCCTTGACCAACGTCGAGCCCGCGTAGGTGTTGTTGGCCGCCAGCACCAACGTCCCCGCCCCGTCCTTCTCCACCCCGCCTCCGCCAGCCACGATGGCATTGAGCGTGACCCGCAGCAAGGGAGAGGTCACCGTGATTTGAGGCGATCCGAAAGTGCTGTCCAGGACCAATGATCCGCCAGCCCCCGGGTTAATGCTCCAACTGGCCGGCCCGCCCTGCGTGGTGAAACAGATATTGCCAATCGTCTGGACCCCATCGAGCGTGAATGACGCGCTGGGAGAAAGGGAAGCCTCACGGCCAAACCCGAAATATGCGGTGTCATCCGCGCCTCCCGCAATGCCATCAGCCGGATCCCAATTGCTCGCGCTGGCCCAACTGGCGCCGCCGGGGTTGATCCAATAGCCGTCCTGGGCGGCCGCTCGCCCGACGCAAAACACTGCACCGAGTAGGAATAGATTGATGGGCCTCCACAGTTTTCCCGAGGGAAACTGCGGTTTCCGAGCTTTCATTCCCCAACTCGTCGCACCCCCAAATGATGCACGGCCCTCTTTGTACATGGCACCAAACACAAATTGAATAAATGAACCGCGTTCGACCTCCCACCCTGAATCAGCCAGCCCCCACCGCCTGACTGACAATCCCCTTTTACAAAAGCAATGAATACCCTATTTAATGTTCTAATTTATGCTATAAGCGGACAATTTGTCTATCCCCTGGTGGGACATCTTGAGTCACTTTTGGGACGGCAAAGGCGGAGGTGGAAGTGGGGAAAGCCAGGGACGGGGTATTTCTGGATGCCATCTCGATGCCAAACCGTGTTGCGTGTGATAAACAGGGTTGGAAATGTAAAACAAACTGAAATGGCAAATGAAAACGAAAACAGCGGAAAGACCAATAAACTCAATGGGTCGGTCAACTTCGCAAGCTCCCAAACAACTGGTGCGCATAGCAGGACTTGAACCTGCATGGGTTGCCCCACTACCACCTCAAAGTAGCGCGTCTGCCAATTTCGCCATATGCGCATCCAAGGCAACCGGAAGTCATTCAATCAAAACCGTTTCACAGTCGCCAAACGTATGCCTATTCAAGCAGTTTCCGGCCCGGTGTCAACTTCTTCTTCTGCGAGAAAACCCCCCAGCCAACCGCCAAAAGAGGTGTACCAATTGCCAAGTTTTGAACATTGGTTGACCCAATGGGTGCTCACCAACTTTGCTCATCTGCAAAGTTTCTTGGCTGCCGCCAATTCCGTGATCTATCGCTCCTTTTATATTGAATAATCAGCCAATTGCGCTTTAACCGCTTCCAGCAGGTCGCTATAACAACCTTCGATATTCTGCATCGTGGTATCAATGAAAAGCCGTCGTTCGTGGTCACGCGGAGGATCAAAGGGATAGTCGAGCAGGTTCTGGATATGACCTTGCAGGGCGCGTTGGTAAAGCCCTTTGGGATCGCGTTTGATGCAGGTATTCAGAGGCGCATGGATGTAAATCCATACGAGTTTCCCGCCCAGAATCCGTACGACCGAATCTCGCTGCTGATACTCCGGCGCCATCGTGGAAACCACCACATTGAAGCCCTGGTCCACCAGGAGACGGGCGATTTCGGCAATCCGCCGATTGTTTTCCTCACGCGCCTCCGCACTGAATCCCAGATCGGAACAGAGCGTGGAACGCAGTTCGTCGGCATCCAGATGGACCACCGGGATGGCCGCATCCTTCAACCCGCCGCATAAGCGCAGACTCAAGGTGGTTTTGCCAGCGCCCGAACGACCGAAAAGCCAGAAGACCTTGTTGAGTGTTTTCATCTGGAATAGTCGCAAGCAACCCCCGGGCCAGATGGGTAGTGTCATAATTTCAAAATTCGGGCAGGGCGGGTCCCGACTTTTCGGGATCCGCCGCAAACGCGGGACGAGGGCGCGCACGGACCCCGACATCCGATGTCGGGGGGAGTGACGCGCCCTACCGAAATCAGATGACACTACCGCCAGATGGCTTAACTTGCGCGGCAATCGAAGGCAGGCCAATCTTGCGGTGTCATGAAACCAGTGCCGTCGAGTTATTGCCTGGAATCCACGGCGACTTACGATGCCGTGGAATCCGCGTGGCCGATGCCAAACGATCACATTAATTCAGACGATTCCCCATCCACGCGCAGCCTCCCGCCCAGGGACAGCCGCCGCGGGCCGGCCGCCACCGTGTGGCTCATCGTAGTCCTGGCCTTGGTTTCGTTGAACCCGCGGGTTTGGGCTGACGATGCCGTCGTCAACCTGCCCGCCGGCGTCAAGGCGGTCTGGGACATCAACCAGGCGTATCACGAAACCACCCCGACTCGGGAACGGATTTGTCTCAACGGTTTGTGGCGCTGGCAGCCGGCCGACGCCCATTCGGACCAAGTCCCCGCCGCGAATTGGGGATTCTTCAAAGTGCCCGGATGCTGGCCGGGCATTACCGACTACCTGCAGAAGGATTCCCAGACGCTTTACGCCCATCCCAGTTGGAAGGACGTGAAACCGGGCGGAATCACCGCCGCCTGGTATGAGCGTGAAATGACCATTCCTCGCGAATGGGCCGGACGGCGCATCGCGCTGTATGTCGAGTATTTGAACTCCTACGCGATGGTCTTCGTGGACGGCGTGAAGGCGGGCGAGCTCCACTTCCCCGCCGGTGAAGTGGAGCTCACGGCGGCCTGCGCTCCGGGCACGGGCCATCGCTTGACTCTCCTCGTGGCCGCCCTCCCGCTGAAAGGCGTGATGCTTGCCTACACCGACAGCGCGTCGGCGCGCGAAGTCCAGGGAACGGTCGAGCGACGGGGATTGTGCGGCGATGTCTATCTCGTCAGTACGCCGCGCGGGCCAAACATCGCGGACGCAAGCGTGGACACCTCCGTGCGCAAACACGAGCTCACCATCCGCGCCGCCGTCAACGGACTGGAACCAGCCGGGCACTACCGGTTCCACACTCGCATCATGAAGGACGGCTCCATCGTCAAAGAGTTTTCCAGCCCGTCGTTCCAGGCCAACGACCTCCGGGACGGGCGGTTTGCTTTCACGGAACGATGGATGCCGGACAAACTCTGGGACATCCACACGCCGCAAAACACGTTCGACCTGCAGGCGTCACTCGTGGCCGCCGGCGGCCAGGTGCTGGACACCGATTGGGTGCAACGGTTCGGATTCCGCGAGTTCTGGATTGATGGCCGCGATTTCTACCTCAACGGCTCGCGAATTTTTCTTTCGGCCGTTCCGCTGGACAATGCGCAAGTCGGCGCCGCCCTCGCCACCTACGCCGCCGCCCGCGAAAGCCTCGAACGGCTCAAGAGTTTCGGCGTCAACTACGTTTACACTCACAACTACGGTTGCGAGCCGGGCGCCCACCTGGGTTTTGCGGAAATTCTCCGCGCGGCGGACGATGTCGGCATGCTCGTGGGTTTCACCCAGCCGCACTTCAGCCACTACGATTGGACCGCCGCCGACGCCGACGAGCACAACGGCTATGCCCGGCACGCGGCGTTCTACGTGCAGGCGGCGGGGAATCATCCTTCCGTGGTGATGTATGTCATGAGCCACAACGCCAACGGTTACGAGGAGGACATGAACCCGGACATGATTGACGGGATTCACGAAGGCCGCGACCGGTGGGGAGCGGGCAACGTCAAGCTGTCCCTGCGCGCCCAAGCCATCGTCCAGCGCCTGGACCCCCGCCGCATCGTTTATCATCACGCCTCCGGCAATCTGGGCGTTATGCACGACAGCAATTTCTATCCGAACTTTGCCCCGGTCCAGGAGCTGGATGACTGGTTCGAACACTGGGCCACCGAGGGCGTCAAGCCGGCCTTTACCTGCGAATATGGCGCGCCCTTTTCGTGGGACTGGACCATGTACCGCGGATGGTACCAGGGACAGCGCGAGTGGGGCAACGCCCGCGTGCCATGGGAATACTGCATCGCCGAATGGAACGCTCAGTTCTTCGGCGACCGCGCTTATCAAATCAGCGACGCGGAACGCGCGAACCTGCGGTGGGAGGCCAGACAGTTTCGCGCCGGCCGCGTGTGGTATCGCTGGGATTATCCGAATCCCGTCGGCTCGGACCGCTTCGACGAATGCTATCCGGTCTTCGCGCTTTATCTCACCGACAATTGGCGGGCCTATCGCACTTGGGGCGTGTCCGGGATTTCCCCGTGGGAATACGAGCTCTTCTGGAAACTGCGCCCCGGCGTGGACAAAAGCCGTCAGGAACTCAAGGTTGACTGGGATAACCTCCAACGGCCCGGATTCAGTCCTGATTATCTGGATCAAAGATATGAGCGAATGGATACGGCCTTCGAACGCTCGGATTGGGTGGCTACGCCGGCCGCGGAGGCGCTTTTGCGCAACAACCGGCCGCTGCTGGCTTATATCGCCGGCAAACCGGGCGCCTTCACCAGCAAAGACCACAATTTCCTGCCCGGAGAAACGGTCGAAAAACAGCTCGTCGTCATCAACAATTCGCGAGCGACTTTGACTTGCCGGCTGGCTTGGTCGCTCAACCTGCCGCGCGTCCTCGCCGGCAGCCGCCGGCTGACCGTCGCCACCGGCAATCAAGCGAGAGTGCCGCTTCGCTTTGAACTGCCCAAATCCCTCGCCGCGGGCAGCTACGAAATCCATCTCACCGCGAAGTTCAGCTCCGGCGAGACCCAGGAAGATCGTTTCAACATTGAAGTTCTCCCGCCGTTTCCATCCGTTGCGGAATCAGGCCGGGGGGCTGCGCCTGCCGGCGTTCGCCCCAGAATTGCCGTGTTCGACCCCAAGGGAGAGACCCTCGCATTGCTCAACGGGATGGGCGCGCCCTGTCAACCTGTAAGCGCGGACGCCGACCTTTCAACCTTTGACCTGCTGGTCGTGGGCAAGGCAGCGTTGACAGTTACCGGCCCGGCGCCTGACATCAGCCGGGTGCGCGACGGTCTCAGGGTGGTCGTATTCGAGCAGACGTCCGAGGTGCTGGAAAAAAGATTCGGTTTCCGCGTGGAAGAATACGGCTTGAGACAGGTGTTTCCGCGCGTCCCGGACCATCCGTTGCTCGGCGGCCTCCAGCCCGGGAATCTCCGCGACTGGCGCGGCTCGGCCACGATCCTTCCGCGGCGCTTGACCTATGAAATGCGGCCGCGCTACGGGCCCACGGCAAGGTGGTGCGACATTCCCGTGACGCGCGTGTGGCGCTGCGGCAACCGCGGCAACGTCGCCTCCGTCCTCATCGAGAAACCCGCGCGGGGCGATTTCCTGCCGGTGCTCGACGGCGGTTTCAGCCTCCAATTCAGCCCGCTCATGGAATACCGCGAAGGCAAGGGCCTGGTGCTGTTCTGCCAACTCGACGTCACCGGCCGGACCGAAAGCGAACCGGCAGCCGGGATGCTGGTGCGGAATATTTTGCAATATCTGTCGGACTGGAAACCGGTTCCCCGCCGCCAGGCCGTCTATGCCGGCGAACCGGCAGGCCAGGCCTATCTCGAATCTCTGGGCGTGACGGTGCGTCCTTACGACGGGACCCCGCTTGCCAACGACGAAGTTTTGGTACTCGGCCCTCATGGGGGGCAGGCGTTGGCCAGGGACGCGTCGCTCCTGGCCGGCTTCCTGAACTCCGGTGGCAACCTGCTGGCGGCCGGGTTGGATGGCGACGATGTTGCCGCCCTGGCCCCACTCCAAGTGACCATGCGAAAGGCCGAACACATCTCGTCATTCTTTGAGCCGTTTGGCCTGAACTCATTGCTCGCCGGCATCGGGCCCGCGGACGTTCACAATCGCGATCCGCGGCAACTGCCGCTCGTTTCGTCCGGAGCGGACATCGTGGGTGATGGCGTCCTGGCCCAAAAGGCGGCTGCCCACGTCGTGTTCGTTCAGATGCCGCCCTGGCAATTCGCGGGCAGCCAGGCGTCCAATCTGCGGCGTACCTTCCGCCACACCGCGGTTCTATTCGATCGTTTGCTCGCCAACACGGGAGTCGGTGCTCCCACCCCATTGCTGCAACGCTTCACACAACCGGTCGCCGCCACCAAATCGGAACCGCGCTGGCTCGACGGCTTCTACCTCGATCAACCGGTGGAATGGGACGATCCCTATCGCTTCTTTCGTTGGTAACCGGACCATCTGCTTCGTAACCATGTTCATTGGGTGTTCGACGTTGAATTTTGAATGCCCACCCCGACATCCGATGTTGGGGTTCATGCTTCAGGGTTCAGCGCAGGAAGGTGTAATAGTGTTGCGGAGTGGTGTTACGACATTGGATCTCGGGGTTCATGTTCCCCGGTTCATGGAGAGTATCCTTTAGAGTCCTGATTTCGGCAGGGCGCGTCACTCCGTGCGCGCCGTCTGGTAATGCACAACCCATTGTCCGACTCACCACGATCGCGGCGGGCAGAGGACTGCCCGCCCTACCCCTGTTCAACCCCGGCCGATGCAGGGCATCCCCGTCTTGTTGGAACGGGGCAAACTCGACAAATGGCCTGTTCAACCCCGGCCGATGTAGGGCATCCCCGTCGCTATGACGGTGACATTTGGCACATTCGCGTTGAGCGGCAAGCCTGCCATGTAGAGGACTGCCTGTACCACGCATTGCACGTCCATGACCGGCTCCACCGCGATGGAGCCGTCGGCTTGCGGGACGCCGCCCCTCATCCCACCCGCCATCGTGGTGTCGCAGTTGCCAATGTCAATCTGCCCGCAAGCGATGTTGAAGCGGCGGCCCTCGAGCGCGGTCGCTTTCGTGAGGCCGGTGACGCCGGTCTTGGACGTCGTGTAGGGCGCGTTATTGAACCGGGGCACGTGCGCCGAAATGGACCCGTTATTGATGATGCGCCCGCCCTGGGGCCGCTGGCTTTTCATCAGGCGAAACGCTTCCTGCGTGCAGAGAAACGGCCCGGTGAGATTGGTCTTGATCACCTCCTGCCATTGCTCGAACGCGAATTCCTCCAGCGGCATGCTGGGCGTGCTCACGCCCGCGTTATTGAACAACACGTCCAGCCGGCCAAACACCTCGCGCGTGCGCGCAAACAGATTTTTTACCGCCGCAGGCTGCGTGATGTCAGTGGGAACGGCCAGAAACTGATCGGCGGGTGCGCCGGATTCGGCAGCCGTGGCGGCGAGCGCCTCCGCGCGCCGGCCGGCGAGCACGACGGCATAACCGGCGGCGAGCAGCGCCTTGGCGGCCTCCCGCCCGATGCCCGAGCCGGCGCCCGTGACCAGGGCGATTTTGCGTGGCGTTTTCATGCGCCCAGTATGCATTCACGGCTTCAGCCATGCCGAGCCAATTCTGGGTCAGCTCCCTTTCCATGAACTGGGGAACATCGAACATCGAACATCGAACGCCCAACATCCAATGAGAGCAGAACCCTCCCCCGGGGGCGAAGGATGAAGGCAGAATGCAGAATGCCGGAAAAGCCGGGGGTGGAGAGGGAACCAGCCTTCGCTCCCGCCTGAGACGGGTGCAGCCGCCGGGGGCCAGCACGACGAAGTATTTGAAGGTGGACCTGGCCGCGATGATTGGGTTTTCTACGTCTTTCGGCTCCGAATAAGCGATAACATTCCGACGATGACAACTCCTAGAATCGCCACCTTGACTCCGAGCGGACCGAATCTCCAGACAAATGAAGCGCTGGGAGGCTTCGGCGGCTGTAAAAAATGAAAACTGGCAAATGCTTCCTGTATATCGGAATCGCGTGTAACATCATCGCCGCTGTGCATCCCCGCAAGCTCGTAAAGCTTGCCGTCAGCGACTGTCAGCAGAGTGACGGAAGAACTCGCAAATGGAGCCTTTCCGATACTGTAAACCGTCTCATGGGCGGGAACACCGCTAACTGTGAAATTCGTGCTCGATACAATTTGCGAGCCAGCTTGTGTCAAGCCTTGCTCGAATTGAGCGATGGCACCTGATTCCAGCATCGCGTCATTGACCTTATGAATAAGGAGCGTTATGGTCTTCTTGTTGTCTGGACTATTGATGGAAAACCCGGCCACATTCTGGAAGTCAACCGTCCAACCATTTGAGACTGTGATGGCATAGTTATGCTCGTCGGATTTCAATTCGCTTGCGGACGCAAGCGAAACCGACAGAAGGAACATGAGGCTGATAATGCTGCACCTGATACGGTATGCTTTCATAATCGATCCACTTGGTGGTGTCGCCGCGCTCGTGCCGCCTAACATTCAGTAACTGATCCGCGGCCATCCGTCTTCGCTCCGAAGCTACGACGGGACAGGTCCGTCTTCGCTCCAAGGCTACGACGGGACAGGTCCATCTTCGCTCCGAAGCTACGACGGGACAAGCCGGCGGCCAGGCTCCAAATGCAATTATGACATCCAATCTTCATCGCTCAACCCAAATCTCACCTGTCCGCCATAGCTTCTGAAGCGAAGGCGGAAGAGGCAGTGGCCGCCGGTTCCAGTGTTAGGCGCGCCCTTCATAAATGTTAACCGTCAACAAAGGCTCTTTGGCCGATGCACGCTCTATAAACGCCAAGATATCGCCAGCCATTTCAACTTCAAGCTGCTTTCTCGGTCGGCCATCATAGCCAGAATAATCCATCCAGTCAGACCAAACTTCTTTTTGATCGCGCCGCTGTTTCACGGATGCCTGCCACTCCAAAACATCGTGTGGAATTGTTACCTCGCAAATCAGCTCACGACCTTTCGAAATATAAACGCACCAAGACTGAGCTTCGTCAGCGACGCCAACATCGCTCCGTCTGCGAAGCTCTTCGATTAAATGGCGAATTCCGCTCATGCGCCTAACGGACTCAGCCGCGCCGGACGTGTGATGTCAACCACGCATGCGGAAGTGAGACAGCCAACCGGCGTTGGCTGAATTAAATCGTTAGGCAATGTTATTTTCACTTTGGAATGGCAAGCAAAAGACCAACAGCCGGATACTTTTTGGCCGCGGCTTGAATCTGCGCAATTACATTCGTGTCGCCAACGTCCCAGCCGTTGTACTCGCCAGGACGAAGCTTTTCGTAGTATTCCACAATCGTTAGTTCTGCAACCCGCTCTGGTTGGTTTGTGCCCGCATTCTCCACTTCTTTAATGGCTTCTGTAGTAAACAACGCTAAGAGCCAGTCATCCGTCCGCTTCACATCCTCAAGGCGCTGATATTTCTTGAGTAATTCTTGGTGTTTGGTAGCCCGACTTGAATATCCACAATACCAACCGATACCAAAACCTAGCAAGATGCAGAGCACAAATGTGATAAAGCATTTCATACGCTCAAGATGCCTATTATTCAACAACTGCCGGTTCGTTTATTCAATCCATTATACAGCCGCCGTTTGCATGGTCAAATGAAAAAGTAATTCGCGCAATGACTTTAACAACAGACACTTGTGAACGAAAACACCTCTCGTTACGGCGGCGCTGAAGAGTTGAGAGAAGATGGAGACTCGTTACCTCGTCTCCTACGGGTGACGCGTCAAGCGCAAAAGGGAGAAGGGGCTCAAAGTCGGCACACCAGGGGATCGCAAAGCGGGCGGCGTGCGAGCAAGAAAGGCGCAAAAGACCGGAAACGAGAACATCGAACAATGAACGCTGAACGCTGAACATCGAACGGAAAGGCC
>JBEKMW010000104.1:0-17055 GCA_049523455.1 Verrucomicrobiota bacterium | reverse complement strand
GGTTGATGAAACAAATCAAATCCTCAACGCCCCAGGAGGTCCAATGAAACTTAAGCTCCTGGTTCTCGTCCTCGCTCTGCAAACGGCTTGGTTGCTCGCCACTGTCGCCAACCAGGAATTTGCGCTCTCCCACGGCAAAATTATCTTGCTCGAAACTCACCTCGTGGGTCCCTACGATATGTTGCGCGGGGACTACCTCATATTGAACTACAAAATCAGCGACGTGCCGGCCACTTTGTTTGTCCCGCCCGTCAAAAACGATTTGGTGCCCGGCACAAAAATCTTCGTTGCACTCGCTTTGGGCACGAATCAATTCTACGAAATCACGCGCGTCAGCACCAACGAGTTCACGCCGGCGCCGGACGAAGTGTTGATGCGGGGCAGGAGCGACTATCGTCTGCGGAACGCGACCAATTCGATTCATGTAACTTACGGTATCGAAAATTATTTCGTCCCTGAGGGCAGCGGAAATCCACTGGGTAAATTGACGGTGCAAGCGATCGTGCCTGCATCCGGACGGGCGCGGATCAAGAACGTTTTTCTGAATGGCAAGCCTTTCACCCAAGCGATGAAAGGGGAAAAGCAACAGTAGGCCGGTTCAGATTAATTGGTGTGTCTGTTTTGCAGCGCCTCCCTTCCCGGTTGCGGCAACCCGCCGGTCGGACGCCCGGGCCACCGCGCCCGCTTCAAGCCGACATGGCTTCCAGCTTGATCAACTTGCCTTCGGGATGGCTGATCGTGAACACCTGTTTCTCCTCCGGCGTTCCGTTCAGCACTTCGTGGATGGCTTGCAGCATCATCGGGAATACTTATCCCGGAACAAGAGGATGCCTGCCTTTGCGGTCGGTTGTGCTGCGGCTTGAGACAAGCCACGCTCCCCGCCGGGTTTTTCCAAGGCGCTCCCTATTTGTTCCATCGCACCGTCGCCGACTGCAACTGGCTGGAATTGCCGCCGAGCCGGATGATGAATTTGCCCGGTTCCCAATCGTATTTCAGTTCGGCGTTGTAAAACTTCAGGTCCTCGGGGGTGATGTGGAACGTCACTCGCTGGGTCTCGCCCGGCTGCAACAGCACTTTTTGGAATCCCTTCAAATCTTCCACGCTGCGCGTAACACTGGCCACCGGCTGGCTGAGATACAGTTGCACCGTCTCCTCACCGGCGCGCTGGCCGGTATTGGTTACGTCAATTGAGGCGACCAGCGTTTCATCACCAACGAGGTTGGTCTCACTTAGAGCAACCTTCCCGTAAGCAAACGTGGTGTAGCTAAGACCATAACCGAACGGATACAGCGGGCTGTTGGGCACGTCCAGATAACGGGACGCATTTTTATTTCGTGGGTTGCCCTTGTAAGGACGCCCGGTGTTGACGTCGTTGTAATAAATGGGGATTTGACCGACATCGCGCGGAAAGGTCGCCGTCAGTTTCCCCGAGGGATTGTAATCGCCAAACAGCACGTCGGCGATGGCGTTGCCCGCTTCGGTGCCGCCAAACCAGGTTTCCAGGATTGAGCCGCAATGTTCCGCTTCCCAGGTCAACGTCAAGGGCCGGCCATTCATCAGGACCAACACCACCGGCTTGCCCGTTTTGACCAGCGCCTGCAACAGCTCTTCCTGGCTGTCCGGCAGCCCGATGTGCGCGCGGCTCGTGGCCTCCCCGCACAGGTCGGACGGTTCCCCCAACACCGCCACCACCACGTCCGCTTTATTGGCTGCCGCCACCGCTTCCGCCAACATCTCTTGCGGTGATCGGCTGTCCACCGGAAGGGTTTTGCCGAATGCTTTGAACGTGGCCAGCAACGCAGGATCATCAATGAGATTCGCGCCCCTGGCGTACAGGACATTCACGGCCGAGCCCACCACGTTGCTGATGCCGGCCGCCACGCCAATGACCTTGCGCCAGTCGCCGCCGTAGGCCCAGCATCCCAGCAGATCGCGTTGGTCATCCGCCAGCGGGCCAATCAACGCAACGGTCCCGGATTTTTTCAGCGGCAATATCTGCTGGTCGTTTTTCAGCAGCACGAACGATTGCTCCGCCAATGCCCGCGCGAATTTCCGGGATTCCGGCGTAAGCACTTCCTGGCGCACCCGTTCTTCCGAGCAGCCGTGATCGGGATTACTGAACAAGCCCAGCCGGTACTTGGCCTCGAGTATTCGCCGGCAGGCCTGGGCGATCATTGACTCCGGGATTTTTCCGTCCGCGGCCAACTTCGGCAATTGCTTTATATAAACATCGCCTGCCAGGTCCATGTCCATCCCCGCCTTCAGGGCCAATTCGGCATCCGTCGGCAAATCGCCCAAGCCCCAGTCGCTCAACTCGGGGATGGCCCCCGAATCGCTGACCGTAAAGCCCTTGAACCCCCACTGCTCCCTCAGCACCTCCGTGAGCAGCCAGTGGTTCGCCGTGGACGGCACGCCGTTGATGTCATTGAAGGACGGCATGACGCAGCCCACGCCGGCTTCCACCGCCCCGCGGTAGGGGGGCAGATAATAGTTGTACATCCGGTAGGGGCTCATATCCACCGTGTTGTACTCGCGGCCCGCTTCCACGGCGCCGTACATGGCAAAATGCTTGACGCAGGACAACAGGGCGTTGCTCCGGCTCAGGTCGTCGCCTTGGTAGCCGCGCACCATCGCCTGGGCGATCTGCGCTCCCAAGTACGGGTCTTCGCCCGCGCCTTCGGCGCCCCTTCCCCAGCGCGGGTCCCGGCAGATGTCCACCATCGGCGAGAACGTCAAGTTCATCCCATCGGCGGTGGCCTCTGTGGCCGCTATGTGCGCGCTCTGCTCAATCGCCTTTGGGTTCCAAGTGCACGCAAGCCCCAGCGGTATCGGAAAAATCGTCCGGAATCCGTGGATGACGTCGTTGCCAAATAACAATGGAATGCCCAACCGGCTCTCGTGGACAGCCAGCGCTTGCAGCTTCAGGGCCGCCGCCGCTGCCGAGCCTTTGACCCCGCCCGCCAAGCCGTTCCGAATCTCTGTGGCCACCGTCGTGCTGGTCTCCGGCGCGCTGACATCAACATAATTCATCTGCCCGATTTTTTCCTCCAGCGTCATCCGGCTCATCAGATTGTCAATGAACGCGTCCATATTGGTGTCGCTCACGGGCGGTTGGGCGCAAAGCCATCCCGATATCAGCATTCCGAACAAGGTTGCGGGCAGTTTGGTTCTTTTCATTTGCAGTTTGGTTTTTGCTTCCGGCCAGTATCCGTTTCAATGGCAATCAGCGGATGAAACCTTGGCACAGCCCGCCAGTCTCTGTCACGACAATTCCCTGGCCCAATTCACTGGATTTGATACCGGAAGAATTGTGGCGGGGCGGCCGCCGGGATGGGGATGAGGTTGGTGATGACGCCGCCGATTCCCTGGTTGGTGGCCAGGGACGTCCAGTTGGGCGCCGCCAAAGACGGCGTGGATTGCAGGATGTAAAGCGAGTTGGTCTGCGTGTAGAGGTCGAACGCCAAATTGCAGCCGTTCAGGCTCAATCCCACGTTCGGCGGGTATTGCGGAACCACCGTGACGGTCACGGAATCGGTATATGTGATGCCATCAACGCCCGGCACTTCCAGGACAATCACGTGCTGGCCGGGCGACAGCAAAACCTGCGCGTTCGTCCCGGAGGCAATTTGGTTGGTGCCTTCCCACCACGTGAACATTCCCGCCGGCCCGCGATAGATTTCCGTCTGCGAGCCGTCCAGCGTGCAGGCTTCGGGGGCGGCGGGGTTGGGGTTCACCAGCGTCTGGTCCGCACCCGCCCACAAGCCCAGCGCCGGACCGTTGGTGGCCAGCAATTCGATTTCGCTGCACGCCAGCAGAAAGGCGCCCACGCCGTAATCTTCCGTATTGGTTGCGCAGACGGGGCCCGGCTGGGCGGCGCTGGGTTGCACGTAGCCAACCAATCCCTGCCCGTTCAGCGCCAGATTCGTCAACCCATTCCACGCGAGTATCACCGCATTGCTGTACTCTGCCGCCGGCAGCAGGCCGCTCCGTATGCCCCAGGCCAGCCCGTAAGTGAAAAATCCCGTGCCGCTCGTTTCCGGACTCGGAAATTGCGCGGGATCAGTCAGGCTCGTGCGCCACATGCCATCCGTGCCCTGCACCGCCGTGAGCGCCGGCGCCATCGTTTGAAACATGGTCAGAAAATCCTGATAGTGCGGCCCGTTGGTCGGCATTTGCTGGAGCACCCGCGCCAGCCCCGCAAACACCCAGCCATTGCCCCGCGACCAAAAAACCGGCCCCCCGTTGGCGTTGGTCGCCAAGGGATAAATGTAGGTGGCGTCGCGATACCATAGCGAGGCGTTCGTGTCGAACAAGCCCAGCCCATTCTCCATGTAGTCATACATCTCCCACAGCTTTTCGTAATAATTCGTATTGCCCGTCAGATTCCCCATGCGCGCAAACGTCGGGCCGGCCATGAAAAATGCGTCAATCCAATACAATTGATTCGTCTCGGGCGACGCCACCCAGCCATTCACCGCGTTGGTAATATCGGTAAGATCGCTCAACTGCGGCGCCAGGCGATAAAGGTCAATATAAGTTTGGCCGCAACAATACGCATCCGCGTCATCCGGTCCTTCGGGACCAATGAGCCACTGGTTCGCATCGCCCCAATCAAACGCCCACGCCAGATACGACCGGTCGGTCAACACCCGCGCCACCCGCTGGTTGCCCGCGAAATACGTGGAACGCGCCCAGTCCGAATCGCCGGGGGAATTGGTCGTGAAATTGTTGGTGATCCAATAATCATTGGCGCGGTGCATGACCTCCGCCACGCTGCCCGCATCAGGCCACGCCATTTGCCCGTGCAGCGCCATGCCCGTCGCCATCAACCACGGAAAAAATGCCAGCCGCCTCAAATTCATGCGCTGAGCGATACCGGGCCGCGAAACAGGCGCGCCTTTCACGCTGCAAACTAACCCATTCCGCCGCCCGCGCCACCAGGGAAAACCGCGTCCAAGGGATGTCAAACCCGGAGGGACGAGCTATGCGAGTCCCCAACCGCCGGTAGGGCGGACCTGCCGGTCCTCCGCTATCGTTGCGCTCCTTGTTCCGGGATTACTTCGAAGGACCTCCCGAGTCCATTATGAGTGGCTGAAAGCAGCCATCTGAACGGTTGAAGCGTGAAGCGCGAAGCCGCCCCGGAAAAGCACACGCTGAGCAGGCCGGAACTTTTGGACTGCGCCGGCAAAGCGAAGCGGCGACGGCGCTTTCGCATGTCGGGGCTCATGGATCGGCGCAGCCGCGTTGGGTTGTAGTGCCCGCCTGAAAAAT
Source organism: Verrucomicrobiota bacterium (assembly GCA_049523455.1). Lineage (GTDB taxonomy): Bacteria > Verrucomicrobiota > Verrucomicrobiia > Limisphaerales > UBA11358 > UBA11358. The sequence goes on along the minus strand of JBEKMW010000104.1, from coordinate 11,784 downwards.
TTCTGGTTTCCCTGCCTGCCTTTCGCTTTTGCGCATGCACTGGGTCCATGAACCTGACGTAAGCTGCCAGTCTTCCAAGTCACTCGTTGCGCCCGCCTGCTGTTCCCTCTCCGCTCCCATTCTGATGGGAGGGGAGACTTTCCCTCGCCCGCAGGAGCGGGAGAGGGTGGCGCGATAGCGCCGGGTGAGGGTTGTAGGGAAAGCACAAGCCCCTGCGGCCAGGGTGAGGTGAGGGTTCTGCTCTTTCATTGGATGTTCGATGTTCGATGTTCGATGTTGGATGTTGGATGGGACACAGATGCGCGACCATCCCAGGCTTCATGGTCTTGGAGGATTGGAACAGTGGATAGACAAGGACTGTGAGATGACACCTGGCATTCTTACCTTTATAATTTGGTTCCTTTCAGGTTTTTTATCAGTGAACAGTGAATCCGCCGTCCACCGCGAGCGCGTGACCGATCACGAAGCTTGCGGCAGGGCTGCAAAGCCAAGGAACAGCGTCAGCAATCTCCTCGGGGCGGCCAAGTCGGCCAATGGGCACGTCTTTCAGCATCGCGTCAAGGGCGTCAGCCTGACCTGTGGCCATCATTTGGTCGGCCATTGACGTATGGATGAGGCCCGGGCATACGGCGTTGATACGAATGCCCCTTGCAGCATATTCCAAGGCCGCGCATTTGGTGAGCCCAAGCACTCCGTGCTTGGCGGCGCGATAGGTTCCACGCCCGGGAGCGCCCACCAGTCCTCCCTGCGAAGAGCAGTTGACGATGGCACCGCTTCCTTGCTGGCGCATCTGTCGCAACTCGAATTCCTTTCATTTTGTTAATTGTTTAAATGCGCTGCCGATGACTCGAGCCTGGCCTTTTTATTTTCCAACCAGTTTTTGCTGTGCGGTGGGATATCGGTCACCGTGCAATTTAATTTTCGAAACCGCGCGATCGAGGTCGCGCAACTCTTCGGCACTAAATTCCAAGTCCGCTGATTTCAGATTTTCTTCCAAACGCGCCAGCTTGGTCGTGCCCGGTATGGGAACGATCCAGGGCTTTTGAGCCAGCACCCAGGCCAGTGCGATTTGAGCAGGGGTCGCTCCTTTCCGTTGAGCGAATTTATTCAACAATTCCACGAGAACCTGATTCGCTTTCATCGCCTCGGCGGTGAAGCGCGGCAAGTCGGCCCGGTTGTCGTTGCTGGCATCGAATTTTGTGTGTTCGTTCAAAGCGCCGGAGAGATACCCTCTGCCCAGCGGGCTGTAGGGAACGAAACCGATGCCGAGTTCCTCGAGCGTCGGCAGGAGTTCCGCTTCCGGCTCCCGCCACATCAGCGAATACTCGCTTTGCACCGCCGTCAGCGGCTGAACGGCATGCGCGCGTCGGATCGTCTCTGCGCTTACTTCACACAGGCCGAAATGCTTCACTTTGCCTTGCTGAATCAAATCCTTCACGCTCCCCGCCACCTCCTCGATCGGCACATTGGGGTCGAGACGATGTTGGTAGAACAGGGCGATGCTATCGCGTTTCAGTCGTTTGAGTGATTCCTCGGCAACCTGGCGGATATGCTCCGGCCGGCTGTTCAGCCCCGTCGCTTTTCCGGCCTCAAAGTTGAACCCGAATTTAGTCGCAATGGCCACCTCCTTGCGGAATGGCGAAAGCGCGTCGCCTATCAGTTCCTCGTTGATGAACGGGCCATAGACTTCGGCGGTGTCGAACAAAGTCACGCCAAGCTCCACCGCCTTGCGGAGCAGCGCGATCATCGCGTTCCGGTCGGGGGCGGGACCCCGATGGTAACTCATCCCCATGCAGCCCAGGCCGACTGCCGATACTGCCAAACCATTCTCTCCAAGTTTGCGCTTTTGCATTTTGGATCCTTTTTTATTAACTGGCGGGGCCACGACGATGTTCAAAGATTGGCCGGAAATTGTGTGTTCATTCCACGTGTTGCATCATTCATCTACGGCCCGGAGATTCAGATTGCCCTCAAATTCGGCCGCAAGCAAGGCCTGGACTTCGGGCAGGGAATTGAGCCAGGCGACCAGCGGGCGGCCTATTTCGCCGTTTTCGAGGCGGCGGTTCAACTGCTCCAGGATGGTCTTGGGGAGGCGACCGATTTTGCCATTACGGGTCAGGTTCATAATTTCTATGGCCGGATTTACCCGGATTTACCCGGATTTACCCGGATAAACTGCTTTCATTTGGGTTCGTTTTTCCATCCGACAGGTGTCCAAACACAGGGCATCGGGCCGAATTCGTTGGTGAAATCGAATTTCACGTTTGGGTTCGTTTGGTAATTTTCATGGTTCAGGCCTTGGCGGAAATGTCCATCGCCAGCGGGGCGGGGATGGAATATGGAAGATGGCCAAGGCTGCAAACCGCTTTGCGATCTTTGTGTTCTCTGCGGTAAAAAAAAGACTTCGTTTCCCGTTTGCTTCTGTGCTTTTGCGTTCATCTGCGTTCATCTGCGGTTAAATCTTCCACCGGCATTGGTTTTGGTGACTGGTCGCGGTCATCTGCCGCGAGTAAATCACAAGTCAGCATTTCGGAATAGGCGACCGTCGCGCATTCGGTACGATAAATCAGTTAAATGGCTAAGTGAGTGAAACGTGAAACGGGGACGGTTAAGTCGTTAAATGGTAACTGGTTAAATGAGGCGCAAGCGAATTGAACCGCGAAATAGGCGAAATATGCGAACGGGATTTTTACAACAAGGTAACCAGGAAACAAAGAGGGTCCGGAATGTGTTTTGACCGCGGACCTGCCGCGTCGAAGCCCAGCGAAGACGGGAGCGCAGGCGGGTGCACTGGCCGCATTTGCTCGCGCCGCAATCACCTCTGCCGCCGTGTGACCGTGGATCGCCCAGTGCAGTTTGTTTTGGGCCCTGGCGAAAAAGTCCTGCGTGATTTCCGCATGCTCGTCGTAATCCGCGCTGGTCGCGTAGATGTCCTTGATCTTCTGGTAAAAATTCTTTTCCGACGCCCGGATTTCCCGGATGCGCGCCAGCAATTCGTCAAAATAAGCGCCACCCTGTTTCAACCGTTCATCATCCAGCGTGAACCCCTTCACGATGAATTCGCGCAACCGCTGCGTCGCCCAGATGCGGAATTGCGTGCCGCGCAGCGATTTTACCCGGTAGCCAACGGAGATGATGATATCCAGATTGAAAAACTTGGTTTGGTATTTCTTGCCGTCGGCGGCAGTAGTCAAGGATTCCTTGACAACTGAATCTTCCCGCAACTCGTTCTCTGTAAAAATGTTCTGGATATGCAGGCTGACGTTTTGTTTCGTCGTCTGAAACAACTCCGCCATTTGGTTCTGGTTGAGCCAGACCGATTCGTTTTCCAGCTTCACCTCCAGCCGGGTGCGGCCATCCTCTGTCTGATAGAGGACGATCTCGGATTCACTTCTTGGTTCTTTGGCGATTTTTCTTTGCGTTCTTTGCGGTTAAATCAATTCCTGCTGCCCGGGCTTGGGTGGCGCTTTGGGCAGGTTTTCCACCTGCAACGAAAAGTCATCATGCCCCCACTCACAGCGGGCGAGGATGGCATTCGGCATTTTATCCAGTGTTTCGTCGAGACGGACGCAAAGCGAGTAACCCGCCGGGCGCAGGAGTTTTTCCGTTTGAGGCGGTTTTTCAATGCGCTTCCGAAGGCGGCGGTCAATGACCAATGCCAGAACCAAAACCAACAGCGGCACGACCGCCGCGAGCAACTCGGAAATCATGACCAAATCAAATTTCATACCCTTTTCAGTTCCGCCAACGTTTAATTTTCAGGATGCGTCCGAGGCGAATGGCGAACTCCTTGTTCCTTCCTTTGCCTTGAACCCGGTATCCACGGAACTCCACGAGCATTTCCGGGGCTTTGGTGGCATATCCGTTGCGGAACTGAATGAAATCATACTTTCGACCTTGCAACCGGCGACGCCAGTAAGGTTTGCAGTCGCGATATTCAATGCGTTTGGTCTTGGCAGCAATGGCTGCGAAAAACTCCCGATGCAGGTTCAAGTGCAAAACCGCCGGAGCCTTCTCGCTTGCCGGCCTGGCCGGGTCCATGTTCATTTCTTCAAATCCTCGGTGATGGTGGTGAATTGCTCGAGTGCGGCTTCGAGGTCGTCCGCGATTTCCTGGGCGATGACTTCGGGCGCGGGAAGGTTGGCGCTTTCTTCGAGTGCGTCGTCTTTCAGCCAGAAAATGTCCAGGTTTACCTTGTCGCGCTTGAGCAGGTCGTCGTAGGCGAAGCTCTTGAACCGCTCGGCTTCCTTCCGTTCGTGCCGGTTTTTCGGATTGTAGCACTTCACGAAGTCGTCGAGGTCGGTGCGCTTAAGGGTGTTCTCCTTGAGCGTGAAATGCAGGTTCGTCCGCAGGTCGTAAATCCAGAGCTTCTGCGTCCACGGCTTTTCCTGCGCCGGCTTGCGGTCGAAGAACAGGACGTTCGCCTTCACGCCTTGGGCGTAGAAGATGCCGGTGGGCAGGCGCAGCAATGTGTGGACGTCCGCCTGCTTGAGCAGTTCGCGCCGGATGGTTTCGCCGGCGCCGCCTTCAAAGAGCACGTTGTCCGGCAGTACCACCGCCGCGCGGCCGTGCTGTTTGAGGATGGTGAAGATATGCTGGAGAAAATTAAGCTGCTTGTTGCTCGTGGATGCCCAAAAATCGTCGCGGTTGATGATGAGCGACTCCTTCGAGGTTTCGCCCGCCTCATTGACAATGGTGACGCTACTCTTCTTGCCGAAAGGCGGATTGGCCAGCACCAGGTCATATTCGCCATGTTTCCCGGCCAGCGCGTCCTTGGTGACGACGGGCAGGCCGTTGTCACCCAATGGGAGGTCGGACTCCGACCCGATGCCGTGCAGCAGCAGGTTCATCGCGCAAAGGCGCGTGACGCTGTCCACCAGTTCGATGCCGAAAAGCGTGCCGCTCTTGAGCTTCTTCTTTTGCGCGCGGTCCAGCGCGTGATGCTTGGCGATGTAATCATGCGCGGCCAGCAGGAAACCACCCGTGCCACAGGCCGGATCGCAAATCGTCTGGTTGGGCTGCGGTGCCATGGCGTCCACCATGGCGGCGATGAGGGGGCGCGGCGTGAAATATTGGCCCGCGCCGCCTTTAACGTCCTCGGCGTTCTTTTGCAGCAACCCCTCGTAGGCATCGCCCTTCACATCGGCGGACAGGCTGGACCACTCCTCTTTGTCAATCAGATCCACGATGAGCCGGCGCAACTTGGCCGGGTCCTGGATCTTGTTCTGCGCCTTGCGGAAAATGACGCCCAACATGCCCGGCCGTTTGCCGAGTTCCTCCAACGTATGGCGGTAATGAATTTCGAGATCATCGCCATCCAGCTTCAGCAGCACGTCCCAACCGAAACCTTTGGGGATGGGCGACGATTTGTTGAACGGGGCCTTCGATTGCTCGTCCGCCATCTTGAGGAAAAGCAGAAACGTCAACTGCTCCACGTAATCGCCGTATGACAAGCCGTCATCCCGCAGGATATTGCAGTAATTCCAAAGTTTGGAAACAAGTGCTGAAGGTGTGCTCATGTGGTGCTCAATGGTCGCGGCTCGTCGCGTCGTAGCGCAGCGAAGATGAAAGGATGTTGCAGCAGTTCCAGAGTTTTTGGACGAGTTGTTGGGGATTGCTCATGGAAAGCCTCCTTTCGATTCATCGCATGCATTGGGACCATGAACCTGACGTAACCTGCCAGTCTCCCGAGTCACCCATTGCGCCCGCCGACTGTTCCCTCTCCGCTCCCATCGGATGGGAGGGGAGAGGGTTAGGGTGAGGTGAGGGTTTTGCTTTCATTGGATGTTGGACGTTCGATGTTGGATGTTGGATGTTCCGGTTCATGGAGAGTGAACCGTCAAAAGCGCCAGCCTTCGCGGCGCATCAAGCCAATAAAGCTGATACAGTGAATTCCCATTTCTCGGCAGACATCTGGGATGAAATGCGTTCGTCTGGGATTGCGCTTTTCTGCGGCTGGCGTTTCCTGTGTCACAACAATGCCGTTACGAATCTTCGCCAATGCAACAACATAGGCGTCGGCTTCTTCGTATGCAGCCCGCGGATCACGCAAGCCGGTGAATTGATTTTGAATTGCCAGTGCCTCGGTTAGAACCGAAGCAGTGGAAACGAAAACGCCAGAATGATTTTCTGTCCAGTCAACCAATTCCGCCGTTCCGACCACGCCAATTTCCTCCTTCACCAACGCTGGCGCAATAAACCGTTCCGCCACAATCAACGCATCAATGCTCGCAATTAGGCCAATGAAAACGTCTGTCGGATAATACCGCGCCTGCCAGTCCATGAGCGAACTGGAGTCCACCGAATAAATTGGCGGTGGCGCCGGTTTACTCATCGATGAAAATTTCCACTGGCTCGTGCATCAGGTGTGTGCGCAGTTTGTTGAAGTGTTCAAACTTCAGGTCGAGAAAACGTGACGCATCCACCGGCGTGATGCGGTTTGCGGCGAGTGCTTCCAACACCAGCCTGGCAAAAGGTTGACCAGCCCGGTTTACAGCTTTCTGCACCGGCGTTGCAAAACCGCCACGACGTGGCGGCAACGTTGCCACATAAGCCTGCCATTCCTCCCGCCATGCGTTGTATTGCGTCCAATTAATGAACCCCGATTCCCGCAATCGCGTCGCCATCGCCAGTGGAGTCAGCCAGAATTTCTTTGCCACGCGGCGGACGTTGTCGATATCCCAACTCCCTCGCTGCATTGCCAGGCGTCCGATCAAATCACGCAACGCATCGTCCGGAACCAGTGTATGGCTTGCGGCTGCCTCGGCAAATCGTTCAACCGCCAACCAAGCATCGCCTTTGCGATTTTCCCGGGCCGCTGGCGCTTCCTCGTTTCCAGCCGCCAGCATGAGATGAACGACCTCGTGAAAAAGTGTGAAGGCTTTCGCCTCCGGCAATTCTTTGCCATTGATGCCGGCAACCGGCATGGGCGTCCGCAGCAATGCCAGCCCGCGAACTTCCTTCAAGGAAACTTTGGCGAATTGGAAAACCAGCACTCCCAAATTATCAACTGCTGCCCGCCATTCCCGCCATGCCTCCCATTCATTTGACCAACCAAGTTGGGTCTCCACCGTCACGCCGGTTGCCTGCCGCAGTCGTTGGCCGACTCCCGCTGGTGTTTCGCGCAGATGTGCGCGCAGGGAAAATTCCGGAATCGGTTCGCCCAGCTCGCCCATCAGATTGAGCGTGTTCTCGCGGCGCGTGAGCATCTGGCGCAAGGCCAGCCGCAATTCCGGCGACTCGTGCCCCGGCTCGACATCTGGCAAACGCCTGTACTCCGTCGCCAGCGGAGGCAGTTGCGGAGGACGTGCCATGAAGAAAACGCTCAAAGGGCGATGGAAAAATTGCGCCAGTAATTCCACCTGTCGAAACGTCGGTTGGCGCTCGCCCTTCTCCCATTCGGCGACCCGCTCTTCCTTCACTTGCAGCCGCTTGGCCACACGGTCAACGTCATAACCGCTCTCCACGCGCGCCCACGCGAGCAGCGACGGATTGACGGCGATGGATGGTTGGCTCGACATTGCAGGCGAAATTTAATCTGAAACCGCCGCCGTTGCCAACTCTCCTGAAAAAGCTTTTTGGAGGATGGACTGGCGGAGGCGGGCGAGGCCAAGGCAGAAGGATGAATGCAGAATGATGAATGGCGGTTTCATACGAGTTGGCCTGAAAACGCCTTCCGCAGGATGGATTGCCGCAAACGGGACGCCCGTTGCAGGTTGGCGGACACCACCGTCTCCAACTCCTCCATCACGCTCAACCGCCGCTCCACTTCTGCCACGATGCCGGACGACGTGATGAACGGGGCCTTCGATTGTTCGTCCGCCATTTTCAGGAACAGCAGAAACGTCAACTGCTCCACGTAATCGCCGTAGGACAGTCCATCGTCCCGCAGGATGTTGCAGTAATTCCAGAGTTCTTGGACCAGTTGTTGGGGATTGCTCATCGGATTAAGCGGATAGGACGGGGCGATTTCAATTTTCCGACATCCGGCACGCGGAAATCTGTTTCGATCACACCTTCATCCTTAAGTTTCTTCAGGACTGGAGCGCTATGTTTGCATGTCATACCGGCTTCAATGCAGAACCGGACAACATCGGCTTCGGACAGCGTTTGCCCCGATTTCAGTGCGGCCTCCAGTTTCTGCTCGAAACCCCGGATTTTACTCGGGCGCATCAGTTCAAGCGGCAGAATTCCTTCCTCTGGATGGATGTTTTCCCGCTCGATGTCGAAATTTGCCTCCCCTGCGATTTCATCATTGGCCCAAGCGACCTGCAAGAATTTATGAATTCCAAGGGGATGATGGCTGCCGAAAATCAGGCCGTAAATATTGCTGCGCTTTCGAATCGAAAATGATCCAAGGAACAACTGGTTGTCCGAAGGAATCAGCTTCCGGTAATAATCCACCACTGCACGATGAACATCATAGGAATCTTCCGGCTTTTCGATCTTCTGCTTGATCGCCGGATGATCGTGAAAACGGTGGAGCGTGGATGAAGAGAGGAAAAAGATAAAATCGGTCGTGGGATAGCGAATCAACTTGCTGAAGACGGCCTCAGTGACTTCATCAACCCCGAACTGATCAATTACGAGCAGTTTTGCGGCCCGGGAATCAGACAGCAGTGCCTCGTGCTGGGCCAGAGCGTCTTGAAATACCAGGGGCTGGCAGTCCACCTCCACGCCGGGAATTTCCCATTCCCTCGCGCGGAGGATGGATTTGAGCAATGCGACCTTTTCTTGGTTCTCGTCAAAGAGGTGCGCAACAATGTGGACCTTGTTCCAGCCGGCCAATCCTTTTTGATAGTAGGCACGTAACTGACCGAGGATTCTCAGCGGGGAGCCGGACACGCTTCTGGAATCAGTGCCAGGCCCGCAAAAAAAATCAAAGAGATGGACTTCATTGAACGGTGGTTCGGCGCGAGAGAGGAAAACTGGAATCCACTCCTGGGTATAAAGCTCGAAAATCCGGAGTTTGGCCAGCGTGCCGGCATCGTACGGCTTATCATGGAAATCCTTTTTGCTCATTAACGATTGCTGAAAACAGCGAGGAGATCACTCCGTTGCGCAAGGCTCGCCACGGAATTTCTGGAAAAATCGGGATACTCATCGTATGTCTTCCCATCCAAGGTACGGCCCATTTCGGATTTGCGGACACCACCCCACTGTTTGAAGAAGAAAGGAACACGATTCGCCCGGCATTGCGTCTGGATATTTCGAACCCATTCCTCCCGCATCGGACGCGCCCCCGGACCGCTCTCGCCGCCGACAATTACCCATTGGATGCCGCCCAGGTCAAATTTGCCAAGGTCTTCCAAGAGCGGTTCAATTGAGAGAAAGGCAACCGTCGGCCTGGCGTTTCGCAGTTTGGCGATACGCCGCAACCCATGCCGGCGGTTCTCCACGCTCACGCCCCACCAGATGTGCGCTGCTCCCGCCGCGTTTCTGAGTTTGCCCTGCAACAACGCCGCCATGCGGTCAGCCCGCTTGGTAAGAACCTGGTAGGTGTGCCAGTTCGCAGCCAACATCACCCGGCAGACTTTCTCGATGTATTCATCCGGCACGGCCTCATGGAAAAGATCGCTCATCGAGTTGACGAAGATCTTCTTCGGTTTGGACCAGCGGATCGGGTCGCCCAGCTTTTCCGGCACGAGCCGCAGATCGAAACCGAATTCAAATGGGTGGCCGGGCACGCCGCGAAACCGTTCGGCAAACGTTTCCGCGTAGCAGTGGAGACACCCGGGGCTGATTTTCGTGCAACCCCGCACCGGATTCCACGTCGCATCCGTCCATTCGATTTTTGAATTATCGCTCATGTTTCCTGTTCAATTTGCTCAAATTTATCACGCCTGGCTAGACAAAGGCTGTCCAATGCTCCGCGCCAGAAAGCCTGGCGAATTCAGGCACCCCAGCACCGGTGCTAATCCGTTAAACGGCCGCTTGGCCTGCTCATCCGCCATTTTCAGGAAAAGCAGAAACGTCAACTGCTCCACGACCACAATGCGCGAAGCGCACGTCGCATTTTGGGAATCCATCTGGTCGCGGGCTTGGGAAAGGTTGTAGATGGAGCGGTGACATTCATCCGTGATGATGAAGTCAAATTCCTCGATGGGAAAATCGGGGCTGTATTCGACCGGGACGGGTTTTTTGAAAAGCGTTTCGGCGGATTCGATTGGCAGGTCATCAAGGTCGGGCGCGGGTTCCTTTTCGCCCTTGAGCATGGAATAAACGCGCTGAATGGTGCCGATGACGACGCGGGCGGATTGGTCGAGGGTGTTGCTGTTGAGATGCTGGACGATGTATTCCTCGGTGAACTTGTAATTGTTCACCGGCGAGACGAACTGCTGGAATTCCTTGAGTGTCTGCCGGCCCAGATTGCCGCGGTCCACGAGGAACAGGACGCGGCGCGCGCCGGCGTATTTCACGAGGCGGTAGGTGAAATTGACGGCGGTGTAGGTCTTGCCCGAACCGGTGGCCATCTGGATGAGCGCGCGCGGGTGGCCGGCGGCGAAGGATTTTTCGAGATTCGTGATGGCTTCGATCTGCGCGAGCCAAAGAGAACCGGCTGCAAGCGGTGGAAATTCTCGAAGGCGTTGGGCCAGTTGTTTCTCCTGCTGCACCCAGGCGAGCAATGTTTCGGGGCGATGGAACGCGAAGACCTGGCGGCTGCGCGCGTCGGGGTCGAGGCGGTTGGTGAAACGGGTTTCGCTGCCGGTGCTTTCGTAGCAGAACGGGAGCGGATTGTGCCACGCGGGCAGGCCGGCCGGGACGCCAACGACGTATTTGGTGGATTGCTCTTCAACGCCAACGAGGGAATGGCCTTCGGGTTTGGCCTCGACCGTGCCGAGGGCTCTGGCATCAACGAAAAGCGTGTAATCCGGTTCGCCGGTGGCAAAGGGGAGTTCGCATACGGCCACGCCGCGACCAGCGGAGAGGTTGACGGCGTCCTTCGACTGCACCACCCAGCCCGACGCGGTGAGCATGGCGTCTATCTGTTGGCGAGCTTTTTCTTCAGGGTTCATGAATTCGGAATCACTTAGCCCATGCAGATTCGACAGCATCGTATGCCGAAGCGGATTTTAGGCAATCGCAAAACTTCGCTTGGGGTGCATGATATAACCGCGCTTTCAAACCGGGAGCGGTTGCCATGCCGGAAATTAATAAACCAGCACCAGCACCGCCGCGTGCCGCACAGACTTCACCACGTCCTCAAATTTCTCGTCAGCCGTGTTGAAACGCTTAGACGCTGAAAAGCTGAAACACTGAAACACTGAAAAGCCGCGGCAGGTTGAATTCAGTCGCAAGTGGTTGGGAAAACTCACGAAGTTGAACCCGGCGACGGGCAGCGGAAAATGTCGAGGCAAGGCGCCGCACAAACCGCTTCTGCTTCTCTGTCTGCTGGACATGGCTGAAGCCGGTGATTCGAGGCCGTGATTGAGCATGGCGTCGCGCATCCGCGCGAATCGTCCAACCCGAATTCCGATATGAAGAAACGACGCATTAGAAGACTGCTGATTGTTTCAGTTCTAAACCGGAATTGCCCAGCGCCGGACGGCGACAGAGCGAGGCCAGCTAAAAATGTCCACACTCCAGCGCGGGTCGGGGCCAATTCATGAGGGGGCGGGCTTCAGTTCGAGTTCGTTATGGACAGCCGGAAGAACATCTGCACGGAGGAGCTGATGCTGTTGGTCACCGAAACCGGCGCGCCGGTGCCCGGAACCGGGTCGCCCACCGGCAGCCACGCGCCCGAACTGAGGTCCGTGGTATACTCAAGCTGGTAAGTCTGCCCGG
>JBEKMW010000103.1:0-17116 GCA_049523455.1 Verrucomicrobiota bacterium | reverse complement strand
AATGGGATCAGCGGTTCGCCAGCCATCCCGATGCCAATGCCAGGAAAGGGGAAATCGGCCCCCAAGCTTCCGGTCTCATGAATTTGACAGAACAAGGCAAGGCTGACAGGAGGGTCCCGTGCCGAGCGAGGTTCCCGGGCCGCCGCTTCATTTTAACGCTGTTGTGTCTTGGCTGGTGGATCATGGGGTTGGCACCGGGCTGGGCGGCTGAATCCAGTCCGGGGACGGCTGGTTTTCAGCCGGCCAGCGACGCCGCGCCAAATCGCCGGCCAGACGCCGGCGCTCCCACGACCAATGCCCCGGTCATTCCTGGGATCGCAAACAATACAGCTCCCGGATATTGGGTCACCAGTTACGTCGTCAAGGGCAATACGTTGCTGTCCACCAACGTCCTGATTCCCCTGCTTGCCCGGCACACGGGCGCCAATGTCAGCCTGGAAGAAATTGTAAAGGCGGCCGGCGACGCGCAGGCGGAATATCGGAAGCAAGGCTATTTCACGATCAGCATAGCCTTCGCGAAAGAGCAGATAACCAACGGCGTGGTTACGTTTAATGTCTTCCAAACCGCCGTTCCCCAGATCGTGGTGTCGGGGGCGACCTACCGGCGATTAACCAACAACGCGCCGGCAATTGCGCCGGTGCTGGCCCAACAGCCCCCCGTAACACCCACCACCACCAACGCCGCTCCGTCCGCCATTCGACCGCCGGCGACGCCGGTCACTCCCGCGCAAATCGCCGGGGCACGCTCGGCTTTGCTTCAGACCATGAGCGAGCTTGCCGTCGCGGAAAAAGACACCCGGATTCATGTGGTCTCCACGAACGCCGGGCCCCGGTTTGCCGTGGAGAAATATATGATCCTGGGTGATACGGTCCTGCCGCCCGAGACCATCGCGGAGGTGTTGACAAACATTGACGGCGCCTTCGGCACCAATGTCAGTTTTGATGCCATCCGGACCGTGGTGGAACAACTTCAGGAAGCCTATCGTGAACGTGGTTATGTAACCGTGGTGGTGCACCTGCCCCCACAGAAGCTCACCAATGAGACGGTGAAATTGCAGGCCTTGGAAGGCCGACTGGCGAACATAACAGTGACAGGCAATCGCTACTTCAGTTCCAACAACGTGATGCGCTCGGTGCCCAGCCTGCACACGAACATGCTTCTCAACGGCCCCATCTTCCAGGCTGAACTGAACCGCGCCAACGCCAACCAGGACCGGCAGATTTATCCCGTGGTCGGCCCCGGACCCGATCCAGGCACCAGCGACCTGACGCTCAAGGTCAAGGACCAACTGCCAGTCCACGGCAAGATTGAATTGAACAATGAGAATTCCCCCGGCACTCCCGACCTCCGCATAAATTCCTCGGCGGTCGCGGATAATCTGTGGCAAGAAGAACATTCTCTGGGAGTGCAATACGGCTTTTCACCTGAACTATATAAAGTGGAGAATCAGTGGCCGTTTTATGACGCGCCGGTGGTGGCCAATTACAGCGGGTTTTACCGGTTGCCGCTGGGCAGCGCGGAATCGCTGGAAGACACCGTGAACAACAATCCCGGTAATTTCGGTTATGACGAGGCCACCCGCAAATTCAACCTACCGCCCGCTTCCGGCCGGCCGGAACTGAACTTCTTCGCCAGCCGCTCGACCATTGATACCGGGCTGGCAACGACCACTAGCGGATTGATCACGCCACCCGGATCAAACCCCAACATTAGCGAGCAGGATGTTGAAATCTCGCCCACGGTGAACGAGGACGTTGGCGGCCGTTTGACCCTCCCGTTGCCGGCGTCGGAAAATTACCACGCGAGCTTTTCCGGCGGCGTGGACTTTAAGACGTATGAACTTTCCAGTTTCAAAACGAACATCTTCGCCATCGTGCAGACAAATTTTGACAAAAACAACAATCCAATTCTACCACCGGTTACCAGCGTGGACAACTCTCCCAATCCACCCACCATCAACTACATCGAATACCTGCCTTTGACGCTTCGCTATGATGCCAATTGGCGCGATCTTCTGGGTAACGGCTCCTTCGGGCTGGGTTTGAGCGTCAACCCCTGGTTTTACAGCCACACCTCGGTTGGCAGCGGTACCAATGAGGCCTTCCTTCACGGTGTCAAATCACTCCAAAACATCACCGGTTCCGGGGAGTCCTCCGGCAATTGGGTGGTAATCAATCCAAGCTTCTCGCACGATTTTATGTTTTTCACCAACTGGCTGACCACGGTGCGCGCCGATGGTCAGTGGGCCAGCGAACCCATGATCAGCACTGAACAGTACGGCGCCGGCGGCATCAACAGTGTGCGCGGCTATCACGAAGGCGAAGTGTTTGGGGACGCCGGCGGGCATGTCAGCCTGGAGCAGCAGACACCCCCGCATATCGTGGGCGTAGTCTATGGCAACACCCCGCTGACGGTCCGCGGTTTGGTCTATATGGACTATGCCAGGGTTTATTTGCTGGATCCCCAGGGGCGTCCGGACAGCACTCCCCTCTGGAGCACCGGCTTTGGCCTGGCCGCTTCGGCCGGGCCGCACTGGCAGACGCAATTCCTTTTCTCCCTTCCGCTGTTAAGCGCCGGGACTACGGAGGCCTGCCAACCGGTCTTTACCTTTGCGTTGACCGCGCAGTTCTAAATTTGACATGAACGTAACTTTGGAAATTATCCTGGATGTTATAATCCTGGATGTAATGCTTCGATGCGTGCCTGGAAAAACAGGATGCTTTTGATTATGGCCGGCATTTTGTTTTGTCATTTTCGCCGGATGCCGCCGGGGCTGATCCTCCTCCTGGCTTGGCTCACGAGCCAGCCTTCGGCCAATGCCAACCCCACCGGCGGCGCTGTCACCCAGGGCACTGCGACGATCAACGGCCAGGGATCGTCGCAAGTCACCATCAATCAGTCTTCCGGCATCGCCTACCTCAACTGGCAAAGCTTCAACGTCAATCCGGGCGAGACGACGACTTTCAACCAGCCTTCATCCAGTTCAATTGCTTGGAATTATATCGCCGGCGGCAGTGCTTCCAGCATCAATGGAACGGTCAACGCCAACGGTTACGTCATCCTGCAAAACCCGAATGGCTTCACGGTCGGTGGCCAGGCCGCGCTTACCGCCCACGGCTTGGTCATGACCACCGCATCCACGCCTAATTTGAATCTTTCCAGCGCGGGCCCCTGGAGTTTTGATGCGCCCCCGCCCACCGCCAAGATAGTCAACTATGGCAAAATCAACATCACGGGCGGCGGTTCGGCGTATTTGATTGCCAGCGATATTGAGAACAACGGCATTATTTCCGCCCCCAATGGCAATATCGGCCTGTACGCCGGCGAAACCGTCCTGGTTTCCATGTCGCCCGATGGCCGTGGTTTGAGCGCCCAAGTGACACTGCCCCAAGGCTCGGTGGACAACAACGGCAATCTGATTGCCGATGCGGGCAGCATCGTCGCCCAGGCCCAGATGGTCAACCAGAACGGATTGGTGCAGGCCAATTCCGTCCAGAAAGTTAACGGCGCCATCGAACTGGTCGCCAGCGACTCGGTAAATCTGGAAAGCAGTTCCAAAATCTCAGCCCAAGGCGATTCGACCGCGACCGGCAGTCCCGGCGGCTCAGTAACCATCCAGGGCGGCAACAGTATCTCCGACCAGGCCGGTTCAACCATTAATGTCGCGGGCGGAACACAGGGTGGCAACAGCGGACAAGTGACCATCTCCGCGCCCCAAATGAGCGCCCTCAACACCGTCATCAGCGGCCAGGCGGCTGCCGGGTCTGCGAACGCCAGCCTGTTCATCAACACTGCTGATATTGCGTTGAATTCGGACGGCGCCCTCGTGCCGGGCGCGTTGGCACTGAATGTGAATTCCCTGTCCAGCGGCTTTTCGCAACTCAACCTTCAAGCGTCGGATGACATCACCTTGAGCGCTCCCTGGACGCTGGCGCCGCAGAGCGGTGTGGTGGGCGCGGTGTCATTGCTGGCCGGGAATGCGATTAGCGTCAATGCCGGCGCAAAAATCGAAGCGGATGGCGGTAATATTACACTCAACGCGCCAACCGTGAATCAAGATGGGACGCTCCAGGCAAATTCCATTGGAAATATCAATGGCGTGGTTGAAGTGGATGCCAGCCAGAACCTCATTTTGGGCAACCAATCCATCATTTCGGCCAATGGTGATGCGGCCGCGACCACCACTCCCAGCCCCGGCGGATTTGTCGTTCTCAACGCTGGCAACTCGTACTCCGATGCTTCCGGTTCCACGATTTCTGTTTCGGGAAATACATACACACAAAATGGCATTACGGCCTATGGACAAGGCGGCATCGTTGAAATCTTTGATCCCCAGGCTGGCACTACTCCAATCCAAACGACAGTTTCCGGCTTTTTCGCGTATCTGGTCAATCCGGGCGATATCTATTTCAACAACACCGCTACCGCCGTCGCCACCAGCAGCACCCAGTCCGCGAATTCCAACCCCAACCAGAATGATCAGAACTGGACCTGGGCCAACCTTTATACGTCCGACCTGTCCGCCTATTCACAGATTGATTTGCGGGCCTTGAATAATATTGAATTGAGTGCGGCTCCGATAACCCCGGCGAATGCCACTCCTGCCTGGACCTTGGCAAATCCAGGCGCGACTACCGCGTTGAGCCTGACGGCCGGCAACAGCATCATAGTGGACCCTGAATCAGGCATAAACGCCGGGCAGAATTGGAGTGTCAACCTGACTGCGGGTACGGCGTTTGTTCCGACCACTGCCAATCCCAGTCCGGCTTCCGGCAGCTATGGCGTCTATCTGGATGACTATCCAATTGATGGTGTTACTTATGGCTCTTTTATCACGGCGCAAAACGGCAGCCTCAACATTTGGGCAGCCAATGAAGTGCAGGTGGGTTGGTCAGGTGCTTCCGCCGGCGTGGGCGTCGTCAACCTCGGCGCCCTTGATTCCATCATCACTTGGAATGGCGGAAACGTCAACGTGACGGCCAAGTATGGAGATGTCAACACGGGGTCGAATCCAAACGGGTTTGATTATCAAGGTGCGGCGCCCTACAGCACGGTTGACCCCAGTCTCGGCGGGATCAGCACGGCGGCCGGCGGGAACGTCACCATTGCCGCCGGCGGCAATGTCATCAGTTATCTGCCTTCGGGCAGCACCAGTGTGGCAGCGGATGACGGCGGCACCGGAGCCTTTGGCCCGGAACCCGGAAACGTCGCGATTACCGCCGGGCAAAATGTTTATGGGCATTATGTGCTGGCCAACGGCGTGGGCACGATTACGGCCGGCCTGAATGTGGGCGCCTCCGCCGGCGATCCCTTCGCGCTCAGTCTCATTGACGGCGGTTGGAATGTGAATGCGCCGAACGGTTACATTTATTTGCAGGAGGTACGGAATCCCAATGGGGATTTTAACAACCTGAACGCAGGGAGAGGCAATTCTCCCGGCAAATATTTGTTTACTTACAATCCGCAGGCTTATATTGACTTGGCGGCCTATGCCGTTGATCTCACCGGCCTGAATGTCCCGCGACCTTACGGTGATGTGCCGATGGTCTATCCGCCGATTGTGGATATCACCGCCGGCGCCGGTGGCGTGACCCTCGAAAACAACGTCGCTCTGTTTCCTTCGCTGTATCAGAATCTGGACGTCACCACCACCGATGGCGGGGATCTCAGCGCCCCGCTTCCGCCGAGCCCCACCAGTCCGCCAATTGAATTGCTGATGTCGGATAGCTCCTCAAAACAATGGGTTTCAGGGGATGGCTATTTTACTGACCAATACCTGGGCTCTTCCTCGGCAATCGAGCCTGCAGACAATCCCAATCCAGCCCTGATCAGTGTTTCCGGCAGCATGGAAAACCTGTATCTCATCACCACCAAGGCGACCGCGGTCTCCGTGGGCCAGGACATGGATAATTGCGGCTTTTCGGGGCAGAATTTGAGCGCCAACGATGTCACGTCCATTAGTGTGGCGGGCGAGATTTCCAATCCCAGCCCGTATTCCTATGCCAACAACGTCGCCATACCCGGCCTACCGGCCACCGACCTGCTCCCCGGCATGGGCGAGTCATGGGATGATATTTTCACCCTGGCCCTCAATCCCACAGCCATAACCAGCCTACAAGTGCCGAATCTTCTCCCGTCCCAATGGCTGTCTTATATCTATTTGAATGCCTCGTCCTTCGGGACAACATTTAAGAATGGCCAATGGATCAGCAACAATCCAGGCTTCGCCTATAACCCGGCTACCGGCCAGCTTGTCTTCGAAGGCCAGATGAGTTCCGCCACGGAGTCTGCCTTGGATGGAAACACGATCACGGTGCTGCAACTCATGAACGGCGTGCCAGAAACTTATGTCAGCACCGGCCAGCCTGGCACTGTCGCGGGGCAAACTTATTTTAAAACGACCACCGTATCCTGGGCTCCCGCTTCAGCCATTACCACCCTCTACAACGAAAGCAATCCCACGCAAGGCCCGCCGCCTCCCTCGCTGGCCGATGAGCAATTGGGTTATCGGATTGGCGGTCCCGGCCAGTTTGACATTGCTGCCGGCTCGATTTCACTGGGCAACTGCGAAGGCATTCTGTCTTGCGGTGTTTCCGACCCAAATGGAGGCTTCGACCGTTACGCCAATCTGGCCGCGATTACGGTTACACCTTCCGGAACGCCCGACGGAGCCTCGCTGAATGTTACCGTGAGTGGCGATTTGGACATGCTCACCTCGACGATCGCCGACCTCGGCGGCGGCAATGTCAACATCATCAGCACCGGCGGCTCGATGGACCTGGGTTCCGAGGGATTATTTAACAGTAACGCGTCGTCCCTCACGGGCATTGCGAATAATCATCTAAGCTTTGGTGTTTATACGACCGGCGGCGGCGATGTCACCGTAAGCGCTTTGGGCGACATTGACATAAATGGTTCTCGAATAGCTACTTACAATGGTGGCAACATCTATGTCGAATCGTTGACAGGAAACGTCAATGTCGGTAGCGGCAGCGACGACTTGAACACGGTGTTCGTTGCCTTTGTAAATCCCGCTACCGGGAATGTAGCGACCTATGCGGAAGATGCTTTTGGCAGCGGTATCGTGGCCAATACCTTGGTGCCCCCAAAGGCGGGCGAGCCATACCCTTCGGACGCCGCGACGGTTCCCGGTAATATCACGGTAATAACCCCCGAAGGCAGCATCGTGGGCGGCCAGGCGGGTATCATCCAGGAGGCGCTTGACGGCAGCATCACCGCTGGCCCTACGGTTGATTTAGCTGCGGGCACCTTTCCGTCTGGCTCCCCCGGCGAGCCCGGTTACTCGCCCGGCTATCCCGGCAACATTGATTTCGGAGATTCCGGTGTGATTGGCGGAACGATTAACCTGACGGCCAATGGCAATATTAGCGGCCAGGTGATTTCGCGCCAGAACAGCACGATTAACGCCGCGCAAAGTTTCAGCGGCACCCTCCTTTCCGGCGGTTCGGCCACGGTGTCCGCCGGCGGATCCATTTCCGGCACTATCATCGGCGTTGGCGGAGCTGACGTCTCCGGCGCCTCGGTCTCAGCCGACGTGCTCGGCCAGAATGTTTCCGTCAATGGCGGCGCCTCCCAGTCAACCCTCGGGACCGCAACCGCTACCGCCGCCACCCAGGCCGCTGCGCAACAAGCCAACTCCCAAGCCCAGCAACAAACCACGGGCAATGACACCGACCAGGATGACAAAAACAAAAAGAAGAAGCCGCAGGTTCAGAAAGTTGGCCGCGTCACCGTCCTCCTGTCGTCTGCCACCCCCCGGCAATAATCTCCGCTCTTGGAGCGCGGGTTGGCCCAACCCGCAGTACGACCGATTGCCGTGGCACACGCGGGTTTGAGGGGCGATTGGCGTTCAGGAGGTCTTGGAACACGGGACAGGAATGTCTGCGCTACGACCGCTCAAGGCGATACCAGCCGGAAGAAACCGTCTGCTTTGCCCGTTGAATTGGTATAGGAGAACGTTCCGTTGGACAAAAACATGTTGGTCGCTATGGGGGTCCAGCTTGCCAACGGCACCGTCAGGTTGGTCGTCGTCAGTATCCGGTATTGCACGCCCGCCGGGCAATTGCTGCCGCCCAATACTAATTGTCCGCCGGTTGTCAGGGTGACCGCCGGAGCAAACTTCGGCATGGGTGAAGCCACGATGTAATTGGGCATCGAGTCGGCGCTGGAGCCGCCTGGCCCATAGACCGTCAGGGCCACGGTATAAGTCCCCGCTGCAGCATAGGTGTTGGTCACATTGCCGCCGGTGGTGTTGGTGACGCTGGCGCCATTGCCAAAGCTCCACACCCAGTTCGTGATGCTGCCGCTGGCGGTGTTCGCAAAGACCACCTGCAACGGCGCAAAACCATTGGTTGGCGTGCCCGTTATGGTGCCGGCCGACGGCGGCGGCGGCGTGGAAGCCGCACGCGTGAAGGTCATGCTCCCGTTGGGATTGAGTGTAAAGTATCCCAAATAATCCGCGTTGCCAGTCCCCTGGCCCGTAATTGGATCAATGATCGTCGTTCCCGCCCGGGCGCTGAAGGGGACGTTCACGTAAAAATCTGAAACCGCGGGCGAGGCAAAACTGTTTGAAGTGACATTCTCCACCGAAAAAGTCAGGTAGCCGCCAAAATCGCCAAGAGCGGTATTGTTTGGATCGCCAATGAATTCAGTGAGATTCTCGGTAGGTTCAAGCGACACGGGCTCGAGGACGACCAGCGTGTTATTGTAAACATTGGTTGTTGCCAAGGTTCCCGAAACTGCGTAGGCCCCTTGCTCGACCGATAGTATTTGCTCTTCCAAATTGCCTTCGGCGGCCGAAGAAAAGCGGCCAACCGGCGTGGTCTGAACGTTTACATTGGCGCGGGGCACCGTGTACCAACAAGTTTCGACCGGCCAGATGCCCGAAGAATTCGTCAGCGGCCCGAGCGTTTGTCCCTCAAAGCTCGAAAAAACCGACCATTGCAGGTTCCCGAAACCATTTGGGCACATGTTGGTGAGGTCCATGTAGTTTAAATTCGTAATGGTTATCTGCGTGCCGGTCGCCTGCGCCAAATAGTTGCTGATGTTGCCCAGATAAACCACCATCTCGTATTTCTCCTGGAAGGTCCCCGTCTTGCGGAAGCCCGCGTTCACATCCCCATCGCCCGTGTCGGTAAAGTAAGTCTGGGCTCCTGCCATTGCCGGCCACAGCGCCAGCGCCAATTTGAAAAGGGATCGAAAGCTCAAGCGTTTTTTCATATAAAGCCGCGGAGTTTAACCCGAACACCTCAGGCGGACAACCTGCCAGAGGACATGTGAATCCACTATAAGGACATTGGCCGTAATCGTAAGTGATTAATGCCAAGCCACTTACACCGCAGGGGCCGGGGAGCGACTTCAATGGGCGATTGTTACGCGATTGTAACCCTATTCACCTTTCCGTAACGCGATGGCGGGAAGACGTAACTTGTCGGCCTGCCCACGGCTTCATATTTTTTCCGAATGAAATCGAAACCGACGATCATAATCAAAGCCGCCTCATGGGCATGGGCGCATATTGGCACAGTTCTAGTTTGGAGTTCCGCCTTCAGGCGGCTTCGGCTAACACCCGTGATTGGCCGCCTAAAGGCGGAACTCCAAACCTTTGCTGCCAGCGGGTTAAGAACAATGTTGAGATACGCCCTATGGGCATTCGTGATGTGGGGATTGGCTGGTTGGGCAGAGAATACCAACTCAGATCTTCAGGCCATCCAAGCGGCGGCGGACAAAGGCGACGCCAAGGCCCAATATGAACTGGCCCGCTGCTACGAAAAAGGAAAGGGGGTGCCGCGCAACTACGCCAAGGCTGCCACGTACATGCGCCAATCGGCGGACCAAGGTTATGCCCCGGCCGAAGGCCAGCTTGGCTATTACTACGGCGCCGGTTTGGGGGTTACCAATGATCCGGCTGAAGCGCTGAAATGGTATCGGAAAGCCGCCGACCAAAGTAACGCGGTGGCGGAATATGGCATGGGGTATATCTATTCCACCGGTCGAGGCGTGACCGAGAACATGGATGAAGCCGTCCAATGGTGGCAAAAGGCGGCCGGGCAGAATCTCGCCGAGGCGCAAAATGCCTTGGGCCAGCTTTACTTCGAAGAGGGCGGCACCAATCGTGCCCGGTATGCGGACGCCGTCATCTGGCTGCGTAAAGCCGCGGATCAGGGATACGCGCCTGCCTGGAACAATTTGGGCGTAATCTATGACCTTGGCTTGGGCGTGCCGAAAAACTGGACGGAGGCCGCCAAATGGTACCGTCTGGCGGCCGAGCAGGGAGATGCTCATGCCCAGGGCAATCTGGGAACCTTGTACCTGGATGGCCGGGGGGTCACCAATGATCTGGTGCAGGCTTATGTCTGGTTCCGGCTGGCCGCCGAAAAGGGAAACGGCACTGGCAGAAAATACCTCATTGATTACCAGGAACATCAACTGCTCAACACCAACCAACTGGCCCAAGCGGAACTGATGATCGCGGATTTCCGCAAACGCCACGCCGCACAGCCATAATGTAGCGCAGACATTCTTGTCCCGTGTTCCGGAACTGGCGGTTGGAAAACCGCCCGAACCCGCAGGCTGGAAAGCCTGCGCTACGTCATAAATGGAAACCCTCCAATCTCCCGGCCAATCCGCAGCCACAAAAACGCCCTGAAAAGTTTTCCCCGTTGCAAACGTCGGGGAACCGAATCAATTCTGCGGTGATTGGGACCCCGCTTGGTATTGGTCATACTGGATGGCGGCGCCCATTCCAAACAATCCGCCCAGCACGCTTTCGGCCTCTTCGGCCATGAGCATTGATTGCGAGGGGCCGGGCCGCAGCCGTGGTTGCGTGTTGTCCGTCCCGTCCTGGGCGCTGTCGGTCGGCGCTGCGGACGATGGCGTGCCGTCCGTTCCGGCCAGGGGTGACGGTGTGCCGTTCACGGCGGGTTGCGAGGCCGCAACCGCCCGGTTGCCAGGCGCCTGATTGGGCTGGCTGATCTGATCCAGCAAATTCTGGCGCAGACCGGCCATTTGCTGATTCTGTTCTTGATTGAGTCCCGGCGCCGTCAAATCCGCGTTTTGTAGAAACGCCGCCAAGGTTGCCGGTCCCGCCGGCTGCTGGTCAGAAGGGCCGGCGGCAGCCGGCTCACCCGCAACCGCCGGTGTCTGCCCCAGCAAATAGTCCGCCATCTCCACTTGCGACCGCCCCGACCACAGCCCCGGTTGGGTTCCGTCAATGTGCAACTCCAACCGTTTGGCGTAGAATGCCCGTTCCACGTCGCCCCGCACGATGTCTCCCACCGTCGTTTCCGGGCAGCCGGCCGCCCGCAAGTTCGCCACAAACACGCGGTAATCTTGATTGGCTGCCAGGAGCTGGCTCCAGCGGAAGGGCATGGCTTTCTCGACCGCCTCACGCGCCCCGCCCAGCGCTGGCGCGGGGACCGCGGCTTGCGCTTGCCTTTCCAGTCGGCGAGGCGCCGGCGCCGCCGGGGCCGTTCCCTGGCGTGGCGGGTTTGCCCAGACGTAAATCACGACGCCGGCCAAAACGACGTTTAGCAGCACGGAAGTTTTTGTCACCATTTTCATTGTCAGATCCAAATTCAGCCTCGGTCCGCCAACCGAAAAACCGGCGCGGGCATTTGCCCGCGCCGGCCTGTGTCCCCCGGGTCAGTTGTAATTAGATTTGCGAGGGGTAACCAGCATCACCACTGGCCTTGTCCGCGGCCATGGCCTTCGGGTCAATGATGGTGCTTTGGGTGGTGGAAGTATTTACCTCATTTCCGCCGAGTCCGCCTTTGCTCTCAATGGCGCCGGCGGCTGTGGAACCGGAGCCCAAACTTTGATTCGGGCTGCTATTCGCATTTGCCCCAACCAACTGCTCGGCAACCGTCGTCACCGTGGAATCCGGGCTCGGGGTGCTATAAAGGTGTTCATGGCCCCAGAATGAATAAGTGCCATTGATGACAGTCGCGTCATTTTCGGGCACGCCATTAAGCGTCAACCTGGTTGCGTGGTTGCCAGCAGCCGTATTTCCGTCGGAAATACCCAGATAACCAATGGTCATGATTTGGCCGTAAGTGTCGGTCGTGCCGTTGACATCCATGCTCAATGTGCCGGAAACACCGGAGCCCGAGTCGAAACCATCGTTGCCCAGCGCAACGATGCCGCCTGCCACCTTGAGCGTTACACTGCTGGAGCCGTTGGTGATGGCGCCGCTTCCGTTATAGGCCGCGTTACCGGCGCAGTATTGATTGACTGCCGAAGTCACCCCGTGCAGAGTGTCCAACATGCAGTTAACCCGCGTTCCCGAGCCCTTATTGCGGCCAATCAAATAAACCGAATCACTGTCATTGGCATTGCCCGTGAAGAAGCTCGCCGCCTGCACACTGCCCAATGCGAAGTTCAACTGAGGATCCGTCACGTTCACCAGGTCGGTCCACGAGCTGTCCGGGGCGGAATTAGTGGCCTTTACCCATTCAAACGGGACCACGCCGACAATGCCCCAGTTCTTCAAGGCCGTGTACGCCGGTGGCGCCGTCAGGGAAACGGCCTGACTGGTGTCCGCCATGGACAAGTCGGCTTGGGCCGCAGCCGTCTGGGAGGTGTTGTTCGGGTTGATAAAGCTCGGATTGGGAGTGCCAGGAAGATAAACTGTTCCCGAACTGTAGCCCGGGAGAGAAGAGGCCGTATTCGGATTTTGAAGAATGGTCGGATCGGTCGTAAAATGCTGGAGCGCTCCCAAGCCGGCTTCCGACCCGGTGAAGTCGGCACTGATGATGTAGTTCACACCACCGATGGTCCCGATCGCGTTATATTGGCTGGTGCTGCCAGAAGCGGTCGTGGGTTGGAGCGTGGGCGGGGTTTGATCAAACACGCCGTTGGTGACCGCGTTGAACACGTTGGGCCGGGCCGCCGTCGAGCCGGTAATATAGACGACGTTATAGGTCTGGCCATTGCTGGTAAGAACAATTTGGGTGTCGGCCTTCGCCACGTTGGCGGCGGAAATCAGCCCCAGAGAAAGCAAGGCGGCGGTAATTTGATTGATTTTCATATTATTATTTGTCTGTTTTTGTTGTGAGGTTGTGAGGTTGGTTGATTTTAATTATTAAGCCTGTTTGCGATTCAATTTGTTGCGCCGGGCGGCGATGCCGCAGAGGGCGAGCGCGCCGAGCCCCGCTACCAGGATGTTGGGTTCGGGCACTGCCGTGGCCGTTTCGTCGTAAGTCGCCGTCAAATTGCCGCCGGCCACGTCGAGCGTAACATTGCCATCATAAGCCCAACCCGTTGTGCCGCTGCGGCCCGAGCCCATGTTCTCGTACAAATCCAGAACCTCGGTCCCGGTGGTGCCGTTCAGGATGGTCATCGGATTGTTGTTCAGGTAGCTGGCGAAGGAATTGTTCGCTGCACCAACAGTCGTTGAATTTTCCGCAACTTGTTGGAACCATGAATTGGCTGCAGTTTGAGATAACTGCCCGGTCCCGATTCCTCCCGACAGGATAGTGCCCGCTGCGCTGGCCAGAGCGGACTGGGAACTGACCGGGGTGGGCGCGCTGGAACTGGCAGTTGTGCCGGGG
Source organism: Verrucomicrobiota bacterium (assembly GCA_049523455.1). GTDB lineage: Bacteria > Verrucomicrobiota > Verrucomicrobiia > Limisphaerales > UBA11358 > UBA11358. Next base: position 3,544 of record JBEKMW010000103.1, on the reverse strand, counting down.
TTGGATTGACTGGCCAGGACCGACAGGATGACGTCGGTTCCCGTCCCCCCTGCATTGGCACCGCCCACAATGCCGACCGACGCCTCGTTGGCGGCGAAATACGAGCCGACCACCGAACTGAAGGTAGTGCCGTTGAAGCCGCTCACGCTGAGCACCGTATTTTCATTGGCCACAATGTTGCCGCCGGTCGGAATCCCACCAAGGTCAACCACATAATCGGAATTCCCCGTGCCTTGAGGCACGGTAAACCCCAAAGCCAGATCATTGGGATTGATTTGTGCCTGGGCACTCACAAAGCCGGCCGCCCCGAGAGCCGCCAGCAATGCTGCTCTGTACATCATTTTCATATTTGTTTTTGGTTATTTTGCTTAAATGCATTTTTGCACACCTTGCCACTCTTTGAGTGGTTCAGCGCTCGTACTTTACAAGAAACCAGCACCCTTCCGCTGCATGTCAGAAGACATGGTCTGACGGTTTTATGACATGCGAACGTTTGGCGCAACACATTCTAAATTAACAGCTTATAAAGCTAACCGACCGGCATGTGCCCGATTTAGGCGCTTCGTTGCAAGAAGTTCACTTAAGAAAATCCCTCCACTTGAACCGTTTGGACCGCAGCAGCCGGTCTGTCCCTTCAGGGGGTCCTTGCTCGTTCTTCCCACAAGGGGCCCTTCGGAACCAGCGCCAGTACGGCGGCTCGTGGAATTGTCGTGACCAATCCTGGCAACCTGTGCCAGGGTTCCATCCGCTGTTCGCTATTTGAAACGCACACCAACCAGATACAAAAGCCAGATTGCAAATGAAAAACACCAAACTGCTCGCGACCTTGTTCGGGACGCTGATATCGGGCTGCCTTGATGCCCAAACGCCGGCCAACGACACCAACATGCAGCCCTTCATTGACCATCTGATGAGCCGGATGACACTGGAGGAAAAAATCGGGCAGATGAACTATGTGGATGTCAGCGCGCCAGAGACCAGCACGAACGCGGCCGCCCAGATCCGGCACGGCTTGGTGGGCGGGGTTCATGTCTATACGCTATCAGGGGCGCGGACACTGCAATCGCTGGCCATCCACGAGAGCCGGTTGGGCATCCCCTTGTTGCTGGAAGACAATATCATTCACGGGTACAAAACCATTTTCCCCATCCCGCTGGCCCTTTCCTGCACTTGGAACCCGGAGGCCATTGAGCGGAGCGCGCGCATTGCCGCCAATGAAGCCACTGCCAATGGCGTGGCCTGGACGCTGGCGCCGGGGGTGGACATCTCCCGGGACCCGCGTTGGGGAAGAGGGGCCGAGATGGCTGGGGAAGACCCGTATCTGGGAGCACAGGTGGCACGGGCGATGGTGCGCGGATTCCAGGGCGACGACCTGAGCCGGAGCAACGCCCTGTTGGCCTGCGTCAAGCATTTTGGCTTGTACGGCGCCGTGGAAGCGGGCCGCGAGTACAACACGGTGGATATGAGCCCCTACCGGATGTTCAACTACTATCTGCCCCCCTACCGCGCCGCGGTGGAAGCCGGAGTGGGCAGCGTCATGCCATCCTTCAATTCCATCAACGGGGTGCCGGCCACGGCCAATCACTGGCTCATCACCGACGTGCTGAAGAAACAGTGGGGGTTCAAAGGCTTCGTCGTCACCGATTTCGATGCCATCCCCGAGTTGACCGCCTGGGGCATGGGCGATTTGCCGACCGATGCCGAATTGGCCCTGAAGGCGGGAGTGGACATGGACCTGGCAGGCGAGGCCTACCTCAAGTGTTTGCCGGAATTGGTCGCGGACGGAAAAATCCCGGAGTCAATGATTAACCAATCCTGCCGGCAAATCCTCGAGGTCAAGTACCAGCTCGGCTTGTTTTCCGATCCTGATCGCGGCAGCTCGGAAGAACGGGCACGCAAAGAAATCCTCACGCCGGAAAACCTTAAACTTGCGCGGGAAGTGGCGGCGCAATCGTGCGTGCTGCTGAAAGACGACGACCACCTCCTGCCCTTGAAAAAATCCGGAACCATTGCGCTGGTCGGTCCGCTGGCGGATGACCAGCAGGATCTGCTGGGCTGTTGGGCCTACACCGGTGACTGGCACTTGGTCATCCCCGTCGCGGCCGGCATCAGCAACGTGGCTGGCTCCGCCGTGAATGTCTTGTACGCCAAGGGCGCGAATCTCATTGATGATCCGGCTTTGCTGGCGACGTTCCGGGGGTTTCGCCATGACATTCCGGTGGACCGCCGGTCACCGCAAGAGATGTTGGCCGAAGCGGTGGCGGTGGCAGGCCGCGCGGACGTGGTGGTGGCAGTGTTGGGGGAATCCTCCGGCCTGTGCGGCGAGGCCGCGAGCCGCACCAGTATCGGCCTGCCGGAATGCCAGGAGAATCTGTTGCAGGCGCTGGTCAAGACCGGCAAACCCGTCGTCTTGGTGCTGATGAACGGCCGGCCTTTGACCCTCACCTGGGAGGCGGAGCATTGCGGCGCGATTCTGGAAACCTGGTTTGGCGGCACCGAAGCGGGCAACGCCATCGCCGATGTGCTGTTTGGCGATTACAATCCCTCGGGGAAACTGACGGCGACCTTTCCACGCGATGTCGGCCAAATCCCCATTTATTACAACCACGAAAACACGGGGCGCCCTTACGAAGGTGATCCGGAAGACAAGACTGTTTCCCGTTACCTGGACGCGCCGAACAGCCCGCTGTATCCGTTCGGCTACGGCCTGAGCTACACCACGTTTGCCTACGGCGGCGTCCAACTGAGCCAGACCAACCTCACCGGCGACACAACGCTGCTGGCATCAATCGCCGTGACCAATACCGGCCAGCGCGCCGGTGAGGAGACGGTGCAACTGTATCTCAGCCAGCCGGTGGCCAGTGTTACGCGCAGCGTGGAAGATTTGAAGGGATTTCAAAAAGTGCTATTGCAGCCGGGTGAGACCAAGGAAGTCACCTTTCGCATCACTCCCGAGGACCTGAAATTTTACAACGCCGAACTGAAATACGATTGGGAACCGGGCAAATTCATCATCCGCCTCGGCGGCAATTCCAGCCAATTGCAGTCGGCGACGGTGCGATGGAACAAGCAGGCAACGGCCACAAAGACTGACTGATGCTGGGGCGCCATCCTACCAGCGGTAATAGCGGTAAGGATTGTCGCCCAGCGGGTAGTCAGTACGATAATCGGGATAATAATAGGGGACCTGAGCGCTTGCCGGCAGGGTCAGACCACCCGGCGCGCGCGACTCGGCTTGAGGCCCGGACATATCACCGTCCGGCGCCACCCACTTGCGGTCGGCTCGGACCACAATGTCCAGCGGACGGAAAAACCGGTTGTCCACCGTAAAACTGGCGCCCAGGTTGGCGAGCAACTGCGACACCGTGCGCGTAGCCCGCCACCGCGTGAAGCGCATGTAGGTCTTCACGTCGGCGTTTAGGCCATCCGGGTCCACCTGGCAGAAAATGGCCACGCCCTTGCCCACCACCTTGCGGCCAAGCAAACCGTCAGCTCCAATGTCCGCACCGCCACTCAGCAGATACGGAGGCGTGTCCAAATAGCA
>JBEKMW010000102.1:0-17354 GCA_049523455.1 Verrucomicrobiota bacterium | reverse complement strand
TGGTGTTAAACCGGGTTTAACCTTAGGCAGAATGCGCGTCAAAGGCAGAAGGAAGAAGGCAGAATGCAGAAAGCGAAAAATAGCCAGTAGCCAATAACCAATGAAGGCAGAACCCTCACCTCACCCTAACCCTCTCCCCTCCCATCCGATGGGAGCGGAGAGGGAACAGTTGGCGCGCGCAACGAGTAACTTGGAAGACTGGCAGCTTACGTCAGGTTCAGGGGTTCAATGGGCGAAGCCCCTGCCGCCGGACAGCCTGACCCGGCTGGGCCTGCGCGATCCGCGCTTCCGCCCGCTCACGGACGTGGGCACGGTGCTGCGGGATCTGGGCGAATTCGACATCGCCGCCCGGCAGGTGCGGGAACTGGTGGAGTCCGGGCTGCTGATCGCCTTCAACATCTCCGTCCACCCCAACCGCGAGCCCGAATGGCGCGTCCTCACCGGGAGCATCGAATTTTTCCGCGCGTGCGGCGGCGGCAAACCGCATCAACTCGAATGGCCGGAGATATTCGGGCTGATCATTCCGCACGACAAGCCGGTGGTGACGGGCCTGGAAGTGCGGCGCAGCCTGCTTTGCGACCGTGGCCACGTGGAGAACCTGGTGCTGGCCGGCGAACTGGCCTGGCTTAAAAAATCGCCGCGCGGCCCCGGCGGCAGTTGGAGCATCGCCCGCGAAAACCTGGAGGCGTTCCTCCGAAGAAGGATGCGATGACCACGGGACTACGGGACTACGGGACTACGGACCACAAGACCACGGACCACGGGACCAGGAGACTTCTTTGTGTTCTTTGGGTTCTATGCGGTTAAATGCGTCAGGTTTCATCCGGGTTAAAAAGAGAAGAGGGGAAGTGGTCGGAGCGACAGGATTTGAACCTGCGACAGCCAGCTCCCAAAGCTGGTGCTCTACCAAGCTGAGCTACGCTCCGGCCAATGCGCAATGATTGCAGGAATCGCCGGGCGCGCAACGAAAATCAATGCCGATCATTGTCCCTGGGCGCATCTCAGTTTTTGACAGGGCCGATGCGCTGCGGCCGGCGCCGCTGGCTGAGACACAGGGAGAATGACGAATACCTAAACCCTAATGAAGAAAGAATGTCCCAATGACCAAATCACTAATGGTTATGCACGGCTTTTTGGCCTTCGGGCTTGGTCATTCTTTAGTCATTCGTGCTTAGGTCATTAGTCATTCATGCGGCACCCGGCCAAAGCAGACTCATCCCGCGCCCGCCGAAGACCTCCCAAAAAGTGAGTTGCGATCGTCGCTCCGCACTTGCGCCACGCCGTGGCGGGCAACTATAATTTCGGCCTATTTTGATTATGAACCAAACACCTGTTCGCGTTGCCGTGACCGGAGCGGCCGGCCAAATTGGATATGCCCTGCTCTTTCGCATCGCTTCGGGCGCGATGTTCGGCCCGGACCAACCGGTCATCCTGCACCTGATCGAAATCGAGGCCGCCCTGCCCGCGCTGCAAGGCGTGTGCATGGAGCTGGACGATTGCGCCTTTCCGCTGCTCCGGGGCATCGTGCCCACGGCGAGCCTCGACGAGGGCTTTCGTGGGGTGAATTGGGCGCTATTGGTCGGGAGCGTGCCGCGCAAGGGCGGCATGGAGCGCAAGGATTTGCTGGGCATTAACGGCAAAATTTTCATCGGCCAGGGCCAGGCGATTCAGAAGAACGCGGCGCGCGATGTGCGCATCCACGTGGTCGGCAATCCTTGCAATACCAACTGCCTGATCGCCATGAACCACGCGCCGGACGTGCCGCGCAATCGCTTCTTTGCCATGACGCGCCTGGACGAAAACCGCGCGAAGGCGCAGCTTGCGAAAAAGGCCGGGGTGGACATCACGGCGGTGAGCAATGTGGCGATCTGGGGGAATCATTCCGCGACGCAGTATCCGGATTTTTACAACGCCAGAATCGCCGGCCAACCCGCCACTGCGATTATCAGCGACGGGGCCTGGCTGAAGGGCGAATTTATTTCGACCGTTCAGCAGCGCGGGGCGGCCATCATCAAGGCGCGCGGTTCGTCGAGCGCCGCCAGCGCGGCGAATGCGGTGGTGGACAGCGTGCGTTCGCTCGTGGAGCCGACGCCGGCCGGCGACTGGCACAGCGTCTGTGTGTGCTCCGACGGGAGCTATGGCATTGAGGCGGGGTTGATCTGCTCGTTCCCGATTCGCAACGAGGCTGGCGGCTGGCGCGTGGCGCCGGGGGCGGCCATCAACGAATTCAGCCGGACGAAGATTGACGCGACGGTGAAGGAATTGCAGGAAGAGCGCGCGATGGTGGGCGAGTTGTTGAAGAAATAGCGGGCATATGGCTTTTGACTCCTTCGGCGATTTTGTCAACGCTCTGGACCGGGCCGGCGAACTGAAACGGGTTTCCCAGCCGGTCGCGACGGAATTGGAAATCACGGAGCTGGCCGATCGGGAGATGAAGTCGCCCCAAGGTGGCAAGGCCTTGTTAATCGAGAAGCCCACGGTGAATGGCGAAATTTCGCCGTTTCCGCTCGCCATCAACACGATGGGCTCATGGAGGCGCATGGCCATGAGCCTGGGCGCCAGTACGGTGGACGACGTGGCGGCCGAACTGGGCTCGCTCCTGAAGGCCAAGCCGCCCACGAGCTTTCGCGAAGGCATCAAATTGCTCGGGCAGGCGCTGGATTTGCGGCACGCGAAACCGAAGATGGTGAAGGACGGGCCGTGCAAGGAAGTCGTGCACTTGGTTGATAGTTCCAAGTTGAAAGTTGAAAGTTGGCCCAAAGCGCCGAACGTTTCCGAACCTGCAAGTTTTAACCCACAACCTCCAACGCTGCTTGATTTGCCCATCCAGAAGTGCTGGCCCCTGGACGGCGGGCGATTCATCACGCTTCCCTGCGTGGTGACGAAGGACCCGGATACGGGCGAACGCAACGTGGGCATGTACCGCATCCAGATTTACGACGAGCGCACGACGGGCTTGCATTGGCAGTTGCAGAAGGTGGGGGCGCGCCATGGCCGACGTTACTATCAAACGGGCACGCGGATGCCGGTGGCCATATTCCTCGGCGGCGATCCGGTGTTTACCTTCGCCGCCACCGCGCCGCTGCCGGATGGCTTGGATGAGTTTCTCCTAGCGGGTTATCTCCGCAAAAAATCCATTGAATTGGTCAAATGCGAGACGAACGACCTGGAAGTTCCGGCCAACGCGGATTTCGTGATGGAAGGCTGGGTAAACCCGGCCGAACCGTTGCGCGAGGAAGGTCCGTTTGGCGACCATACGGGCTATTACACGCTGCCGGAGCCGTATCCGGTGTTTCACATTACGGCCATCACGCATCGCCAGGGCGCGATTTATCCGGCAACGATCGTTGGCAGGCCGCCGATGGAGGATTTTTACATAGGCGGGGCGAGCGTGAAATTATTCCTGCCGGTGTTCAAGATGACCTTCCCGGAAATCGTGGACCTGGCGCTGCCGGCGGAAGGCGTGTTTCACAATCTGGTTTTTGTCAGCATCAAAAAGGCGTATCCGATGCAGGCCTATAAAATCATGCACGGGCTGTGGGGCATGGGACAGATGATGTTCACCAAATACATCGTGGTGGTGGACGACGACGTGGACGTGCATAACACGCGCGAAGTATTGTTTCGCCTGTGCGCGAACACGGACCCGCAGCGGGACAGCATATTCACGAAAGGGCCAGCGGACGTATTGGACCACGCGACGAGCGAGATGGCCATCGGCAGCAAGATGGGGATAGATGCGACGAGGAAGCTGTCCGGTGAAGGTCATAAACGCGCGTGGCCGCCATTGATCAAGATGGAAGAACGGGTGAAGGCGAAGGTGGAAAGGTTATTTGATAGAAACCCGCAACAATCCCAAGGGGATTGAGTCCCCCAGCCCAAGGTTGCGAGGAGCGCGCCGCGTTGGGGAATTTGTCAAATCCCAGTTGATATGGGCAGCCATTTGTGCGAGTATGGTTGGCCATATTATGAAGACGACCATCGAAATCGCCGACGATCTTTTCGAGCGTGTCCAGCGTCTGGCGCGGCAGGAGAAGACGACCTTCCGCTCGTTGACGGAGGAGGGATTGCGGAAGGTGCTGAAAGAGAAGCGGGGCAGCCCACGCAAACTGCCGCCGCTGGTCACGGTTGGCGGGGGCGGTTTGACCGACGAATTCGAGAATGCCACGTGGGACAAAATCCGTGACGAGATCTACCGGGGGCGCGGCGCTTGATTGCCGTTGATTCCAATCTGCTGGTTTATTCGCATCGCGAGGACAGCAAATTCCACGCGGCGGCAAAAGAGCACATTGAATTACTGCGATATGAATCCGCGCCGTGGGCAATCCCCTGGCCGTGCGTACACGAGTTTATCAGCATTGCCACCAACCCCGGCATCTACAAACCGGCCTCCAGCCTGGTTGAAGCTTTGGGCTTTCTGGAATCGTTGTTCGCCTGCCCGCAATTGCACTTGCTCGCCGAAAGCCCCGGTTATTTCGAAAAGTTGCGCGACCTGGCGCTGGCGGCCAAGCTGTCCGGCCCGCGCATCCACGACGCGCGGATCGCGGCGCTTTGCCTGCACCACGGCGTGCGAGAGCTCTGGACCGCTGACCGTGACTTTTCCATGTTTCTGAAACTCAAGACACGGAATCCGCTGGTAACAAAATAAGATCCCGTTTGGATTGCCAGAGGGCGCTGGGGTCCCCGCTGAATTTAGGGCGCAGTAACCCGCGTGCTGAGGATTGAGGCAATCCGCGCTCCCGGAGGGCGGGACAGCCTGCTTCATGCCATGAAGTGCTTTGGCCGATGAAGCGGCATAAATGCCGCGGTCCTGAATTCTTCGGTTGGCCGCGCTTGAGATTTGCGCGAACTGGCGTAGGATTGCGGCTAAGAAGGCAGATTGGCGTTCCAGCCGGCTAAAATTCCTGGGCTGCCATGTCCGGGAGATACCGGCTCGTTCGTCGTATCAAAGCAAGGATGAAAACAACAAACGAGGAAGAAAAAAATATGAGCACAAGGAAAAAAGCGGCGGCCGGCATTGTTTGGTTCGAAATTCCGGCCGACAATCCCGACCGCGCCAAGAAATTCTACGGCAAGCTGTTCGGCTGGAAAATCGGGCCAATCCCCGGCATGACGGGCCCAGAAGCACAGAACTATTTGCACATCAACACCGGCGGCGCGGACGCTTCGCCCGATGGCGGAATCATGTCGCGCATGCATCCGCAACAGCCGATAACCAATTACATCAGTGTGCCGTCGGTGGCGAATGCCGCGGCCAAGGTGAAGAAACTCGGCGGTAAAATCTGCAAAGAGAAGACGGCGGTGCCGCAGATGGGTTATTTTGCCGTCTGCCAGGACACGGAAGGGAATATCTTTGCCCTGTGGGAAAGAAACGAAAAGGCCAAATAGATGTGCCGAACGCACAACCGAAACAGGCAGAACAAGGAGAAAAGCAATCATGAGCAAAGCACGCGTGCTGGTGGGCACCAAGAAAGGCGCATTCATCCTGACGTCGGATGGCAAACGCAAGGAGTGGAAAGTGGCGGGACCGCACTTCGCGGGGTGGGAGATTTACCACATCAAGGGCTCGCCCGCGGAGCCCAAACGCCTGTATGCCTCGCAAACGAGCGGTTGGTTCGGGCAAATCATCCAGCGCTCCGATGACGGCGGCAAAACCTGGAATACGCCGGGCAGCAGTCCGGAGGAATTGAAAAGTCCGGAGGGTTTTCCGAAAGGTGAGGGCAACAAATTCGTTTATGCCGGCGAGGTGGGCACGCACAAATGGTACGACGGCACGCAGCACCCGTGGGAATTCAAGCGGGTCTGGCATCTGGAGCCCTCGCTGTCCGACCCGGACACGGTTTATGCCGGGGTGGAGGACGCGGCGATTTTCAAGACGACCAATGGCGGCAAGACGTGGGAGGAATTTCCGGGATTGCGCCAAGCCAAAGGCCATCTTTGGCAACCGGGCGCCGGCGGGATGGCAGTGCATACCATCCTGTTGGATCCCAAAAACGTGAACCGGATTTATGTGGCGATTTCCGCCGCCGGCGCCTTCCGGAGCGATGACGGCGGAAAGACATGGAAACCGATCAATCGCGGGTTGAAATCGAAATATGAACTGGCTGATCCGGACGCTGAAGTGGGCCACTGCGTACACCGCATCGCGCTGCACCCGTCCCGGCCGGAGGTGGTGTACATGCAAAAGCACTGGGACGTGTTGCGCACCGACAACGCGGGCGAACAATGGACCGAGGTCAGCGGAAACCTGCCGACTGACTTTGGTTTTCCGATTGAGGTGCATGCGCACGAGCCGGAAACCGTGTTCGTGGTGCCCATCAAGAGCGATTCGGAGCATTATCCGCCGGAGGGCAAGCTGCGGGTGTATCGCAGCCGCAGTGGCGGGAACGATTGGGAGCCGCTGACGAGGGGCCTGCCGCAAAAGGATTGTTACGTAAACGTCTTGCGGGACGCCATGGCCGTGGACTCGCTGGACCCTTGCGGGGTGTATTTCGGGACCACGGGCGGGCAGGTTTATGCCTCGGCCAACGGCGGTAATTTGTGGCATCCCATTGTGCGGGACCTGCCGGCGGTGTATTCGGTGGAGGTGCAAACGCTGCGATGATCCGCGTCGAGCTGCCATATCATCTGCGCCATCTGGCAGGCGTGGAGGGCGAAGTGCAGGTGGAGGTGGGCGGTCCGGTCACATTGGGGGCGGTGCTGGACGCGATTGAGGCGTGCTACCCCGCGCTGCGCGGCACGATTCGCGACCACACCACGCTCAAGCGCCGGCCGTTCGTACGATTCTTTGCGTGCAAAGAGGACCTGTCGCTTGAGCCGCCGGAGACGAAGCTGCCGGAGGCGGTGGCCAACGGCGAGGAGCCGCTGCTGATTGTGGGCGCGATGGCGGGAGGATGAGGAATGGGGGGTGAATAAGCGTTGAATAACGTGCCAACAACAAGTGACAAATTTTGCTCGTGGCGGTTCGGCAGATGAACAACATTGGGCGGTCAATAACGAAAGGCAAACGAACGCATGGCCACGGAAGAACGAGTGCTCTGTTTTGAGCGGAAGCTGCTGGAAAAACTCGGCGCGTTTCAAGGATTGAGCCTCGAAGTTGAAAAGTATCTGCCGGTGATGACCGCGCGCTCCCAGGTTCGATACCTGAACCGGACGGAAGCCGAACAGGACAAACGTTACAAGCAGCTCATCCCTTACGCGCTGATCATTTGCGGCGACAAAATACTTCGGTACCGCCGCGGCAAGGGCGGCCAGGAAACGCGGCTGCATGGGTTGTATTCGGTGGGAGTGGGGGGCCACATTTCGGAAGAAGACCACGGATTGTTCTCCGAGCAGTTGGGCTATCATGAGGCCATGCGGCGCGAGCTGAGGGAAGAAGTGGCCATTGACGTGACGAAGGAGACGGCGGTAGCGGTCATCAACGATGACAGCACGGACGTAGGCTGCGTGCATTTGGGGGTGGTGCACGTGGTGCACGTGGCCGATGAAAACCTGGACGGCCGGTGTCCGGGCATTGTGGGTCCGGAGTTCATTCGGATGAGCGAAGCCGCGAAAAACCCAGGCGGCTACGAATCCTGGTCGCGTTTTTGCCTGGAGCATCTGCCGCAACTGCTGGCCAAAGCGGCGGCTGCGGGCGCCTTGGCTCGGTAGCGGACCGTGGCTTGAGCCGGGGACGAACGGTCCCGGAAGAATCTTAGCAGCCTTTTGAGAAAGTGATTTTTCGCAGGAGACGAGGTGACGAATCTCAAATTTCCTGGGATTATGAGAGACAAGTCAGAGACTCCTTACGTCGTCTCCTACTTTTTCAACGATCTGTCAAGCGATTAAACTTCCTGCAGCATTCGGTTGACGCGCGAGATGGCTTCGTCCACTTCCTGGCGATTCTTGAGGCCGATGACGATGGCGTCAATTTCCGGGTGGCTCATGGCAAACTTGACGGATTTGTCACGGTCGGCCGCATCGGTGAATGAGCCCGCGCCATAAATTTTCATGCCGATTACGCCATGGCCCTTGGCGTGCATGTTCTTGATTTCCGCCATCACCGGAGTGACATCGTGGGCCTCCTCGCCCCAGTAACTGTCTTCGGTATCGGTGTAAACGCCCTGGGGATTTACGCGGACGAGATGAACCTCGGTCCAATCAGAGGCCACCGCCGCCCGCAAGGCCGGGAGACTGTGGCAGGACACGCCTTTGGCTCGAATCCATTTCCGGCTCTGGGCTTCGCTGAAGCCGTCCATGATACGCTTAAATTCGTCGGTCCACTGCCCGCGAGTCATACAATGAATGAGCAGGCTGTCAACGTAATCCGTATTGAACGTCTTGCGGTGGCGGTCAACGACGGCGAGCACGTCCGCCGGCTTGCCGTCCACCTTGGATTGGATATAGAGTTTTTCCCGCGGCAAACCTTTGGTGGCGTCGGCAATCCAACCGAAGGTATGGTAGGACTCGGCGGTATCAATGTAGGTGATGCCCTGATCGTAGGCATAATGAATGACATCCACGAAGGCCGGCTTGCCGTTTGCCGTCTGGACGGAACCATTGTCACTGCCGGTGCCGAAGCCCAGGCGGCTCAACTTGATGCCGGTCTTGCCCAGGGTGACCTGGTCGGCAGCGGTGCGCTTGACGGGGGCGGCAGTGACGGTGGCATCGGCCCGGGTTGAAGCCTGGGTCCAGCGCGGCAGCAACAGGGTACCCGCGACCACGGTGGAGGTTTGGATGAATTGACGGCGGGTCACGCCACGGTCGGATGATCGCGAATTTTTCATAGTCAGCTTCCTCTAAAACCCAGCGCGCGCGGCCCGGCTTCCCGAAGGCCAAACGGCCTCAAGACGTTCCAACTTGCGCATGAAGGACTTGTAGCACAAAACGGCTAAACTGCAACTGCGAATTGCCACCGGGTTCCGATGAATGAAGGGGCATTGGATTCAGCCTGGCCCCGGTTGCGGCTGGGCGGCGGGGCGCAGTTTTTTCAAGCAATCGGGACAAATTCCATGGGTAAAATCAACGCCGGCGTTTTTGTGCATGTAGGCTTCGAGTTGGTCCCAATAGCCCGCGTCATCGCGGACGCGCTTGCACCAGGCGCATATGGGCAGCAACCCTTGCAGGGCCTTGACGTGCTCGAGCGCATCGGCCAGGCGGGCCGAAATGCGGCGGGCCTCGAGCAAGGCCATGACCTGCCGCGCCAGGGATTGCATGGCTTGCTGCTGCGCGCGGGACAACCGGCGCGGCTTGCGGTCAACGACGCAGAGGGTGCCCAAGGCCAGGCCCTCGGGATTGACGAGCGGGTAGCCGGCATAAAACCGAACATGCGGTTTGCCCGTTACCAGGGCATTGCGGGCGAAGCGCCGGTCTTTGGTGGCGTCGTGGACCATAAAAGGCTCCTGTTGAAGAATCGCGTGGGCACAGAAGGCCACCCGGCGGGGTGTTTGCTGCTGTTTGATGCCCACCCTGGATTTGAACCATTGCCGGGATTCGTCCACCAGGGAAATCATGGTGATGGGCACCCGGCAGATATGCGAAGCCAGGGCCGTGATGTCATCATACGATTGTTCCGGTTCGGTATCGAGAAGGTGGTATTCCTTCAAGGCCGCCAGCCGGGCCGCCTCATTTTCCGGTATCGGGGCGCTCATCTTTCCTCCTAATGTAACTATAACACATTTTACGCGGAGCGAAAGCCTTCCCGGCATGGTGGGCTGCTTGGCAGAATGTTTGGAGTTCGGCCTTCAGGCGGACCGCGTAAACGCGGAACTCCAACCCCAAACAGCCCACTAGCCTTCCCGCTGCCCGTGCGTCCCACGAGATTTTTCATTCATGTGAGGGGGAATCTCCCAATTCCGCAATGTGCGGACGGGCCGGTTGAGAAAATCGGCCGCTTCGGCTTAGGACAGGTTCTCGCGCCTGCGCCGCCTCGATTTTCCCGGCCATCTGCCATGATAACCAATTTGCAGAACTTGACGCACACAGCTTTTTTTCTGGCATCGGTGGGGCAATCTTTCAGAATCATTGAATGCCGACTCAAACCCGCCGCCTGCCGCTGTACGTGGCCTTGGCAGCGCTGGTTCTGTACGCCGGCACCATGGGCGGAGGGCTCACGCTAAACGGCCTGCCACTCGCATCCAAGCTGGCGGGCTGGGCGGATATCCCGATGGTCGGCCAGCCGTTGCTCTGGCTGTTGACGTTGCCGCTGCGAGGGCTGCCGGCGGCCTGGGTGCCGCTCATGCTGAAATTACTGGCCGCCGCCCTGGCAGCGGCGATTCTGGGGCTGCTGACGCGCACCGTGCAAATGCTGCCGTGGGAACGCCCGTGGGACAACGCGAGCCGGCTGGCCTGCGCGCTGCCAGGGCTGACCGCGTGCGCCGTGTGCGGGCTGGATTTCAGCTTCTGGCAGGAGGCCACCTCCACCTGCGGCGATTTGCTGGACCTGCTGCTGCTGGCGGGAGGCTTGTGGTTGCTGCTCGAATATAAAAACGACCGCCAAAATTCACGCTGGTTGACTGGGGCCATCGTCGTTTGGGGGCTGGGCATGGCCGAAAATTGGGTAATGCTGCTGGCGTTGCCGTTGTTTGTGATCGCGGTGATCTGGGTGGAACGCTTCCGTTTCATCCATTACTTCCGTTGGAAATATATTCTGCAACTGGCCGCTCCCGGATTGGCGGGATTCCTGGTCTATGCCGTGCTGCCCATGGCCAACGGCTTGCTGCCGGACTCACCATGGAGCCTGGGGCAGGCTTGGGTGGTCAGCCTGCACCAGACCAAATCCGTCCTGCTGCTGCCTCATAGAATTTGGCGGGCGGAGCCATTCGTGGCGCTCGCGGTGGCGATTTGTTTTCTGGTGCCCACGCTGCCTTTGCTGGTGCGGATGCGGGATGAGGACGCGCGCGATAAATCGGACGCGGGCCGCTTTCAACAATGGCTGTATCGCGGCCTGCGCCTCAGCCTGTTGCTGGCGTGCTGCTGGCTGGCGTTTGATCCGAGTCCGGGAGCACGCCAAGTGATGCACAAGATGGGCATCCGGCTACCGTTGCTGACGTTCGACTACTTGAACGCCTTGGGGACGGCCTACCTCGTGGGCAGTCTCCTGCTCACCACCCGGTGTGTCGTTCGGGATGGTTACCGGCTTTCACGAAACAGAAACCCGTGGCGTCGCCTCCCCCTCTCCATCGCCACCGCCGGTCTCGTGGTGATCGTGGCCGGACTGGCCGTGCGCAATGCGCCGGCCCTCTGGTGGATGAATCATCATCCGCTGGAGCAATTTGGCGATGAGGCGGTGAACTCGCTGCCGGCTGGCAAGGGTGTGATGTTAAGCGATGACCCGGACAAACTGATGGTTTTTCAGGCGGCTTTGTCACGGCGGCATGGCACGGCGGACTGGGTGGCCGTGGAGACACACGCGCTGCGGACGGTCCAATATCGCGCCCGGCTGGAACAGCGCCTGCCGGCGGGCTGGTTGACAGACCAAACCCGGCATGAACTCACACTGGTCGAAACACTCCAGCTTTTGGAACAAGTGGCCCGCACCAACCGCCTGTTGTATCTGCACCCGAGCCAGGGCCTTTTTTTTGAGAAATTTTATCTGGAACCAACCGGGACGATTTATGAGATGAAGCGGCGCCGGAAGGATCCGCTGGACGTGCCGCCGATGCCCGGCGCCGCGCTGGCAGCGAACGAACAATTCTGGACGCGCCTGTGGGACCAGGAGCTGGCCCGGGCGGTTCCGTCGCCACCTCGCGCCAGCGGGTGGGCGAACCAACTGGCGCGCTGTGGCCTGACCCCGCCGCCGCGCGACCAGGACCGCCTGCTCGGAGAATGGTATTCGCTCCCGTTGGAGGCATGGGGGGTGACGCTGCAAAAGCAAGGCCGCTTGCGCGCGGCCCAGGCGCGTTTCGAGCAGGCGTTGCAACTCAATTCCAACAACCTGCCAGCCCGGATCAGTCTGGCCTGCAACACGAATCTTCAAGCCGGCCAGCAGTTGGAGCTGTCAAACGTCAGCCAACGAGCCGACCAGTTGGGAGGCCCCCCCGGGCTGAACCTGATCATGGCCCTCGAGGGCCCCTTTGACGAGCCAACGGCATGCTATTTGGCGGGCTCCGTGTATTTCGAGCACGGAATGTTCGTCCAGGCAGCGGAACAACTGGAGCGGGTACGGACACTGGCCCCCGGCTCGCTGGGGCCGGAGCTGGCGCTGGCGGGGATTTACAATCGGCTACAGTTGCCTGACCGCAGCCGCCCGCTGGTAAACCACCTGCGGGAACAGGTCCAAAAAGAGCCGGCGAACAATCTCTTGGACCTGGATCTGGCGGTATTGGAGTCCCAATTGTGGCTGATGCAGACCAATCCGGCCAATACCCGCGACCCGCTTCAGTCGGTGCTGCAACAGCATCGCAACGACCCTGAGTTTGCCAACCGCGTGCTTTACAGCTACCTGGCCTTGGGCGAGTTCACAAATGCCTTGGAACTGGCTGAGGAACGGCTCGCAAAATCGCCTGATGACGTGCGGAGTCTGAATGCCAAAGCCTTTATTTTGAAGCAAAGCGGGCAGGCCGCCGAAGCCCTTCCGATTCTGGATCACATCCTTGCCCTCACCAATGAGCCGTCCGTGCGACTCGCCCGGGCGTTTGCCCGCATTGACACCAAAGATTTCGCATCGGCCAGGAGCGACTTGGAGGAACTGGGGAAAAGCGGCCAAGCTTCCGAAATGGTGGATTTCGGACTGGCGCTCGTGGCCGAACATGGCCACGACACGAATTCGGCACGCCATTATTTGCAGCTCTGCCTGAGCAACACGCCGGCCGGAACGCCGCTCTGGCGGCAGGCCCACGTCCGTTTGCAGTTGCTCGAACCGGCAAACAAATGATCCGGTGAAACCGGGCTTCACCGGCCGCCGATCCTGAAAACGGCGTGGTGAGGCTGACGGGGTTGCCCGGATTGGCGGAGTTTGTGGAGAAGGCGGAACCGGAACCAGCGGCCAACGCCATGCTCTGCGCGGTGAATCAGGCGGCATATCTATTGAAGCGGCAGATACAGAGCCAAGGGCGGGAGTTTATGGAAAAGGGCGGGTTGACTGAGAAACTTTACGGCACCCGGAAGCGCAGCTTGCGGTCAGACACGTCAGACAGGTCTGACAAGAAGCCAGCCTGCCCGCACTGCGGCCAGCCGATGATCCTCCGCACTGCACACAGAGGGCCGAAGGCCGGGCAGCCTTTCTGGGGCTGCTCCGGCTATCCAAATTGCAAGGGCACGCTACCGGCGCAAGGCTAGTACCGGTAATGTTCCGGCTTGTAGGGGCCGTCAATGGGCACGCCGAGGTAGTCGGCCTGCTTCTTGGTGAGCTTGGTGAGCTTGACGCCGATTTTTTCGAGGTGCAGGCGGGCGACTTCCTCGTCCAGTTTCTTGGACAAGCGATAAACACCAATTTTGCAGGTGTCCCGGTTCTTCCACAAATCCAATTGGGCGAGGCATTGGTTGGTGAAGCTGTTGCTCATGACGAAGCTGGGATGACCTTCGGCGCAGCCGAGGTTCACCAGCCGGCCTTCGGCGAGCAGATAGATGCTGCGGTCGCCGGGGAGGTCGTAACGGTCCACCTGCGGTTTGATGTTCACCTTGGTCACGCCCTTGGCCTGGTTCAACCGGTCCACCTGGATCTCGTTGTCGAAGTGGCCGATGTTGCAGACGATGGCCTGGTCTTTCATTTTCAGCAGGTGCTCCAGCGTGATGATGTCCACATTGCCGGTGGTGGTCACGTAAATGTCGCCTTCGCCCAACGTATCCTCGATGGTGGTGACCTGGAAACCCTCCATGGCGGCCTGGAGCGCATTGATGGGATCAATCTCAGTGACGATGACGCGGGCGCCGAAGCCGCGCAGTGAGTGCGCGCAGCCTTTGCCCACGTCGCCGTAGCCGCAGACGACGGCGGTTTTGCCGGCAATCATCACGCCGAGGGCGCGTTTGAGTCCATCGGCGAGCGACTCGCGGCAGCCGTAGAGGTTGTCAAACTTGGATTTGGTGACGGAATCATTGACGTTGATGGCGGGCACGAGGAGCTTTTTGGCTTCGAGCATCTGGTAGAGGCGATGGACGCCGGTGGTGGTTTCCTCGGAAACGCCTTTCCAATCTTTTACGGCGCGGGTGAACCAGCCGGGGCGTTCGGCGGCGCATTGCTTGAGCAGGTTTTTCACCACGGCCACTTCATGGCTGTCGCCGGGCGTGTTGACCCAGTTATCGCCCTGCTCCATTTCGTAGCCTTTGTGGAGGAGCAAGGTGGCGTCGCCGCCGTCGTCCACGACGAGTTCGGGGCCTTTGCCGCCCGGATGGGTGAGCATGTTGAGGGTGAACTGCCAGTATTCTTGGAGCGACTCGCCTTTGAAGGCGAAGACTGGCACGCCGGCCTTGGCGATGGCGGCGGCGGCCTGGTCCTGGGTGGAGAAAATATTGCAACTGGCCCAGCGCACGGACGCGCCGAGTTCCACCAAGGTTTCGATGAGCACGGCGGTCTCAATGGTCATATGCAAGGAGCCGGAGACGCGCACGCCTTTGAGCGGCCGGGCGGGGCCGTACTTGGCGCGGATGGCCATGAGGCCGGGCATTTCCTGTTCGGCCACTTCGATTTCGCGCCGGCCCAGGCCGGCGAGGGAGAGGTCGCGAACGTAAAAATCCTGTTTGGCGCCGTTGCCGCCGGCTTTGGCAAGCTTGGCGCGTGAGGCGGGCAATTTGATGGTGGTTGGCATGATGAAAGTGCGTATTGCGTATTGCGTTTTACGTGTTGCGTGTTGCGTCAAGCGGACAGGGCGGCGCGATCCGCGCGGCGGGCGGCGGCAGTTTTGGCCGTACGGGCGGAACCGCCGAGGGCCCGTTTAAGTTCCTCAACCTTGTCGGTCTTTTCCCAGGTGATATCCGGATCGTTCTTGCCGAAGTGGCCGTAATTGGTGGTCTTGCGGTAAATGGGCCGCAGCAGATTTAGTTGTTTGATGATGTTCGCGGGCTTGAAGCTGAACACTGCGCGGACGGCTTTTTCAATTTGTTCGTCGGTGATGCCGCGCGCGGCGGTGCCAAAGGTGTTGATGCAGACACTGACCGGTTCGGGGTAGCCGATGGCGTAGGCGAATTGGATTTCCGCGCTGCTGGCGATGCCCGCGGCAACAATGTTCTTGGCGACGTAACGGCCCATGTAAGCGGCGCTACGGTCCACCTTGGAGGGGTCCTTGCCGCTGAAAGCGCCGCCGCCGTGCCGGCCCATGCCGCCATAGCTATCCACGATGATTTTGCGACCGGTCAAGCCGGTGTCGCCCTGCGGCCCACCCACGACGAAACGGCCGGTGGGGTTGATGAGGAATTGGGTGTTCCTGGTGAGCAAATGCTTGGGCAGGGTCTTCTTGATGATCTCCTCGATGCAAAACTCCTTGATGGTGGAATGTTTGGCGTCGGCGGCGTGCTGGGTGGAGATGACGACGTTGGTGATTTCCACGGGCTGGTCATTCACGTATTTGACGGACACCTGGCTCTTGGCATCCGGGCGGATCCATTTGACCTGGCCCGATTTGCGAATGCGGGTGAGTTCGCGTCCGAGCTGGTGGGCGAACATGATGGGGGCGGGCATGAGTTCGGGCGTCTCGTTGGTGGCGTAGCCGAACATGAGGCCCTGGTCGCCGGCGCCCTGCTCGGCGGTGTCCTTGCCGTCGGCCGCGCGCGCATCCACACCTTGCGCAATGTCCGGCGACTGCGACGTGATGGCGTTCATGATGAGCACCTTGTCGGCATGGAACACGTCGTCGTCGTGCGTGTAGCCGATGTCGCGGATGGCCTGGCGGGCGATGGCGTTGAAGTCGAGCTTGGCCTTGGTGGTGATTTCGCCGCCGACCACCACGAGGTTGGACTTGGCGTAAGTTTCGCAGGCGACGCGGCTGAACTTGTCCTGTTCGAGGCAGGCGTCCAGCACGTAATCCGAAATGGTGTCGCAAACCTTGTCCGGGTGGCCTTCGCCAACGGACTCCGAAGAGAAGATGAAGTTTTTACTCAT
This sequence comes from Verrucomicrobiota bacterium, assembly GCA_049523455.1. GTDB lineage: Bacteria > Verrucomicrobiota > Verrucomicrobiia > Limisphaerales > UBA11358 > UBA11358. The sequence continues at coordinate 1,342 of JBEKMW010000102.1, read as the reverse complement.
GTCACAATTGGTTCAAATACATATTGACGTATCAGGATTTGATGATATAACAAATTCAAGCGACGTCAAATGATTTTATGTGAAATTTTGCCCTTCCTGTGTGCACGCAAGGGCGGGGTTGAAAAAGACCGGTGTTTCCGGCAGAATCTGACTATTCGAAAATCCGTGCGTTCGATGTGTCGCCCGGTTGCAGGAGCACAAAGAACCCGTGCGAAAGCAACATGTCCTCAACCCTGAAATCCCTCCGAGCGCTGTCCGACCCGACGCGGCTGCGCATCGTCGCCCTGCTGGAGCGGGACGAACTGTCGGTGAACGAGCTCCAGGAAATCACGCGGCTGGGGCAGTCGCGCATTTCGACGCATCTGGGTTTGCTTTCCGATTGCGCGCTGGTGCAGTCGCGCCGCGAAGGCAAACGGACATTTTACAAACTGAACACGCAAGCCAATGGCGCCATAGGCGAATTCATCCAGCTCGCCATTCGTGGCGCGCGGGAACTGCCCGACCACGCCGGTGATCAAATCAATCTCAAGCGCATCCTGGCCCGGCGCCGCGAGCAGGCGCAGGTGTATTTCAACCAGATTGCCGGCCGCTTCGACCGCGTGTATGGACCGGGCCGGTCGTGGCAGGCATTCGGGCATTTGCTCTTGCGCATCCTGCCGCCGCTGGTGGTGGCCGACCTGGGCGCGGGCGAGGGGCTGTTGAGCGAGTTACTCGCGCGCCGCTGCAAGAAGGTCATTGCCGTGGACAATTCGGAAAGGATTGTGGCGTTCGGCGCGGCCAAGGCAAAAAAGAACGGCGTGAAGAACCTGGAATTCCGGCTGGGCGATTTGCAGAAACCGCCGATTGACGCCGGCAGCGTTGATCTGGCGATTTTGAGCCAGGCACTGCACCACGCGGAAAATCCGGCCGAAGCGATTGCCGCGGTTTGCCGGATTTTGCGGCCGGGCGGGCAAATCATGATCCTCGATTTGCTGAAGCACAACTTCGAGAAGGCGCACGAGTTGTACGGCGACCGCTGGCCGGGGTTCGCCGAGAGCGATTTGCAGCGCTGGCTGGAAGCGGCCGGTTTCAAAAAAATTGAAATGAGCGTCGTGGCCCGGGAAGAACAGCCGCCGCATTTCCAGACGATCCTGGCGGGGGCGGAAAAGGCGTAGGGCGCAATCTGAACCCGGAAACATCGAACATCGAACAAACAGTGAAAAGTACCCTCACCTCACCCTGACCCTTTCCATGAACCGACCACCATCAGGCAGCTTTTGGCTGGAGCACCAAATTGTACTTGCGAGCGAGTTTCTGCAGCAGGCGTTGCTCGGTTTGGGCGACTCTTTCTTCATATTTTTTG
>JBEKMW010000101.1:0-17372 GCA_049523455.1 Verrucomicrobiota bacterium | reverse complement strand
ATGTTGCGGATGGAATCAAACGCCTTGTCTTTGATGGCGGTCAGCCAGCGGTGGCGGGTTTCGCCGGTCTTGAGCTTGGGGATTTCGTCCATGACGTGCTGCCATGTCCGCGTGGCTCCGGTAGGGTCGCCCGCCTTCCAATAGACGCGCGCCAGATGGCGGCTGAATGCGGGGGCTTCCTCGTTCTCGTTCTTGGCCGCGACGAGCCGAAAGGCTTCGTCCTTGTCGCGGGTCTTGAGGGTTTCTTGTTGGCCGCTGGTGTTGTCTTGGCAGTAATAAACACCCCACGGGCGAAGGAACACACTGTATCGTTGTTTCATGTCATTTTTCATTTTATGACTATGAACCAACTCGATCTGACACCGTTAGCGAGTAGTGGGCGAGTTCGTTTTGAGTTGTAGCAGAGTAATCTCGCTACTGAAACTTTCACTGAAACTCGGCCAATTTTCGCTCTTTTTCCTCGCAAATCCCAACAAAAGGGCTGGAGGCGGGAGTCGGAATCGAACGCGCGGCAGCGCGTCCCTGCCAGATTCAGGGACTCACTGCGCGAATTCTTTGGAGAATTCTCTGGCGCTTTGGCATTTTTCACTTGCCAAAATACACTTTGTAATGCAAAGTGTGCGATATGGAATCTGACTGGGCCGTCGAACACCTTCAAACCATCCGCACTTTAATGGAGCGCTCCGCCGTCTATCGCCATGCGCTCGCGCCCGTCATGTTCTTCGTGGGCGCTCTGGGCGTGGCCGCCGCCGCCGCCGGCCTCACGCTGCATTTTGATTCCATGCGTGCCTTCGGCGTCCTGTGGTTGAGCACGGCGGCGCTGGCGGTCGCGGGCGCATTCCTGATCGTGCGCATGCAAGCCATTAAAGATCATGAGCCTTTCTGGTCGCCGCCTACCCGGCGCGTGGGCCAGGCGCTCCTGCCGCCGTTGTTGGCCGGCCTCTGTCTGGGCCTGGTGTTCGCCCTGGCAGGTTTGGCCAATGCCCTTGTCCTCACCTTCATCTGGTTGCTGTTCTACGGCTGTGCCTTGCATGCGGCGGGCTTTTTCATGCCGCGCGGTGTGAAATGGTTCGGCTGGATTTTTGTCGCCTCGGCCTGCGCCTGTTTGGTCGTTTTGGCCGCAATTCGGCCCGAAAAGCCCTTCAGCGCCCACTGGCTCATGGGCTTCTTCTTCGGCGCGCTGCATCTGGCCTATGGCGCGTATCTGTACCTCACTGAAAAAGGAAAGAATGCGGCGTGAACCCGGAACCCTTCCTAAAGCTCGACCGCGTCATTCACGAGAAAGGCCGGCTGGCCATCATGTCCATGCTCGCGGCCGCGCCCGACCTGTCCTTCACGGAGTTGCGCGACGCGCTGAACATGACGGATGGCAACCTGACCACCCACATAAAGGCCTTGCAACAGGAGGGTTACGTTTCGGTGGCCAAATCCTTTCAAAACCGCCGCCCGCTCACCACTTGCTCGCTCACCGCCGCCGGCCGCAAGGCCTTCGCCGAATACATCAACCTCCTCGAACAAATCGTCAATCAGACCAAATCAGGCCAAATCAAACCCAATCAAACTGGATCAAACTGAATCAAACCAAAATTTTTGAACGGATCGAATTCATCGTGGTCTTTTACTTTGTATCACAAAGTTAATGTGCTGTTAGTCGTCGCCAATCATGAAAATCCTTCGGGCTGAACATCTTGGAATGTGTTTCGGGGTAAAAGACGCTATTAAACAGGCGCTCGACGCCGCCAAACGCGAACGTCTCACCATCCTGGGGGACCTCGTCCACAACGAAACCGTGCTGGCCGAACTGCGCGAGCGCGGCATCGGCCTTGAACAAAATGCCGCCGCGGTTACCACCCGCTCCGTTATGATAACTGCCCACGGCGCGTCCGAACGCAGGCTGCGGGAAACGCGGAGCCGCGGGCTCAACGTGCTGGAGGCGACCTGCCCGCTGGTCCACGTGGCGCACCGGAGCCTGGCGGGACTGGTCCGCGACGGGTTCCATCCCATCATCATTGGCCGGCGCGACCACGTGGAAGTGCGCGGTATGACCGAAGACCTCGCCGAATTCGACGTGGTTTTGGACGAAGCCGACGTGGCACATCTGCGCGAACGCCCGCGCTTCGGCATCGTTTCGCAAACCACGCAGCCCATTGAGAAAGTCCGCCGGCTGGTGCAACTCATTCGCGAACGGTTTCCCACTTCGGAAGTACGTTTCATTGACACCGTTTGCCAGCCCACCAAGCAACGGCAGAACGCCGCCATCGAGCTGGCCCAACAATGCACCGTCGTGGTCGTCATCGGCGGTGCGCACAGCAACAACACGCGGGAATTGGTCAACACCTGCCGGCGCTTTTGCCCGCGCGTGCACCACGTCCAAACGGCTGCCGATCTGCGCGCCGACTGGTTTGGCGCCGAAGATGTGGTGGGCCTTACGGCAGGCACTTCCACGCCGGACAAACTCATCGCGGAAGTCGAGCTTCAATTGAGGCAGATGACCCAACAGCCGCACGAAAAATGCCTGGCTTAGTACGATGAACTGGCTATCTGCCTTGCTGGAAGACGTCCCGGATGATCCATTTTACCAGCCGCGCCGTCCGCTCTGGCTGCCCGGCGAGATGTCGGCGGCGCCGGTATTGCCGCCGCCAGGCCCACGCCGCCGGCCGCAGGCACGGAGCGCCTTGCTCATAAATCCATTTTACCCAAAGTCACCCTATGGCAGTTTCGGCAAGCACGTGCTGACCCCCACGCTGGCGTTGACGTCAGTGGCTGGCGCTACCCCGGCGCACTGGCAGGTTCGGTATTGGGACGAAAATCTTTTGCAGGGCTTGCCGCCCGCCGATCCCTTGCCGCAAGTGGTCGGTATTACCGTACATTTGACCTTTGCCAAACGCGCCTATGAGTTAGCCCGATGGTATCGCGCCCAGGGAAGCATGGTGATTCTCGGCGGATTGCACACCCTGTCCTGTCCGGACGAAGTGGCTCCGCATGCTGATGCCATGGCCATCGGCGACGGCGTCCAGCTTTGGCCGCAAATCTTGCCCGACATCGAAAACGGCACCCTGAAGCCTCGCTACGAAAGTTCTTACGAAAGTGCTTATGCGCTTGACCCGCCGCCGCGCCGCGATCTTCTGCTTCGCAAAAATTATCTGACGAGCACCAGCCTCATCGCCACTCGCGGCTGCCACAACCGTTGCGGATTTTGCTATCTCTCCACCGATGGATTGCGAATGCCGTATCGCGTCCGTGAGCCGGAGGATATCCGGCGGCAATTCGAGGCCGACCGACAGCCTTATGCCGTGTTCATTGATAACAACCTGGGCTCCCGGCGTGACTATCTGCGCCAACTCTGCCGTGCTCTGCGTCCGGTGAACAAAATCTGGAGCGCGGCCGTGACCCTGGATGTAACCGATGACCCGGCGCTGGTACGCGACATGGCGCTCGCCGGCTGCACCGGCGTCTTCATCGGCTTCGAGTCCCTCACGGACGAAAACATGGCCAATGCGCGGAAGCGCACCCCGCGGGTTGCCGATTACAGCCGGCGCGTCAGGCTGTTCCACGAGTACGGAATCCAGGTGAACGGCAGCTTCGTGGTGGGTTTCGACGGCGACCGGAAAGACACCTTCACCACGCTGGTGCAGTGGATCGAAGCGAACCTGATGGCATGCGCCACGTTTCACATTCTGACTCCCTATCCGGGCACTCCGTTATTCCGTCAGTTTGCAGCCGAGGGCCGCCTTTTGCACCGCGACTGGGAGAAGTACGACACGGCGCACGTCGTTTTTCAACCGAAGCATTTGACGCCGGAAGAATTGCTGCTGGGGTACGACTGGCTTTACCGTCGGCTTTTTTCACACGCCTCGATCTGGCGGAGAAAACCGGCGGAACTCCCCGCCTTACCGGCGTACTTGGCGGGCTGCTATCTTTACAAGCGATCAAATCGCCTTTGGCCTTTTTTGATCAAACATCGCCTCGTTCACGCCGTATGGCGTCCGCTGATTGAAATATCTCGGCTCAGGCATCTGGCCTTTCGCCGCCGGCTGGCTTTGCGCATAGAAGCCCAAAAGCAACTATCAGCTTGCACCGCCCCTGTCCCTGCCGGTGTATGAAAACGCGCACGGCCATGCCATTGAATTATTTTGCGGCCTGCGAGTCGCTGAATCTCCGCAAACGCATTCTGCTCATCACGCCGGAGAACCCGGAGCTTCACCGGGTGCGCCGGCGGCAATTCAATTCCTTCCCCTCCCTGCTGAGACGAATGGCCGTCTCGCGCACCAACCTCGCGCACAATTTCCTGGTCAATCTCGGCTATAGATGGTGCTTGTCGGGAAGCAGCGGCTGAATTAAACCGATGGCAATCACAGCGAAAGCCTCGCCATGCGTGCGCAAACTGCAAACGTGAATCCGTGCGAAATCGGCCTGCTGTTGCGCGGGGAACTCGAGCCGATCGCGGCTTGGACGGAGCGGTGGGACCACGGGCGGGTGGCATTGCATGCGGCGGTTATCGTGGTGGGAGCCGGACTCTACGGCGCAGCCATGGGCTATTGGCGGGACCCGCAACAGGCGCTGTACACCGCCATCAAATTTCCATTGATCATCCTCCTGACCACCCTGGGCAACGCCTTGCTCAATGGGATGCTGGCGCCGTTGCTCGGTTTGAACATCTCCTTTCGCCAGTCCTTGTCCGCCATCTTGATGAGCTTTGTGGCCGCGTCGGCCATTTTGGGTGCGTTCAGTCCGCTGCTGGCATTTGCCATTTGGAATGCGCCGCCCATTTCGCAGGCTGCCCTGCAAGGAGGGACCTACAATCTCATCAAACTCGCCAACGTCGCAGTCATTGCGTTCGCGGGCGCGACTGGCAACGTCCGCCTCTTTCAACTGCTCACGCGATTGGGCGGCAGGCAGGCGGTCGCCCGGCGCGTTTTGGTCGCGTGGCTGGCGGGAAATCTCTTTCTTGGCAGTCAGCTTTCGTGGATTCTTCGCCCCTTCTTCGGGTCGCCCAATCTGCCGGTCGAATTCTTGCGCCCCACGGCATTCCACGGAAGCTTTTACGAAAACGTCTTCCGGACCGTGCTCCAGATTTTCAATCATTAACCACCAACCACATTGATCTATGAACGAACCGACTCCCATTCCGCCCGCCATTCCTCCCGTCATCCCACCCGCAACCGCCCAACTTGGTGATGACCCCTCGGAGCGGGTTGCCATCCCGAATGGCATTGTGGCGATTGAAGCCATTCTGCGGCATCCGCGCCGGCTGATTTTTCAACTGCGCCAGCCCGGCGCGGGAAAACTGATTGCGGCCATGCTGTTCATCTCCATTGTCTGCAGCCTGATTTATGGCGTCGTCGTCGGCACCTTCTCCGGCGGCGCCCAACTCTGGGCCGCGCCCGTCAAAATTGCCGGCGGACTGATGATCTCGGCGCTCATTTGTTTGCCGAGCCTTTACATCTTCGCCTGCTTGAGCGGCTCACAGGCCCGCCTCGCCGAAGTGTTCGGCCTCCTCTCCGGCTTGCTGATGCTGATGACGATCTTACTCATCGGCTTTGCGCCGGTGGCGTGGATTTTCTCCCAGTCCACCGAGTCGCTGGCGTGGATGGGCACGCTCCATCTGGCTTTCTGGCTCATTGCGACGATTTTTGGCCTGCGCTTTTTGGCGGCGGGCTTTTCGCATTCGCAGGCCCGCTCGCAGGCCGGCTTCTACATTTGGGTCGTGATATTCCTGCTGGTGGCGGTGCAAATGACCACGGCGCTGCGGCCCATTCTCGGAAAATCGGACACCTTTTTGCCGAAACAAAAGCAGTTTTTCCTGAGCCATTGGGCCGACTGCTTGAAAGTGCAGGACCAATAGTCCGACAATAAATCAACTGGGAGCCGTGGAAACTAAACTGAAGAATCGGGGCGGCGGGAATGTCACACATGCCCTGTTCCAGCGCTGAGCATTTCATGAAGGCGCGAATCAAGAGGCTTCTGGCGGGGCTGGCCGCGCTGGCCGTGGCGGCGCTCATCTGGCTGCCGTGCCTGCATTTCCTGTTCACCCGGCCGGTGGCGCAATTTCGACAGGAGCAGGGCCTGTCACCCAAAGCCACCCAACTGGCCGCCCGCCACCTGCAACTTTGGACCGATCCCGCGCTACGCCAGGTCGAGCTGGAAAAAATGCGCGTCAGCAACGCTGAATGGGATTTTATGGGGCGCGGCTATCTGGTCTGGTCGCTGGCCAACATGGCCTTGCGCAATCCGGCCTCCCAGCCGCTCTACCTGCAGACGATGGACCAGATCATTGATGAAACTCTGCGGCTGGAACAACAGGAAGGGATGTGCTTCTTTCTCATGCCTTACGCCGAGGACCGGCCATACGTGATGCAGCCGGCGCATAGCCTTTTCCTGGATGGCGAAATTGCCCTCATGCTGGCCTCGCGCCGGGTGATTGAAGAGAAGCCGGAATACCGGCCACTGCTCACCGAGCGCGTCAACGCCATGACCGAACGTTTCCAGAAAAGCCGCCGGATGATGCTGGAAAGCTATCCGGATGAATGCTGGACGTTTGACCATGGGGTGGCGCTGGATGCCATGAAGATGGCAGATTATTTGGATGGCACCGATCATTCGGCCTTGATTCATGATTGGATTGCCATGGCCAAACGAAGGCTCGAAGACCCGAAATCGGGCCTCCTGATCTCCACCTTCACCACCGACGGCACGCCGCTCATCGGACCGGAAGGTTCCAGCATCTGGATGGTCGCCCATAGCCTGCAATTGCTGGATGAAGACTTCGCCCGCGACCAGTATCAGCGGGCGCGCAAGGAACTCGGCGCCATCACGCTGGGCTTCGGTTACGCCCACGAGTGGCCGAAGTCCTGGCCGGGCCAGCCCGACATTGATTCCGGCCCGATCATCCCGGGATTTAACATCAGTGCCGGCTCGAGCGGCATGGCATTGATCGGCGCCAGCGCATTTCAGGACGATAAATATCTGGCTTCGCTGGCGGCCACGCTGGATTTTGCCGCCTTTCCCTCGCGCACGCACGGGCGGCTGAAATATTGCGCGAGCAACCAGGTGGGCGACGCGGCGCTGCTTTACGCCGCCACGCTGGGACCGCTCTGGGAAAAAGTAAAATCCGGGAAGAAACCATGAAAAAACTCCTGGGAAATAAGCCGGCGATTTTTCAGCGCGCCGAATTTTTGTCGCCTAAAGACCTGCTGCAACGCGCCGCCGCCATCAGCGCGGTTTTTCTGCTGGCGCACCTCGCTGGCCTCCGGGAATACACCGCGGTGCTCAACGGAACGATTGGTTCGGTGAAATTGGGCTGGAACCTTTCGGCGTTTCTGGCAGCCATTTACATTGCGCTGTACCTCGTGGTCGTCGTCCTCGTCCCGGTGCTGGTTCTGGCCGCAGTGATTCTGCTGGTGGGACGATGTTTCATCCACAAAAAGGAAAATCCAAGCGCGGTTTCCAATCTCGCCCGATGAAATCCCCCTCAACGAGCAAACCAAATCGCTTCAGGAACCACCGGCGGCCAAGCCCGCCGGCGCATGAAGTCTTGCCCTGGGGTCGCGGAGCGACTGGAATGCAGAGGCACACGTGGAATCCACTCCGGACAATTCAAATGCCGACGCCGTCTGGCGGCAGGTCGGGCCGCTGCTGGAACAGGCCATGTCGCGGTTGAACGAAAAAGAGCGCACGCTGCTGGCGCTGCGTTTTTATGAAAACAAGAGCGGTGCGGAAACGGCGTCCGTGTTGGGCATCGGGGAATGGGCGGCCCGCAAGCGCTCCAATCGCGCTTTGGAGAAACTGCGAAGCTATTTTGTCCGGCGCGGCGTGAATTCAACGGCGGCGGCCATTGGAGAAACGATTTCGGCCAACTCAATTCAAGCCGCACCGGCGGCGCTGGCAAAATCAATCACCGCTGTGGCGCTGGCCAAAGGCTTGACGGCTTCGACTTCAACCCTGACCCTCATCAAAGGAGCATTGAAAATTATGGCATGGACAAAAGCGAAAACGGCCATTGTGGCTGGAGTTGTGGTGCTTATTACGGCGGGCACAACGCCGATTGTTATTCACTTGATTTGGCGCCACGGTTTGGTGGCGTCCTGGGCGGGTAACGGAAATGCCAATGACATTCTCGGCAAAAACAATGGCATACTCGAAAATGTCACCTTCACTAACGGCCCGTCGGGGCAGGCCTTCTACTTGAACGGATCCGATGCGGATGTGCAAATACCCGATTCGCCGGGTCTCAAACCAGACAAGGTGACGGTGGAAGCCTGGGTGAAGCTGGATGCCCTGGCCTCGCCGGTGGCGGCGTATCCTGGCTTGCAATACATCGTGTTCAAAAAGAATTCGCGCGGTGGAAATTTTGAGGCTTACGAATTGGAGAAGAACCGGCTGAACGGGCTGGATATGTTTCGCTTTCAGGTCACCTCAGCCGAAGGACAGCAGGTCCCAGCCGCATCCACCACAGTTCCCCAGGCGGGGGTCTGGTATTTTCTGGCCGGGACCTACGACGGCCAGACGGTAAAGCTCTACGTTAATGGGGTATTTGAAGGCAGCGCCTTTGCGGGTTTTCCATTGGACTATGACACGCGCCCGGTCTTCATCGGAACGAGCGGTGAAGATTGGGATGGCCGGGTGCAAGGAGCGGTGAGTGGAGTCTCCATTTACAAACGAGCGCTCTCGGCCGATGAGATCGCCGCCGATTACAAAGCGGGCAAGCCATAGCACCGCTTCCGTCTTCGCATGGTTTCGACGAGACAAGCCGGTGAGACGGCGTGCCAGCCAAGCGGATGAATCCTCGGCAAGCCGGTTTTAGGTGAAATCTCGTTGCTCGTCTCCTACAGGTTGGGATAGGACGAGGAGGACGCGCCCCCGGTACGGGTCGGTACGGCTCTGGGACGGCTTTGGGACGGCTCGAAAATGAGAAAAGGCCCGTCTTTATTGGCTTGGGACGGCGGTACGGCTCCAGGGGGGTAAATACACCCCCTCCCCCGGCCAACATCGCCGAGGCCGCGGGAAACATATTGCATTTTCCCCTTATTTAACCAATCACCATTTAACGATTTAACCGTCACGTTTCACGCCTTACCCCTCAACTCCCATTTGTCACGGCTTGTCACGGCTTTGTCACGGCTTTGTCACGGGTCCAAACTCACAAAAGGCCTGTCTTTATTGACTTGTCACGGTGTCACGGCTCCAAGGGGGTAAATACACCCCCCTGCCGGGCCGTAGCCTAGGTGAAGGCCGGCCCCGCCGGGCCGACCCTTTTCACCGGTTCCTCCGGACCATGCATAAACTCTCCCCCGCAACCTCTGAAACAACACGCTGTAACCCATTGGTTTTAGCGCTATTCAACACTATTCAACACTATTCACTATCCAACGTTGATTGCACCCCTCCCAATAAAGGCTAGACAAATATCCGCGCCGGGCGCGTCATTAAGGCAAACATGCCCCGTGGCCCGGAACTCGAACGGCTCTACGACGAGCACGCTCAGGCGCTTTATGCCTTTCTCCTGAACCTGACCCGCGATGATGCCGATACCCGCGACTTGCTCCAGGAAATCTTCGTCAAGCTCGCCCGTGATGAGAAACTTCTGTCCAACGTCCGCCATGAACGGGCGTTTCTCATCCGGCTGGCTCATAACGCGGCGATTGACCTCATCCGGCGCCGCGGCACGCGCGAGCGCACCCGGGACAATTTCGCCGCCGAATTCAGCTCCCCTTTCGCGCCGGCCAGCGACCCGGACGAGGAAACTTTCCGGGCCAACCTCTCCGCCGCGCTCGCCGAATTGCCGCCCGATCAGTGCGCCGTGGTCCATTTGAAACTCTGGGAGGGGCTGACCTTTGAGCAAATCGCCGCCGCGCTGGAGCTTTCGCCGAACACCGCGGCCAGCCGGTATCGCTATGGCATAGACAAATTGCGCGGGCGATTGCGTCCACTCTACGACGAAATGAAGCGGACGGAACGATGAATGAAGAAATGGACCAGTTTGAACGGCGCCTGAGCCGCCAGCCGCTGCGCAGGGCTCCCGCGGAATGGCGCGCGGAGATCTTGGCGGCCGCGCGCGACGCACAGGCGGTTCAGCCCGCCGCGCGCGTCACGCACCGTTCATGGCTCTCAATCCTCAACACCCAATTCGCAACGATTTTGTGGCCGTGTCCAAAAGCCTGGGCCGGGCTGGCGGCGGTCTGGGTTTTGATCCTGGCGGTGGATTTCTCAGACCGCGACCGGTCACGAGGTCTGGCGGAAAATTCCGCGCCGCCCCCGCCGGAAGTGGTGGCCCAATTGAGACTGCAACAGCGAATGTTGACCGAATTGATTGGCCCGCGTGAGTCAAGCGACGCCGACCAGTCAAAACCCTTGGCGCCACGTCCGCACACCGAGCGCCTGAAAATATTGAGCACGTAATTTTTGAAGCGTGGGAGACGACGTACGGAGTCTCTGAAAAATGAAAAGAAAAGTCAGAGTCTCGTTACCTCGACTCCTACAAAAGAAGCGTATGAACGAAGAACCTAAAAGCATCTGGAGAAAGCCGGGGATCGGACTGCGCTGGTTTTACGCATGGCCGATTTTAATAGCCGCGGCTTTTTTCACAATTTTTGTCGTTGGTGCTCTGACCGGGTCATTGCCTCGCGGGTTGAGTTGGGAAGAATGGGTGACGGCGCTGGTGTTTATCCTCGTTGTCATTCTGGTTGTTGCCTTTGCATTTCTCGGTCTTTGGGCATTTATCCGCTGGCTCATCCGCTCGCGTAACTTCAAGCGGTTCATTTTTGGTGTTGCCTGCTTCATCACGCTGATGGCGCTGTTTTATGCCGAGGAAGACTGGCGCGGCAAACACGAATTGGAAAAATTCAAACGCGAATGGGAAGCCAAAGGCGAAAAATTTGATTACGCCAGCCTCATCCCGCCGCCGGTGCCGGATGACCAGAATTTCGCGAAGGCGCCGATCTGGGTTGAGGCCATGAAAACAAGCCGGCTGGCTATGCCTTTGGGAAGCGCTCGTTCTGTATGGCCCCTTGATCGCAACGGCAACTGGGCGATACCCACGTTGACGGATTTGAAAGGATGGCAGAGTTATTATCGTTCGTTGGCAGCGACAACGAATTTGTTTCCGGTCGCGCCACAGCCACAAACACCCGCGCAGGATGTTTTGCTGGCGTTGAGCAAATACGATTCGACGATTGAGGAATTACGTCAGGCTGGCCAACGCCCTTATTCGCGGTTCCCTCTTGATTACGCCCCCGGCCTTCCTTTCGATGCTTCGGTTTTGGTGCGGACTTTGGGCCCGCTTCACGGGTGCGGCCAGGTTCTGCAATTGCGCGCCATTGCCGAATTGCAAAATGGTGAGAGCGACAAGGCGCTGGATGATGTGAAGTTCATGTTGCGGCTGGCTGATGCCATCCGCACCGAGCCTTTTCTGATTTCACATTTGGTCCGCATCGCGACGGTGCAAAAAGCGCTGCAACCGGTTTACGAAGGCCTGGCGGAACACAAATGGTCGGACGCGCAACTGGCCCAACTCGATTCAGAATTCGCGAAGCTGGATTTCCTGGCGGATTACGAACTCTCGATGCGCGGCGAGCGGGCGTGCGAAATTTCCTGGCTCGAATACGTTCGCCGGACACGGGAGCTGAGTGCGGGGCTGAGCAATCCTTACGACTCAGGCCCAACGCCAGAATACCGGCGGATTTTGTCTCACCTGATAATGCCGGATGCCGTTTTTTATCAGAACGAGCTGACCGTCGCCCGGATGCAGCAGCAATGTATTCTGCCAATGGCTGATCCAGCAGACCGAACGGTCTCGCCATCAAAGGTCCAACAAAGCCAAAGCGAAGTTAACCGGTACTTGCAGCATCACTGGTGGTGGCCCAACAAAATATTTGCGCGGATACTCATGCCCGGCTTTCAAAACGCCGTGATTAGGTTCGCCTATGCGCAGGAGTCCGTGGACCTGGCGCGCGTGGCCATCGCACTGGAACGCTATCGGTTGGCGCACGGTGAGCACCCCGAATCGCTGGACGCGCTGGCACCGCAGTTCATCGCCAATCTTCCGCATGACATCATCAACGGCCAGCCATTGCATTATCGGCGCACGGCCGATGGGCAGTTTGTGTTGTATTCGGTCGGCTGGAACGAAACGGATGACGGAGGGGTGGTCGCGCTGACGAAGGCGGGGAACCTCGACAATCGAAAAGGCGACTGGGTATGGAAATATCCGGCCAAGTGATGAGTGGCGGCAGGCATCCCTGCCTGCCGTAGAGCCGGGCTTCCCAGCCCGGCGGAAAAATCACACGCCAGCCAAGTGACCTGAAATTCTCCAACCGTCTCTCGCACTCCACCATTTTTCCGGGCGGCAGGGATGCCGCCCTCTACGTCAGGCACGGATGCCTGACGCTACGCGCTACGCTCGCAAATCGTATATCGTAAATCCGCGGGTTTCGTGGTTTAATGATCCGGTGAATATCACGAACCTGAATCCGGACACGGACATCGGCGCGAGCGGCTGGCTGGTGGAGATTGATGACCACCGCATCCTGCTGGACGCCGGCATGCACCCGAAACGCGAGGGCAGCGAGGCGCTGCCCCTGTTTAACCGGGCCGGCAGCGCGGAGTTGGACGCCATTGCCATTTCGCATTGCCATCACGACCACGTGGGCGCGCTGCCGGTGGCGTGCCGCCATTTTCCCCACGCGCACGTGCTCATGACGGAATTGAGCTATTTCATTGCCGAGCGCGTGCTCCACAACTCGGTGAACGTGATGACCCGCCAGCGGGACGAATTAGGCATCCGCGAGTACCCGCTGTACACGCACGACGAGGTGGACGACATGGCGCCGCAGTTTCAAGGATTCAAATACAACCGCGAGATCGAATGGGCGGCGCATGACAAGGCGCGGGCCGGCCGGCCGTCGCCGACGCTGGAATTCCATGACGCCGGCCATACGCTGGGGTCGGCGGGCCTGCTCGTGCGCGGCCGCAAGGAGACGCTGTTTTACACCGGCGACGTGTGCTTTCACGACCAGACCCTTCAGCGCGCGGCGCGGTTCGAGGACGTGAAGGCGGACGTGTTAATCATGGAGACCACGCGCGGCAACCGCGAGTCACCGCCGGGTTTCACCCGCGAAACGGAAATCGAACGGCTGGTGGCCGCGATTCACGAGGCGCAAAAGCGGAAGGGTTGCATCTTGATTCCCTCCTTCGCGCTGGGGCGCACGCAGGAAATGCTGGCGCTGCTGGCACTGATGATGCAGGCCGGGAAATTGAAGGAACAACCGGTCTATATCGGCGGGTTGGGGCGCGTGTTCACGGAAATCTACGATCTGGAAGCGCACCACACCCACCGGCAGCACACCAATCTGCAACTGCACGAGGCGCTCCAGTTGATCGTGCTCGAAAAAGGGCAAGGGGAAAAAACAAAGCTGACCGGCGGCCGCATCTTTGTGCTCACCGCCGGCATGATGAGCGAAAACACCGCCGCCCACGACCTGGCGGCGCGGATGATTGGCGACGAACGGCAGGCGATATTCTTTGTGGGCTACGCCGACCCCGACACGCCGGGCGGGCGGTTGAAAGCGGCGCAGCCGGGCGAAACCTTTGTGTTCAGCCCGAGCGCCGGCCGGGTAACGCGGCGGTGCGAAGTGCTGGACTTTGACTTGACGGCCCACGCGCGACGCGGGGATTTGCTGGAATTTGTGGGGCAAATCGAGCCGCGGGCGGTGCTGTTGGGCCACGGCGAGGACGATTCGCGGGCCTGGTTTGAGGAACAAATCCGGGCGCGCTGGCCCAAAATCAAGATCCTGCAACCGCAACCCGGGGTGACCGTGACGGTGTGAAGCATGGCAGGATCCCAGGACGCAGGCTCAAGCCGTCCAAGTCACCCGCCACGGGTAACTCGGGCCGTTTAGCGCCCACTAGTGCCCGCCGTTGACGATGTTGGCCAGGTTGAAGATCGGCAGGAACATGCAGATGACCATGCCGCCGATGACGACACCCAGGATGACGATCAGCATCGGTTCAATGAGCGCCATGAGGCCGGAAAGCGTGGTTTCAATTTCCTCGTCCAGGAAGTTCGCGACCCGCTCCAGCATGTTGTCAATATTGCCGGTTTGCTCGCCCGCGCTCATCATGCGGGTGACCATGGCTGGGAAAACGGGGTGCTTGCTCAGCGCGGCGGATATGCCCTCGCCGCGCTCAATGTCGCCTGCTGCGGTTTTGATGGCCTTTTCCATCAGGACGTTGCCGACCGTCTGGGAAACAATCTGGAGCACTTCCAGAATCGGCACACCGCTGCGGACCAGCGATGCCAGTGTCCGGCTGAAACGCGCCAGGCAAATCTTGTGCGCGATGGGCCCAAAGATCGGCAGCTTGATCCGCCGGGCGTCCCAGAACGCCCGGCCGGTCGGGGTCTTGATGAAATAAAACCAGCCCCAGACCAGCCCGCCGCCTGCGATGAGGAACAAAAACAGGTAATGTTTCACCAGGTCGCTGAGGCTAATCATGAACTGCGTCGGCCCCGGCAGTTGCGCGCCGAAATCCCCGTAAATTTCCTTGAAGGTGGGAATGACCTTCACCAGTAGAAAAATGGTGATGCACACGGCCACGCAGGACACGGCCGTGGGATACATCAGGGCGGTTTTGACCTTTTTGCGAATGCGCTCCATGTTTTCGAGGTAGGTCGCCAGCCGCGCCAGGATTTCCGCCAGCAATCCGCCCTTTTCGCCCGCCGCCACCATGGAAATGTAAAGCCGGTTGAAGGTCTTGGGATGCCTTTGCAGCGCCTCGGACAAACTTTCGCCGCTCTCCACCCGCACGCAGATGTCCCGGATGGTATCGCGCATCACCTTGTTGTTCGTCTGGTCCGCCAACGCCTGCAGTGTTTGGATGATGGGAATGCCCGCGTCCACCATCGTGGCCAGTTGCCGGGTGAACATCACCACGTCGGCCAGCGACGCTTTGCCGCCGCGGGTGCGCCCCTTGCGCCCAATTTTCTCCTGGATGGAAACCACCAGGAGGTTGCGGTTGAGCAACGCGGCGACGGCGGCCTGTTCGTTAGCCGCCTCGACACTGTTTCGGATCTCGCGGCCGGTGGCCGTCTCGCGCGCCGTGTAAGCAAATGATGGCATATCTAAAGGAGGTGATAGAAACTGCGCACCCAAATAGCAGGCCCGCAGTTGGCCTCACCGTGCGTTCCCATCAGCACGATTTGTTCCAAACTTGCCCGATCCGGCCCCTTGGGGGCCGACGCAAGTTCCTCACAGCCGCCTGCCTGGTAGTGTCGGAATATGCAGTGAAGCGCGGGCGTTAGCCCGATTCCAGGGGCGAAATGCTTTGGCCGTTGAAGCGGCCTGAAGGCCGCGCGCCGGAAATCAGGACACAGCCGCCTGCCTTGATTTGATGCAATTGTTGCATATAAATGGGAATGGCCATGGCCGGGCCCACTGTCTGGCCAGCGCCCGCCCTAAAGCGTGACTTTTGCCGCTTTGAATCAGGATTAGCAAAAAAAATTGAAAAAACAGTTGTCATCACAGCCAAGATTCACTACGTTCCCACCAGTTGCGTCCGGCGAAACGGCGCAAGGCAGACGGCACCAACGATTAAACCAACAAAATTGGAGGAAAATGGTGAGAATTGGGCGATGGACGTTGGAGAGGGCGGCGGCTGAAACGATCAACTGCGCCAAGGTGGCGCTTTGCGGCGTTCCCCTCCGGCAGCCCCTCTTTGGGGTTTCGTTGATGATTTTGCCAGCAGGCAGCCAAAAAATGTTCAATAAAAAAGGTTGTCAGGCTTTCGGGATTTTACTAGCTTTGGGTCAAATGGCATCGCGCGATGCCGTAGCAAATCGAGTGTTTGCTTTGAAAGACAGGTAAAAAATAGCCAATAGTAACCAATAGACAATAGAAAACAAACAACATCGGAGGAACAAAAGATGAAGTTTAATAAATGGACATTGGGTCTGGCGGCGCTCGGGGTGGTCAGTCTTGCCTCGGCGGCGCGCGCAGACGAAAAAATGAGTGCCCTGCAGACGGCGCTCTCGAACACCACGATCAGTGGTGATGTGAGCGCGTCGTTCAACTGGGCAATTTCGCCCGGCGGCGCGGCGCAAATAGGTTCGCCCTCGGCGTTTATTCCCTTCCAGGGCCAATACAAACAGGATGGGTTCAATCTGGACGTGGTGCATCTGGCCATTTCCAAGCCCCAGGATGAATCCCCGTGGGCTTCGGGCTACCAGGTGGACCTGCTGTTTGGCCCGGATGCCATCGGTTACAATGTGGCCAAGCCCACTTCGAGTTCCGGCGGCTATTATGATGGCTATAGCGACTTTGCCATCAAGCAGGCCTACGTTGTGCTGCGCACGCCGATTGGCAACGGGATTGACTGGAAGGTGGGCGTATTTGATTCACCCTTGGGCTACGAGGTGTTTGATGCGGGCAACGATCCCAACTACACCCGCTCGATCGGATATGCCATTGAGCCGACGGAGCTAACCGGGATTTTGGGCACGTACAAAATCAATGACCAATGGTCGGTGTCCGCCGGGGTGGCCAATACGTTGAGCGCTGGCATCAATACGCGCGACAATTCGTCGGGTTTCGGCGACGGTGCGGGCAGTGATTGGAAAAAGACCGTCATCGGTTCACTGACCTACACGGCACCCAGTTCCTGGGGTTGGGCCGCCGGCTCGTCCATTTATGCCGGTGGCATTTACGGCTACAACGGCATGGCCTATGGTTCCTACGCGGCCGATTATCAGGGTAATTACTACGCCGGGGCAACGATAAATACCCCGTGGAAGCAGTTGACTGCCGGTTTCGCGTTTGATTACGCGGACCACTTCACGGGCGAACCGATCGGGGTCTGGGTCTTGGGCGGCTATGCCACTTACAAGGCCACCGACAAGTTGAGCATCAATGGACGTGCTGAATATGCCAAAGCTTCCATCTATCCCGCAT
Organism: Verrucomicrobiota bacterium; assembly: GCA_049523455.1. Lineage (GTDB taxonomy): Bacteria > Verrucomicrobiota > Verrucomicrobiia > Limisphaerales > UBA11358 > UBA11358. The sequence continues at coordinate 432 of JBEKMW010000101.1, read as the reverse complement.
ACGAAGGTTATCCGCGGGGAAATAACAATTCGCCTGACCTGATGGAACTGACCGGCACGATCGAATATGACATGTGGGCCAACGTCGTCAGCCGCATTGAGTTGCGGTGGGACCACGTGCTCGACAACGCAAACGAGGTTGCTGAGGGAGCTTACGACATCAGCGAGTATGATTATGATACGCAGTTCAACCGGGATTCGGTTGGTCTCTACGCGAATATCATTTACAAGTTCTAACCTGATTTAGAACTTTGCGCCCCTTCCGGCAAAACCGGAAGGGGCTTTTTGCTTGTGTCCTAATTTGCAGCGGAGCGCGGGCTTCAGCCGAATGGCGCTAAAACAAGGTGCATCTTTCGTAATCGGAGTCATTTGCGTTTTGTGACCCCCGGCACTTTCTTGAGGATTTGCCGGAGGGTCATTTCTTGGATTTTAG
>JBEKMW010000100.1:0-17385 GCA_049523455.1 Verrucomicrobiota bacterium | reverse complement strand
GGGCGCACCAACGAGGAGGTCCAGGAAGCCATGGCCCGCATCGCCCGGCTGGAACCCAGACCGGGGCGCGCCTATCTCCCGGACACCGACCACTACGTCCTGCCCGAGGTCTTCGTGCAAAAGAGTGGTGACGACTTTACGGTCACCACCAACGACGAACACATTCCCCACCTCCGTATCAGCAACATCTACAAGGACCTCATGGCACAGGGTGAAAACTCGTCCGAGGTTAAAAATTACATTCGTGAGAAAATCCGCGCCGGCAGATTTCTCATCAAGAGTTTGCACCAGCGGCAGCAGACCATTTTGAACATCGCCAAGGAAATCGTGGCGCGTCAGCGCGACTTTATGGAACGGGGTGTGGCACACCTCAAGCCCATGACCATGGCCCAGGTGGCCTCGGTGGTGGGCGTCCACGAAACCACCGTGAGCCGGGCGGTTTCCGCCAAGTACATGGAAACCCCCCAGGGTGTTTTTGAAATGAAGTTTTTCTTTACCGCCGGACTGCAGACGGCCAGTGGCGACGGCGTTTCGAACACCAGCGTAAAGGACATGATCGCCGATATTTTCAAGAACGAAGACACCGCCAAGCCGCTTTCCGATCAGGAGGTGGTCCAGATGCTCGGGGAAAAGGGCATCTCCATCGCCCGCCGCACCGTGGCGAAATATCGCGGTGAACTCAACATCCTGCCGTCGAATTTGCGGAAGGTTTATTGAGTCATTTGCGTTCGGCCGTTTCCAATTCTTCCTTGGTTTTTGCCCGGAGCGCGTCCAACTGCGGCCGCAATTCTTCCTTTACCGCCTTGCTCATCCGGTCAATGAACAGAATGCCGTTGAGATGGTCCGCTTCATGTTGCACCACGCGGGCGAGCAGCCCGCCGCAGCGAAACTTAATCGCTTTTGCCTGTCCACTCAAGGCCTTCACCGCCACCGTCCCAGGCCGCGCAATTTCACCGTAAATTTCGGGAAAACTCAAGCAGCCTTCCCCGGCGGTCACCGAATCACCCTCCGGCGTGATTTCCGGATTGATCAGCACCAGCGGCATGAAATCGTCCACCTCGGCCGGTTGCCCGTCCATTTCGAGCCACGACGGCCGGTCCTTGGCCTCACGCACATCAATTACTGTCAATTGGAGCGCGCGCCCTATCTGTTGCGTCGCCAGGCCCACTCCGTGGTTGGCCTCCATCGTTTCGAACATATCCGCCATCAGCTTTTTGATTTCGGCCGTGATGGTCTCGATGCGCGCGCCTTTCTGGCGCAACGCCGGGTGGCCATATTTGACAATGTCTAGAAGCATGTGACGGGTGAGGGGCGGCCGGGGAGCATATCCGCCTGGATGGTGCTTTGAGCAATACCTAATGACGAAACCCTGATGACTAAATAATGACGAATGACGAATGACGAATGGAATGTAGCCGTGGGAGAACCCATTCGACATTCGACATTCGTCATTGGGGATTCTTTCGTCATTAGGATTTAGTCATTAGTCATTCAAGCGTCACTAATCTGGATGGATTCCCAGTACCTGCAGTATCCGTTCCAGATCCTCGTCGCTGAAAAACGAGATTTCCACCGAGCCTTTGCCCTGGGTGTAATGAAGCTCCACCTTGGTGGCGAACATTTCGCGCAAACGCGCTTCCAAATCGGCGATGTGTGGGTCGCCCGCCGGCGCGACGATGGTTTCCGGTTGCCCCGGGCGGCGCAGGCCGCGGCGCTGCAGCTTGGCGATCAGCCCTTCGGTCTGGCGGACGTTCAGGCCTTGCTTCACCACCCGCTCGGCCGCGAGCTTTTGCTGCTGCTCGCCGGTCAAACCGAGAATGGCCTTGGCATGGCCAACCGACAACCGGCCATCGCGCAGAAAACCCTGGACCGGCGCCGGCAACTTGAGCAACCGCAGCGCGTTCGCCACCACGGCCCGGCTTTTCCCGACTTTGCCGGCGATTTCCTCCTGCGTGAGTTGGAATTGTTCGGCCAATTGCGCGTAACCATTGGCCTCTTCGAGCGGATTGAGATTCTCACGTTGGAGGTTTTCGATGAGCGCCATCTCGAGCACGGCCCGGTCATCGGCTTCGCGGACAATCACCGGCGCGTCCGGCAATTGCAACTGCTGCGCGGCGCGCCAGCGGCGCTCCCCGGCGATTAGTTCAAAAAAACCGTCGCGCTCGCGCACGATCAGCGGCTGCACAATGCCTCGTTCACGGATGGAATCGGCCAGTTCGCGCAGTGATTCGGCGGAGAAATCCTTGCGCGGTTGCAGCGGGCAGGCCCGGATGCGGTCCAGCGGCACGCGCCGGACTTGCTCGTCCATCCCGGCTGCGGCCGGCGGGGCCGCGGGAGGTGGCGCCGCGGCGGCTGGCGCGGTCGTCGTTAGCAGCGGACTGCCACCCAGCAACGCGCCCAGACCGCGTCCCAATGCAGGTTTTGCCATGCCCGCAGATTGTCGCAGGGCAGGGGAGATGTCAACGAAGCGATTCTCCCGTTTCGGTAGGGCGGCGCTGCCGCGCCGCCTGAGAATCCCAAAGGGATTCCATCTCAGAGCCCAGGGTTGAGCGGCACCCGCTACCCTGGGCCACCCGGGTCGTTTGTTGATAAAGCGGTCTCAATCACAGTCTCTGGAACAAAGCACTGGATCAGAGCTTCCGACCCATTGGTCAAACCAATCGGATTTTCACAAACCACACGGACCTTGGTCAGGATAAGCCAAACGCGTTGTAGTTTAGCGCTCACCGTAGCTGTTAAAGAGGCTGGTTTCGCAGCGTAATACGGCGGCGGCTTTCCACGGCGAAACTGCCGTACGGGGAGCGGACTGCGCCACTGATTGTGAACCGCCGTCTTTTCACGTGGCAGATGCTATCGCCGGGCTAAAGCGCGGACAACACGCGCTTGCGGGCAATGCGCCGTTAATAGATTGGGGTTTGGCCGAGGGCGCGGTAGAACGTCTGCGCCGAGTTCGGGTTATGGGTGAATTGGACCATGCCCGTGACGCCTGCCGTCACCGGCCCGGAGACAGTGGTCCAAGGGCCGTTGAGCGAGGGGGCGGCTTGCAGAGAATACGCTTGGTAGGGGAGGCCCCCGAACTGGAGCGTATAACCGCCGTTGCGATTGGGAGTAATGGAGGCGCCGTGGTAGAGGTAGGGTTCGCCGATGGCGGGCCGCCAGGTGCTGCCTTGCGCGAGCACCGTGTAGATGGCCGCGGGCCAGCACTCGCATTGTCCAACGGTAAATTCACACCACTCGAAATTGCCGAGGTCATCCACCCAGACGCGTTCACGGGGGAGAAAGTTGGCGTTGGGGATCTGGTTGGCGTTCCAGCCATTGGTTGATTCGCCGGCGGCAGGCTGGGTGGTGCCGGGTCCATAGACGGTAACGCCGGGCTGGGGGCCGCCCCAACCCTGGGCCTCGGCATAGACGTATTCGAATTGCTCGGGATTGTGGACCTGGTTGAAGCCGAGGCCGGTCATGTAGCACTTGCCAATGGGATTGAGGCCCTGGTCGTAGTCCATCAACTGGCTGACGGCGTCAATGTATTTCTGGGTGCCGGTGAGGGCCCACTCCATGAGGCAGGGATAGCAAAATTGTCCCTGGGAGGTGAAGGCGCCGGAGAAATAACTATACTGCGTATAAGGGTTGGCATTGGTCGGCCAGCCGCAGGGGTAGGCGTCGTTGGTGACATAGCCGACTTCCTTGTCGGCGGCCTGCTGGAGGACGGACTTGAAATACGCGACGACGGTGGGGTCGGTGGGCCGGTTGGTGGCGAGGAGGTAGGACATGAAGTAACTGGCCATCCAGCGGCCGCTGGCGGCGGCGATGCCGCCGACCTCGTCGTTGTAGGTGCTGGGAAAAGCGCTGGTCTGGGTGTAGTTCGCTTCGATGTAGTTGCTGGAGGTGATATCGCCGGAGAGCAAATAATACTGGATGGCGTAGTAGAGTTTTTCCTGAGGGTTCTGTCGTCCTGCGGCGGCATTATATGCAGCGACGCCGCGGGCCTGGAAGTTGGCGGAAAGCGCGGCGTTGTAGGGCTGGATGAGCCGGGCATAGTTCATGAAGGCCCCGGCGGCCAGGCCGCAGTCCCAACCGACGTTGGTTATGGTGGAATAGACTGTAGTGTCCTGGTCCATGTTGTCGCCCCAAGGTGCACCGGCATTATAGCCACCCACCCCGAAGGGGATGGCGCCAACCGGCTCGTCGGGGGTGCTTTGGACGTTGGTAAAGAACATCAGGCCCCAATTGACCTCATTCAGGAGGTCGGGAATGCCGTTGCTGCCGGGCAGAATGTTGTAGGCGGAATCAAAGTTGACGGGGATGTTGAATTGGTTGCTCGTAAAATCCTGCGGAAAGGCCTCGTAGGTGGTCATGAGGACCATGGGGACTTCCAGATGGTAGGCGTAGCGGGGCGGATTGGAGGCATCGTGATAGCCGCCGTGGACATCCAAACGGGGGCCGCTGGTGCTGGCGGGGCTGCTGAAGTTGTCGCTGGAGTTCTCATCGTCGTAGATATTGGTGTGACAGGGATAGGGGCGGAGATTGGCCCAGGCGTAGGGCTCGATAATCGGGCAGCCGCAGCGTTGGTAATACAACCCGCGAAACGCCACGTAGGCCAGACGACTGGAAAAATTTCCACCCACGCCGAAGGGATACGAGGAGCCGTAGCCGCTGACTATGACGCGGTAGGGGCCGCCGGGGGGCACGGACGAAAGGTCCATGCGATAGACGTAATCGCCCGAGGAGGTGTCGGGCTGGGCGGTGGGGACGGCCTGGACGGTGCCGGAAGCGACCGGCTGTCCGGTGAATTCGCTGACGATGGTGTAGGTGGGCAAGGGGCCGGAGATGGGCTGGGCTCCGCCGGTGCCTAGCCAGACGGCGAGATTTGCGTAGCGGACGTCGGACAAGGCGCTGTAGCCGCTTTGATTGACATGGATGGATTCGCAGAGGATCTGGGAGTCCTCGAAGACGAAGCTGTTGGTGGAAAAGGGCGACACCAGGGTGTAGGACGTGCCGTTGACCAGTTGCGGCACTTGCAGGTAGATGTGGTATTCCACGGCGTTGGCCTCGGTGACAAATTCACCGCTGATGGCCTCGACGGGCGTGCCGTTGAGTTTCCACTGGGACGGCTGGCTGGTGGTGACGAGGTTAGTGGGATAGACCTTGCCCCAAACCGGGCCAGTGACGTTGGTGAAGGTATAAAAGGCCACCAACTCGGTAGGCGAGGCGGTGCGGATATCGGTGATACCGAAGTTGGTCTGAGTGACAGCGCTCGTGATGGTGACGGTGCCGGTGGCGCCGGTGAGGGTGTAGTTCGCCGCCGCGGAGCCGCCGAGGGTCAGGCCGCTGAACGAGGTGATGGGTTGTACGCCCACGTTGGTGCTGGCGATGGTGACACTGCCCAAGAGCGTGAGGTTGTCGCTGCCCACCAGGTTGGCTACATAAAGGTCGGACGCCGGCACGGTGGTGGTATTGTTCGGGCTATACGTCAGGAAACCATTCAGGACCACCGGCAAAGCGTTGACCGTCATCGTCGTGCTGGTGTTGGTGGCGGAATTGAAGCCGGTAGCGATGCTTGAGGTGTAGGTGACGGTATATGGCGTTGCGCTGGTGGGGATGCCGACGGCGTCGTAATTGATACTGAAATCGCCGGCCGTGTCGTAAACGGTCCCCGATTGAGTAACGCCGCCCACGGACACGCTGACCGGTGTGCCATCGGGCGGGGAATTGGAACTGGTGCCCACCGTGCCCGTCAATAGCACATTGGCGGCGCCGTAGTTGATAGTCTGGCTGGTCAAGCTGGAGAATTGGGGCGTGACGGCATTGGTGCCGGCGCTGAGCAGCGGCGAGAATACGGCGACTGCAAGGCCGACTTGTGTCGAATTGTGCGTGGGGTCGGAGGCCGTGATCATGGACACGCCGCTGGCGAGATTTTGCACGACGCCCATGGCCTGGCTCTGGTTGTTGGCTATATGAATCCAATTCGTGACGCCGCTGGACGAACTGATGGCCAAGCCGGCTCCGTTGTCACCCCCGCTGGCGTTGACGACCGCCCAGGCGCCGCCGGGCGTGCTGCCGGCCAAGGTCACGCTGATCGCATTGCCGGCCACGTTGTCCACATCGCCATCGCCCACGCCGTAGGTGGCCGGCGCCACGGTGGTGTCAACGCCGTTCAAGGTGAATACCTGCATCGTCATGGCCGACGGCGTTTGGCCGGTGGTATCGGTGGCGGTGATCGTCTGCGTCCCGGGCGTCGGGTTCCAGAGGAAATAAATGTCGCTGTCGGCGTTATGGCTGGTCAGGTTGTTTTGCGAGACCACGCGCGTGATGGTTTGACTTCCCCACGAAAGGCTGGAGGGCGAGGCGCCATTGGTCGGCGCGGTTAATGACTGATTTCTGTCATACAGCAAAACCACCAGCACTTGCGCCCCGGTGGTGACTGTGAAAGATGTGCTCACGCTGGAGGAATTGGCGCTGGTAGCGGCGGTCAACGGCGTGCCATCCTGGAGGGCGATGTCGGCCAGCGCGTCCGGGGACGTCCAAAGGCAAGAGGTGAGGCTGCACATCGCCGCCAACGCGATTTTGATTCTCATAAACCAATGCCTTGAACGTTGAACTTAGTAGATCGGTGTTTGTCCGAGGGCGCGGTAGAAGGTCTGGGCGGAGGTGGGGATGTGGGTGAATTGCACCATGCCTGTAACCCCGGCGGTCACCGGGCCGGAGACAGTGGTCCAAGGACCGTTGAGGGTCGTGGCGGCTTGCAGAGAATAAGTCTGGTAGGGGATGGCGCCGAATTGGAGCACATAACCGCCGCTGCCGTTGGGGGCTATGGAGGCGCCTTGGGCGAGGAACGGTTCGCCCTGCGCCGGGTTCCAAACGGTCCCTTGCGCCAGCACCGGGTAAACCGCCGCCGGCCACCCCTCGCACTGGTAGTCGGTAAATTCACTCCATTCATAGTTCCCCACATCGTCCATCCACTCGCGTTCACGCGGCAGCGAAACGGCCGCGGGTATCTGCGGCGGGATGTAGCTGTTGTTGTCCTCGCCCGGCCCATAAATCGTTATCCCCGGCTGCGGACCGCCCCAGCCCTGGTCCTTGGCATACTGGGATTCGCTATCATGGGGATTGTTGACGCGATTGAAACCAAGACCCGTCATGTAGCACTTGCCCATCGGATTCAAGCCCTGGTCGTAGTCCATCAGCACGCTGGCGGCGTTGATATACTGCTGTTTCCCCGTCAACGCCCAGGCCATCAGGCACGGATAGGCATACTCGGCCTGCGACGTCATGGGGCCCTTGGTGTAATTATTCTGCGTCCACGGATTGACATTGGTCGGCCAGCCCACCGGGTAGGCGTCGCCGTTGACGTAATACATTTCCTGGTTGGCGGCAATGATCACGTCGTTGCTGAACTGCATAACCAGGTTGGGGTCCTTGGGGTAGTTGGTCGCGATCAGGTAGGTCATGAATTCGCTGGCCATCCAAATCTGGCTGTTGTTGATGGCAAACCCGCTGGCCTCATCGTCGTACGTGTTGGTGTAAGCGGCGGCGCGCCAGGCCAGAGACTCGATGTTGTTGCTGGCCGTCAGGTCCCCGTCCCAGAAATACTTCTGGACGTTGTAGTAGAGCTGGTGCTGAAAGGTGGGGACCGAAGCCGCGGCATAGGCCGCCTCGGCGTCATTCGCATAGGCCGAGGCGAGCTGCGGATTAAACGGCTTGATCAGCCGCGCGTAGTTCATGAACGCGCAGGCGGCCCAACTGGACTCCCAACCGCTGTTGGTCTCGGTGGTATAGACCAAAGTGTCCTGGTCCCAATTGATGGCCCAGGTGGGGGGCTCCTCGTCCGAGGCCACGCCGTCGGCCACCGCGCCGAAGGGTTCGTTGGGCGTGCTTTCCAGGTTGGTAAATAGCATCAGCGCCCAACACGCCTCGTTCAGAATGTCGGGAACCCCGTTGTAGCCGCCGGTGATGTTGTAATCGGCGTCAAAGGTGGCCGGGATGTTGAACTGATTGGTGGTGAATACGGTGGGGAACACCTCATACATCGTCATCAAGTTCATGGCCGGCTCCAGGCAGTCGGGGTTCTTCTGCGTATCGCCCGCATCGTGATAACCTCCGTGAACATTCAACCTGGGGCCGCTGGTGCCGACGTTGATCGAAGACGTGCTGGGATCATCCGGCGACTCGTTGTCGTAGATGTTGGTGTGGCAGGGATAGGGCCGGATATTGGCGTGGGCATAGGGCATGACAATCGGGCAGCCGCACCGTTGATAATACAACGCCCGAAAGGCCACATAGGCCAGCCGGCTGGAAAAATTGCCCCCCACCCCAAAGGGATACGAAGAACCGTAGCCGCTCACTACAATCCGGTAGGGCCCGCCCACCGGCACCGAGGACAGATTGATGCGATAAACATAATCCCCTGACGAGGTGTCCGGTTGGGCGGTGGCCACGGCTTGCAGGGTCCCCGAAGCGATCTGCTGCCCGGTGAACTCATTGATCACGGTGTAGTTGGGCAGCGCCCCGCTGATGGGTTGCGAGCCGCCCGTTCCCAGCCAGATGGCAAAATTGGCGTAGCGCGCCGTGGACAGCCCGCTGTAGCCGCTTTGATTGACTTTGATGGATTCGCACAGGATTTGCGAATCCTGGAAGGTAAAGCTGTTGGTGGAGTAGGGCGTCACCAAGGTATAAGACGCGCCGTTGATCAATTCCGGCACTTGCAGGTAAATGTGGTATTCCACCGCCGGGACGGCGGGCAGCAACGATCCGTCGTCCTCCGTCACGAATTCACCGCTGATGGCCTTCACCGGCGTGCCGTTGAGTGTCCATTTGGACGGCTGGCTGGTGGTCACCAGGTTGGTGGGATAGCTGACGTTATACCACGGATAGCTTACATTGGTGAAGGTAAAGAAGGCGTCCAATTCCGTGGGTGAAACGGAGCGGATTTCGGTGATCCCAAAGTTCGTCTGGGTGATGGGGCTCGTGATGGCCACCATCCCGGTGGCGCCGGTGAGCGTGTACTCGGCCGCCGCCGTGCCGCCCAAGGTCAACCCGCTGAAGGAGGTGATGGCCTCCGCGCCCAGGTTGGTGCTGGCGATGGTCACGCTGCCCGAGAGCGTCACGTTATCGTTGCCCACCAGATTCGCCGCGAAAAGGTCCGCCGCCGGCACTGTGGTGGTATTCGTTGCATTATAGGTCACGTAACCGTCCACGACAACGGGCAAGGGATTCACCGCCATGGTGGTGCCGGTATTGGTGGCCCCATTGAATCCCGGTTCCGCGGCCGACACGTAGGTGACCGCGTAGGGCGTTCCGTTGGCGGGAATGCCAACCGTGTCGTAATTGATGCTGAAATCGCCGGCCGTGTCGTAAATATTCCCCGATTGAGTTACGCCGTCCACGGACACGCTCACCGGCGTGCCATCGGGCGGAGAGTTGGAGCTGGTGCCGACGGTGCCCGTCAAGAGGACGTTGACCGTCCCGTAGTTGATGGTCTGGTTGCTCAAGTTGGAAAACTGCGGGGTGACCACGTTGGTAGGGCCGGCGCCCGCCGCCGCGAAGACGGCCACCGCCAGGTCAATGTTGGTGGGCCCGCCGCCACCGCCCTCGGTCAGCGTGAACGTCGTGCTGCCCACCGCCAGGTTGGTCACGTAGCCCATGGCCTGCTGCTGGTAAATGTTTACATCCGCGTAGGAGGAACTGCCGGTGCTCGCGGAAATCCCCAGGCTGTTCGCGCCATTGGCGTCGTACCCGAGCACCGCCGCCCAGGAACCCGCCAGCGTGCTGGCCGCAGACGCCAGCGCTACGCTGGTGCCCGCGCCGCTGGGTGAATTGGTGGCGTAAACGGCCGGCGGGGCGCTGGTGTTGACGCCGCTCAGGTCGTACAATTGCATGGTCAGGCCTTGAACCGTGATATGGTGATTGGTCCCGTTCGTGTCAATCAACGTCACCGTCCCCGTGCCCGCGCCCGGATTGTACAGATAATAGATGTCGCTGTCCGAGTAGGTGCTGGAATTGGGATTCACCGACACCGCCCGGGTCAGTGTTTGCACCGTGCCCGCAGTGGTATTGCTCCAGGTGCCGAACGAAGGCGAGGAGTGGTTGCTCTGGGTATTGCGATCCCAGAGCGAGACGACCATCACGCTGGCGCCGGTAGTGACGGTGAAATTGGTGCTGATGGTGTAGCTGCCGCGGTTGCTGACCGTTATAATATTGTTCAGGCTGCCGTCTTGTAGAACAATCTGCGCCTGGGCGTGGCCGCACCACCAAAGGCACGCGATAAGAGAAAACGCCGCAGCAAGGGAATTTTTAGTTCTCATAAGCAAAACATGGATTTAAATGGGGTGCGGACTAATATAGCGAAAACTTGCTGGCTTGGCAATGTATTTTGATAAATGACCAATGACGAATAGCCAATTCACCTTCGGACGGCGCGGAAAGCGCAATGTGCCATTCCTGCGAATATGGTTGCGGCGCGCCGGTTGCCTGCTTGCCTTGGTGGCCCTCGGAGCTAATCTTCACGCCGAGAGCACCAACAGCGATCAGCCGCCGGTCCCGCGGCTCTCGCCGGTGCCGCAGTCGGTCGCAGGTCTGGCCGCGTTTCGCCTGGACTTGGATGGCGATTGGCTTTTCAACCCGGCACCGCCGACTAACTTCTGGAAAACCGCGCCAGCCAATGGGAAGCCGATTCGTGTTCCGGGCGAGTGGACCATGCAAGGTTTCACGGTGGCGCCGAATGTCGCGGCGGCTTACACCCGGACTTTTACCGTGCCGGCCGAGTGGCAGGGGCACCGCATCAAGCTGCGCTGTGAGGCCGTTTATAGCGACGCGGTGGTCTGGATCAACGGACAGGAAGCGGGGCGCCACTTGGGCGGCTTCACGCCGTTTGAGTTGGATGTCAGCGGGTTACTGCGACCCGGCAAGGAAAACCGGATCAGCATCGCGGTCAAAAACAACTCGCTCGCCGACAGGCTGGCCAGTGGTTCCCAATACGCCGCGCATCCTCTGGGCGGGATAACGCGCTCGATCTATCTCTTGGCCCTGCCGCAGGTGAACGTGGCGTGTTTCCAGGTGGCGACCAGGTTTGACGCGGCCTTTCGCGACGCGTCCCTGCAAGCCCAATTGCAGGTCGCCAACGAAGGAACCAAGCCTATGGCGGACCTGCAGGCGGAGTTTGCGCTGAGCGATCCGCAAGGGCGTCCGGTCGCGATTGACCCGGCGCGACTCCAACTGCCGCCACTGGCCCCCGGCGAGAATTTGGAGCGGACGGTGGAAATTCCCGTGGGGGCCCCGGCGCAGTGGGACCCGGAACATCCGAACTTGTATGTTCTCAGGTGCCGTCTGTTGCAGGGCGGCGCCCCGGCGGAGTCCGTCGAGCGGCGCTTCGGTTTCCGCCAGATTGAGGTGCGGGGCAACCAATTGTTCCTCAATAATCACCCGGTGAAGCTGCACGGCGTATGCCGGCATGAAATGCATCCGTTGGTGGGCCGGAGTCTCACGCCGGAGTTATGGCGTCAGGATGCCGAGCTTTATCGTGCTGGCAACTGCAATTACATCCGGACTTCGCATTACCCGCCCGGCGAAGAATTCATCGCCGCATGCGACGAGGTGGGGCTGCTGGTGGAGGAGGAAGCGCCGTTTTGCTGGGCGACTCACAATAACGCCGAAGCTGCCCGCGCCTACACGCTTCAGGCGGAATTGGAGATGGTGCAGCGCGACCGCAGCCACCCCAGCGTCATCCTCTGGTCGCTCGGCAATGAGTCCGAGCCTTTGGCCACCAACTTTGCCCGGGCCGTCACGCCGGTTCGAACCTTGGATCCGACACGCCCCCTGAACTTTGAAGTGGGTAACTTTGCCGTGAATGCCAAACCGCCGCTGGACGTTGAAACCGCCCATTATCCCAGCCCGCATGATGTGTCGGCAATTTTCGCCACCCATCCCCGTCCGGTCATCCTGGGCGAGTATTGCCACCTGAACGCCTACAACCGCCGGGAGCAAATCGGCGACCCGGGGCTGCGAGACCTGTGGGGGTTGGGGCTGGAGAAGACGTGGGAAACCGTGCGCGCGGCCCAAGGCTGCGCCGGCGGCTCGATCTGGGCCGCGATGGACGACACGTTTTTCCTGCCCGACGGGCGCACCGTAGGCTACGGCACCTGGGGCCCCCTCGATGGCTGGCGCCGCCCCAAGCCGGAGTATTGGAACATGGCCAAAACGTATTCGCCGGTGCGCATCGTGGAAACCAACGCGACCCTTTCCGCCGACGGCCAATCCGTGCAGCTTACCGTTGAGAACCGCGACGACTTCGCCAATCTAAACGAATTCAAGTTCGCGTGGACGCTGGCGGGCCAATCGGGCATTGCCATGATTTCGGCCGAACCCGGCAAGACAGGCGTCCTGACGATCCCTGCCACACGCGACCTGCTGGGGAAGGCGTTGGAAATTCGTGTCATCGGCCCGCGCGGTTTCCTTGTGGATGCGTATGACTTTGTGCTGGGCGGCGAGAAGGACGCGGTGCCTCCGCCTCTGCGCAAGGCGGGTCCGGTAGAACTCGTAAAGGACACAACGACCATTGCCATCCGGGGCAGCGGCTTCCGTTATGTGCTCGACGCCGTCACCGGCCAGTTACGCCAGGGATACGCCGGGCGGCATGAACTGGCGCTGGAAGGCCCATGTCTGACCTTGGTCCCGCTCGACAAAGAAGGCGGTGGCACGCAGATGACCGGGCGCGAGCCGAGCTTTGCGCCCTTGTGGGGCCTGTGCACCAACTGGACTGCGTCCAGCGTGACCGCGGCGCAAACGGGACAGATGGTGACGGTGAATGTGGCGGGCGCCTATAGCGGGGCCGATGGCGGCTATGAAATGGCCATTGACGGCACGGGCCGTGTGCAAGTGTCGTGGAGATTCACGCTGAAGGACGGGCTCAACCCGCGCCAAACCGGCATCACCTTTACGCTGCCGGGGAACTGCCAGACCCTTTCCTGGCACCGACGCGGCCAATGGTCGTGGTATCCCGAGGATCATATTGGCCGGCTCACTGGCACCGCCAAGGCCTTCCCGGGCCATCCCGCCTGCGGCTTGGCCGGTCCGCGAACGCAGCCCACCTGGCCCTGGGCCGAGGACCAAAACGAATACGGCTGCAACGATTTCCGCTCGACCAAGTGCAATATTTTCCTGGCCCAACTGACCGACGGCGACGGCATTGGCCTTCGGGCGGTCGCTGCCGCCGATCGCCATGCCCATGCTTGGATGGACGGAGGCCGCGCCCACCTGTTGGTGGCGGATTACGTCAATGATGGCGCCGAGGGTTTCTTTCAGATGACGCGCGCCATCTCGGATCGTCCCATCGCCAAAGGCGGCGTTGTGGCCGGCTCGGCGCAGGTGGAGTTGGTGGAGCCGGCTTTGCAAGCGAAGGGCGATTAAACCCATGCCCGCCAGGCTCATTCAGCTCAAAGCCATAGACTATGCCATCCTGGTCGTCTATTTGCTGTTCGTGCTTGGCATCGGCTGGAGGCTCCGCCGATATGTCCGGACCGGCACCGATTTTCTCACCTCCGGGCGGAAGATACCCGCCTGGATAGCCGGGCTGGCCTTTCTCTCGGCCAACTTGGGCGCACAGGAGGTGATCGGCATGGGCGCATGCGGCGCCAAATATGGAATGCTCACCTGCCACTTCTACTGGCTGCCGGCCGTTGCGGCGATGGTGTTTGTGGGCGTGTTCATGATGCCGTTCTATTACGGCTCCAAGGCGCGCTCGGTGCCCGAATACCTCAAACTCCGCTTTGATGAGAAAACCCGCGGCCTGAATGCCATCACGTTCGCCGGAATGACCGTGCTTTCGTCCGGCATTTCCATGTACGCGCTGGCAAAGCTCATGGCGCTGCTCTTGGGCTGGCCTTTTAGCGCTTGCATCTGGTTCTCGGCGGGCATTGTGCTGGCCTACATCTTTTTGGGCGGCCTCACTTCGGCCATCTACAACGAGGTGCTTCAGTTCTTTCTCATCGTGGCCGGCTTCATTCCGCTGACTTGGCTGGGACTCAAGAGCGTCGGCGGGTGGGAAGGCTTGAAGCTCAAACTGAGCCAGGTAGCCGTCAGCCAGGGGTTTGCGCCCGATGCGCTGACGACAATCTGGACACCGCTCAAATCCCCCGAAGCCAATCCGATGGGAGTGGAATGGATGGGCATGGTGCTGGGCCTGGGCTTTGTGCTCGGCTTCGGCTACTGGTGCACGGATTTTCTGGTGGTCCAGCGCGCCATGGCGGCCAACTCGATGTCTGCCGCCCGGCGCACGCCGCTGATTGCCGCCATTCCCAAGATGCTCTTTCCGGCGCTGGTGGTTCTGCCGGGCATGATCGCCATCAGCCTCAACCAGTCCGGCGGCTTCCTCCCCAAGTCGGCGGACGGCTCGCCCGACTACAACATGGCCACGCCGCTGATGCTCATGCATTTCTTTCCCAACGGCCTGCTGGGAGTGGGGCTGACCGCCTTGATGGCATCCTTCATGTCCGGCATGGCTGGCAATGTCACGGCCTTCAACACGGTGTGGACTTACGACATTTACCAGAGCTACCTCCGCCCCGGCCAGAGCGACCGCCACTACCTGTGGATGGGCCATTGCTCGACGGTGGGCGGCATCTTGTTGAGCATCGGCGCAGCGTACGCGGCCACCCGGTTCAACAATATCATGGACATGCTCCAATTGGTGTTCGCCTTTGTGAACGCGCCGCTGTTCGCCACTTTTCTGCTGGGGATGTTCTGGCGGCGCGCAACCGGCCAGGGCGCGTTTTTCGGACTGCTGTGCGGAACCGCGGCGGCGATGCTCCACCACGGCCTGACCATCCCGCAAGGCGCGGTCACCTGGCTCAAAGGCGGATGGACGGGGCACGTCCTCCACACTTACCATAGCGAGATGGCGCAGAACTTCTGGACGGCGGTATGGGCCTGGTCCGTTTGCTTCGGGGCGACCATCGTTATTTCGTTGCTCACGCGGCAGGGGAAGACGGACGCGGAACTGCGCGGGTTGGTCTATGCGCTCACGCCGAAAGAACGCCATCCCGAACTGCGCTGGTATCAGCAGCCGGCCGTGCTGGGCGCGGCGGTGTTGGCGGCGGTGATCGTGCTCAACATCGTGTTTTGGTGACACCCTTATGATGACCCATCGAGAGCGAGTCCTGATCGCGCTGAGCCGCGAGCAACCCGACCGCTGCCCCATGCAGATCAGTTTTACCCCGGAATTCGCC
Source organism: Verrucomicrobiota bacterium (assembly GCA_049523455.1). Taxonomy (GTDB): domain Bacteria; phylum Verrucomicrobiota; class Verrucomicrobiia; order Limisphaerales; family UBA11358; genus UBA11358. The sequence continues at coordinate 2,167 of JBEKMW010000100.1, read as the reverse complement.
ACCCGGCTCCGGCGGGAATTGAAGCTCGAGGCTGCCGGCGGCCACAATCCGCACGGTGGCGGTAACACGTATCAACTCGAACGCGCCCTCGACGAGGACCTGCTGCTCACGAGCGTCGGCTGGGCCGATTCGTATTACCAAGCCGATCACCCATACGTAGATGAATGGGGCGTCGGCTGGAAAGTCTCCGAATATCAAACGCCTTTCGGCATGGGCCACTACACCGAGGTCGCCAGCCATCCCTTGGCGGAGGACGACGCCATCACCCGCTACCGGGCCCCCGACCCGCACCGGCCGGCGCTCTACCACGACGCGCAACGCCTGGTCCGCGAATACGGGCGCGATTATTTCATCGTCGGCGTCACCGTCACGACCATCTTCGAGACCGCCTGGGCCTTGCGAGGGCTGGAACGATTGATGATGGATTTCGTCGAGCATCCCGAACTGGCCGGCGCGATTCTGGATATACCGTTTCAATATCACCTGGCGGCAGCCAAGCGCCTGGTCGAAATCGGCGTGGACATGATCTGGACCGGTGACGACATCGGCGCGCAATCGGCCATGATTCTGTCGCCCGCCATGTGGCGGAAGATTTTTAAGCCACGCATGGCGCAGTTCTTTGCCGAGCTCAAACGCGTCAATCCGCGCGTGAAAATCGCCTACCATTCGGATGGCGTGATTGACCCCATCATTCCCGACCTGATCGAGATCGGGCTGGACGTGCTGAACCCGATTCAGCCCGCCTGCATGGACCCCGCGCGCCTCAAGCGCCAATACGGCGGCCAGCTCTGTTTTTGGGGCTCCATAGACGAGCAGCACACGCTGCCCTTCGGCACTCCTGCCGACGTGGGCAACGAGGTCCGGTCCCGCCTGAACATGCTGGGCAAAAGAGGCGGCCTCATCATCGGCCCCACCCATCATGTCCAGCTCGACACGCCGATGGAGAACTTCCGCGCGATGGTGCAGGCCATTTGCGCGAAGGATTGACAGGCTGCTTGGCGTTGTCAGGCTGGTGTGGTGTCACAGAAATAGCTTTCCTATCGTCTTCGTCCTCCTCTTCGCCAGCCGGCCCATAGCTTCGGAGCGACGGCCGGTTCTCGTCCTCGAAAATACCGATTACGATTACGCGGACGACGACGAGGAGGAACTCTTGGCCGGCCACTTGCCACGCGATTAGCGAGCGACCAAGCGGGGGTCAGCGGGACGTTGCAAGAACGCCGGAAAACGCGATTGCACGCGCCGCGGATGCCAGACAACATGATTGACAGAACATGAGCGCGCTTAAGACCTTCAACGTCGAGGCCGGGCGGCCCAGCCTCGACGAAGCGCGGCGCTTGGTCATCGCAGAAATCAAGCGGGCCAAGCGCGAGGGGATTGAAGGTGCTGTATCCACCCTTACTGCACGAGGAGCACGCGATAAAACCTGCTCGGGAAATTCGTGGCGCCGCCGGCATCAATGTGGCTGGCGTTGGTGAGATCCCCTCCGCCCCCGACGATGGCCGGGCTGATGTCCATGAAGTTCTTGGATAATCCTCCCGCAGCCTGCACGTAATTCGTCTGCCCGCCAATGGTGTTCCACGTCAGGAAAGTGTTGGTCCCTTGCACAACGATGCTGGTCACTTGGAAGACGCCGGATGGCGGTGGAGGGTTTACGTTTTCCGCATTCAACTGCAAGCCGTCCTCCCCGTAATGATCGCCGGTAAACCAGACTTCGCCGCCAAGCCCGATTAGCAGCCGCATCGGCCCGGGATAGGCCACTACACCGTAGGCTTCCTCGCTGGTGTTATACGTCGCATTGGTGAGGTCAATAAACGGCCACACCACGAACTCCATATAGTAATTGTTTCCCATGCGCGGGATGTTGGGCAACTCACCGGCATCATCGAAATTAAAAAAACCGCCGTCATCCGTTTCGGTGGGCATCCAGTAGCCCAGGCGGATCCGTTGGAGGGTCAACCACACGTTGACCGGTCCCGTGTACACCAAAGTGCCATAATTGTAAACCTGAAGATAATTCGTCTGTCCGATGGTCCGATGGTCCGATGGGGGTGCGTTGCAGGAAAGTTACAGGCAAGGTGGTCAAGCGGCTTTGGGCATCGGTTGATTCCACAGGTAATCCCAACCGCCGGCGGAAAGCAGAGCGCAACGCAAGCTCAGTACTGCAGTT
>JBEKMW010000099.1:0-17520 GCA_049523455.1 Verrucomicrobiota bacterium | reverse complement strand
TCGCGTCGCCGCCGGTCGCCACGCGTAACGGACTCGCTCGCCCCCGCCCATAGGCGCGCCCCTGATGTCCAAAGAAGAATTACCCAAGAAATCACCCACAAATTGTGCTACAGACCCCTTTTCCCATATTCCACTTGCGATTTCGGACAAACGAAGATCGCGACTTTTAATGAATCCATCGACAGAGTTATCAATCAAATCCAAAACGCAGTCTTCCAAAGAGATGTCTTTCGTAAACATTTGTACGAAGAAGTTTTTGCGTGGATATGCTTTTGCGATAAGTTTGAGCAGTCTATAGACGCCAGGCGATTCGAACTTTATCATTCCTTGGTCGCGCAACTCCTGAAGAACACGACTCAAAGTCTGCTCCGGTGTTTCACCAGTGGATGCCGTTTCTGCAACAATCTGCCTGATTCCTGAATCCATCAATTGCCGCCGCGTGAAGAGTGGATTTCCGGTTCGAGCAGCATGCCGTTGAATCGCTTTCCCAACGCTTTCTTGCCAAGTCATTGTTGGATTAGATCAAATGCGAGATCACGCGTCAACTGCTGTGCGGCTTGAATTTGCCCGGCCGTCGTGATCAAATCAGCGGGTGAGTCTTTCCATGGCCGGCGAATTGGCTGCCGCGTATCACAGCGGCGCACAACGGGCGCGGGTTGTCACGGAGTCCTGGGGTGAGCAGAATTTTTATTGCCCAAATTGTAACTCCCCTAAACTGAATCGTTTACGCCAAAACACAAAAGCCAGTGATTTCCGCTGTCCAGACTGCCAGTTTTGGTTCCAATTGAAGGGTCAAAAATCCGCCATCGGGGCCTCCATCACCGATGGCGCTTACCGGGCCATGATGGAGGCCATCCGGCATGACGAAATGCCAAGTTTTTACTTCATGCATTACGATTTGGCGACCTGGAGCGTGCGCAATCTGCTGCTGGTGCCGCATTTTGCGTTTCCACCGTCGGCCATCATCAAACGCAAGCCGCTCTCGCCCACGGCGCGGCGAGCCGGCTGGGTGGGCTGCAATTTTGACCTGTCGCGCGTGCCGGTAGAGGCTCGCATTTCAGTCGTGGCCGAAAGCGCGATTTTACCGGCAACGGAAGTGCGCGAGCAATTCCGGCGCGTCAAACCGCTCCAGGACATTGCCGTGACCCAACGCGGCTGGACGCTGGACGTCCTCACTGCCGTCCGGCGTTTGGTGGAAAGTAGGAGACGAGGTCTGCCGGGCCATAGCTGCTCAGCGAAGGCCGGTGACGAGACTCCGTTTGAAGGAAGCGAGGTTGAACAGAGACTCCTTACGTCGTCTCCTACTAACGAATTCGCCACCGCAGACGTTTACGCCTTCGCCCGCGAATTGGAAAAGCTCCACCCGGACAACCGGCACGTGCGCGACAAGATCCGGCAGCAGTTGCAGGTGTTGCGCGATGCGGGATTATTGCTGCACGTGGAGCGCGGCGTGTGGAAATTGCCGTGATGACCTGTTCAACGCAAAGGCGCAAAGGGTGGGAAGGCGCAACGCGATGTCAGAAAAATGGAGGCAGGAAAATGTTTCTGCCTCCATATTTCTGCCATTGTTTTGCGTCCCCGCTCACCTTCGTTTCCTTCATGTCGGGGCAGGCACCTCAAAGGCCAAAAGTCCCGCCTCGGCGACAGCATCGTGAGAAGGCTAAGGCAAATGGCCGAAGGCGGAAGTTGGAAAACAGTGCGGAATGCGGAATGCGGATAAAATCGTCGGCACAACCGTTTTTAATAGCAATAATTACTGCAACTGAAAATGATGGATTAAAAAACATTTGACCTTATTCTGAGGGGGAAGACAATGGCGGAAAAACCCCCAGGCGGGCCCTGGGCAGGAATCCAAAGGGAAATCGCGGTTTAATGCCATGAACAACCAAACAATTGGGAAATCCCGACTAAAATCACTGGCAGTTTTTGGCGCATTGTCCCTCGCGATTGTTTCCGCGAAGGCGCAGAGCACTGTCTTTTCCTACACCGGCACGGTGAGCACATGGGACGTACCGACGACCGGTGTTTACGCCATCACTGCCTTTGGTGCACAGGGCGGTCGCGGCAGCGGTACAACTGGCGGGTACGGCGCGGAGGTTGGGGGCGATTTTAGTCTGACTGCGGGCGAGGTGTTAAACATCGTCGTGGGGGGCCAAGGCGGCTCCGGCGTCACCGACAATTACGGCAGCGGCGGCGGCGGCGGCAGCTTCGTTTACACGACCGGGCTTTCGCCGCTGGTCATCGCCGGTGGCGGGGGCGGCGCAGCCTGGGAAGAGTACTACTACCCGTACAACGGAGGACCCGGCCAAACCGGCACGGCAGGTGAAAATGGCTTCGCCCCTCCCAGTCAGTATATTGGGTACGCTGGCGGTGGTGGGACGAGCGGCGGCGGCGGCGGCGGTGGCACCTGCCCCCTCTCCGGCGGGGGCGGCGGCGGCTTTACCGGCAATGGCGGTAATGGCGCTGGTTATGATTCGGGCGGTGGAGGTAATGCTGCTTTTACCTTCACGGGTGGTGCAGGCTCGCTCAACACTATTGATGGCGGCTTCGGCGGCGGCGGCGGTGGCGGCGACACTGCCGGCGGCGGCGGCGGCGGCTATTCGGGTGGAGGCGGAGGTGACGGCACCCATGTCACCGGCGGCGGCGGTGGCGGTTCTTACCTGGATGTCTCGGCGACCGCCCAGATTTTGATTGGCGGTGAAAACAGCGGCAACGGAGAGGTGGAGATTGCCAATGTTCCCGAGCCCTCCTCCTTGGCGTTGATTATCACATCCGGCTTGGGGTTGGTGGTGTGGAGACTTCGCGGTACTGATACGGTGTTCCTGGCCGGCGGAAGCATTTTGGGATGGGTTTTTCGTCACCGCGGCGTGGGGCGGGTGGAATAAGCAACGCGATGGTTCCAGCTCAAAGGCCAGAAATCCCGCATTGGCGATTCCATCACGGATGGCGCTTACCGGGGTGGAGCGCGGCTCTGTGAGCCGCAGCAGAGCGGCATACGTCAGGTGCACGGGAATTTGCCATCCGTTTATCACTTTCCACGCGCTGCGGGTCGCAGACCCGCGCTCCGCGCCATTCAGAACCACGCGACGCCGGGTTTTTATTTTCCGCAATACCAAATCGTTTCCCCTTACCCTGACCCTCTCCCTCGGGGAGAGGGAACAGCAGCCGCACCATCTCCGAAATACCAGAGACCAACGGCTCGCCGACCGGCTGACGATTATTCCCCCTCTCCTTGGGGAGGGCCGGGGTGAGGGAGGACAACCTGGATGACCTGGTAAATAACTCCGTTGTTGATGTCAGAAAAATGGAGGCAGGAAAATGTTTCTGCCTCTATATTTCTGTCATTGTGTTGCGCCCCCGCTAAAAGTCAGAGACAGGCGCGACCCGTCCTCCGTAGCAGACTACTGCGGAGGGTGGACGCCTGTCCTACGCGGACGGTGATCACAGGAATTTTCGGGCAGCGGGTGGTTGACGGGGAAAATCCTCCGGGCAATACTGCCGCCATGAGCGAGGGTTCAGCCCAACCTGCGCAACTGCTGGTGTGCGTGGCCGGGCCGGATGCCGGCAAGCGCATCGCGGTGGCCGGCCAAACCGCCTGGCTCGGACGGTCCAGCGGGTGCGAATTGGCGAGCGACGACCCGGAGGTGGGCGTGCGGCATGTGAGCCTGGAACTCAAGGACGGCAAAATTTTCTTCACGGCGACCAGCGGCAACCCGGTCTTCCTGGACGGACAAAAACTGGAGCAGGGCACGATGGCGGGGCGACAGCAGTTGCGCGCCGGGCGCTCGCTCTGGCAGCTCGAAGCGGCGGCGTCCGCCGGCGGCGTTTCCTCATTTCTGGGAAATCTGGGCGACAAAATCAGCGAAGTGGCGGGCGCGGAAAAGATCGAGGGCTTCAGCCTGGCGGCGATGTTCTCGGAAGTCTGGCGGAAACGAACGGATGAGGAGATGGAGGATTATTTCGCGGCGGGCACGGCCACGACCACGCCGCGGTTGACGGAGGTGGACACGGGCTGGCCGAAGCCGTGGTTGTTTGTAAAAATCTTTACGCTCCTGGCCCTGGTTTATGTGGGGCTGCTCTTCGCCTGTCAGAATTTCAACAATGATAAAATGCTGCCGGGTTTGTTGACGGTGGGCGGATTTGCCATGCCCTTTTCGCTGCTGATTTTTTTCTTCGAGGTGAACGTGCCGCGCAACGTGCCCTTGTACCAGATTTTGAATATGCTTTTTCTCGGCGGCATCCTGTCGGTGATCGCGGCGCTGTTTCTGTTGACGTGGGCCAATCCCAATGAGTCCTGGGTGGGGGCGATGGTCGTGGGGGTGATGGAAGAAGCGGGCAAAGTGGCGGCGCTGCTGCTGGTGGTGAACAAATTGAAATACCGCTGGCTGCTGAACGGCATGCTCTTCGGCGCCGCGGTGGGCGCGGGTTTCGCCGGTTTTGAATCGGCGGGTTACGCTTTTGATTACGGGCTGGGCACCATTGCCACCCGCGCCGGGTTGTGCATCTTCGGCGGCCACGTGTTATGGTGCGCCTTGGAAGGCGCGGCCCTCTGGCGCGTGCGGGGCGACAAAAAGTTTGAATGGACGATGTTGCAGGACATCCGCTTTTTGCGTGTTTTTGGATTGTGCGCCGCCATGCACGCGCTCTGGGATTCACCCCTGTCACTGCCGCTGTACGCCAAATACATCTTCCTGAGTTTCGTCGCCTGGGTGGCGATTCTGAGTTTCGTCCAGCTTGGTTTGCGGCAAATCCGCGCCGCGCAGGCGGAACCGGCAAAATAATACCCGGCCGGAGACGGAACCGGACAGAACCGAACCGGAGGAAACAGAAGCAAAATCTCCGTTATCGGATGTGCATTGGCCGCGGCGCAAGCGGCTCATTGCATCCGGACGGAATAAAATTGCCAGGGCGCGGAGGGATTCACGGCGTTGGTGGCTGTGAGCGTGAAACTCCCGCCGGCGGTGAGGCCGTTGGTTGCCACCGGGGTCCATTGACTCAACGGCAGCGACACATTTGCCGCGGCCACGACCGAACAGGTTTCGCCCGCCACGCCATTTTCCACGTTCAGCGTCAGATTGGTTCCCGCGAGACTGAAACTGGAAATGGCGGGCACGATGGGCAGGGCGAAGACGGTGCCGAAGGCGTTGCCGCCGTAATGCGCCGTGCCAAACAGGGTGGCGCCGCACAGGATGACGCCGGTTTCAGGCTCGGCGCCGTCGTAGTTGGTGGCGAATTGCAGGGGCGGGAAGGTGTAAAGCGTGGTGAAACCGGAACCGTTGGTATTGACGGAAAAAATCGTGCCCCAGTTATTGCCGCCGACAGTGGCCGTGCCATAAAGGATGTTGCCGGCCAGCAACAAAGCGCCCTCGGGCTGCGCGCCATCGGGATTCGTTTCATTTCCGGCAGAAGCGGCCGAGAAGGTGTAGAGGATGGTGAAATTCGCGCCGTTGGTGCCGATTGAATAAATGACGCCGTTGCCGTTGGTGCCGCCTTCGCTCGCCGTTCCGTAAAGCGTATTACCCGAGACAGCCAAACCGCCTTCCGGATACGCCCCATCCGCGTTGGTGCCGTTGGCCGTCTGGCTGAAAGTGTGAAGGTTGGTAAACGTTCCGTCAGTGAGGTTGCAGGAAAAAATCGTGCCGTAACCGTTCGTGCCGCCTTCCCTGGCCGTTCCATAAAGTGTATCGCCGGACAACAGCAATCCGCCCTGGGGATATTCGCCGTCTTTGGGCTTGAAGATATGCAGGACGGAGAAATCGGATCCGTTGGTGTTCATGGCAAACAAAGTGCCCCAACCGTTCGAGCCGCCCTGGCTGGCCGTCCCGTAAAGCGTGCCGGCGGCGGACAAGACCAGGCTGTTTGGATAGGAACCGTCTGCGTTGGTTTCCACGGAATGATTACTTGCGTCAGGAAGATTTGTGGCAAAGGTATGAAGCACGGTGAAAGCCGAGCCGTCCGCAGCGATGGAAAACAGCGTGCCAAAGCCGTTGGTGCCGCCTTCGCTCGCCGCCCCGTAAAGGGTATTACCCGACCAGACCAGCGTTCCAACCGGATGCGCTCCCTCCACGTTGACAACATTGGTTCCGGCGAACGCATGAAGCACGGTAAAACCGGAGCCGTCCGTGGCGACGGAAAAGACGGTGCCGAGGTTGTTGGAGCCGCCGACGTTTGCCGTTCCGTAAAGCGTATTGCTGGAGAGCACCAGACCCGCCTCCGGATAGGCGCCGTCCAAATTCATGGTCATCGCGTTGTCGGGGGTAAACGCGTGAAGAACGGCAAGCGTCTGTGCGGTCAGCCGCGCCGCGGTCAGAACCAATCCCGTGGCAGCAAGGACGAGCCACGCACGGATATGTACCCTCGGTTTCACATCCCTTCCCTTCCGGTTTTGAACAATCTAAACTTGCGAAAATGGTCGGGGCCGTGGAATTTGACCCCATCACGCGTTTTTAGCCGGCATTTCCCATTTGATATCTTGCCCACGACCGGCGCAGGCATTTTGTTGACTTTGCTCCTTCTCCAAGGATTTGCAAGCCGTTTAGGTGATGTCCTGATTGGCCGTGGAGCGCGGGGCGTGGGGCCTGCCGTTGGCTGGTTGAGTCTGCTGGTTCGCCGCGCCACCCGCCACCCGACACCCGTTACCTTCCTCCGCCAGTGAATGAAGCATTTCGAGATGGAGACAGGCGCGACGCCTGTCCTACTGCATCATTACGGCCAGGGTCAGTTGGATTTCCGGTAATCGCCGCGGCTGAAGTATTTTTCCAGCCAGACGTAGAGGCAAATGAAGAGGTAGCGGCTGCCCATCTCTTTGATCTTGAATTTGGCCACGCCGGCGTGCCGGTTGCGCCAGGTGATCGGCATCACCGTCCAGCTAAACCCGCGGACCACGGCCTTGAGGGGCAGTTCAACGGTGAGATTGAAATGGGGTGAAATCAAAGGCCGGCAGCCGTCAATGGCCTCGCGCCGGTAGGCTTTAAAGGCGTTGGTGGTGTCGTTCAATTTAATGCGGAACAGGACACGGATGAAGAAATTGGCCAGCCGGTTAAGCGTGAGCTTAAAGCGCGGATAATCAATCACGCCGCCGCCCTTTACGAAACGACTGCCGAACACGCAGTCCCATCCCTGGTTCAACTCGTGCCAGTAGCGCGCCACGTCCCGGGAGTCATCCGACTCATCGGCCATCATGATGACCGCGGCATCGCCTTTCATGTGGTCCAAACCGCAGATGACGGCGCGGCCAAAGCCGTGCGCGCCCTCGTTTTTCACCGGCGCCAATTCGGGCACATTGGCCCGGAGCCGCGTGAGCAAATCCCAGGTGCCGTCCGTGCTGCCGTCGTCCACGGCGACGATTTCGTGCGGGATATTATGGAGGCGCAGTTCCAAATGCAGGTGTTCGATGGTGGAACCGATGCAGCCGGCCTCGTCGCGCGCCGGGATAATGACCGATAACAGGGACAAGGGACGCGCGGGGGAAGGTGGTGTCGAACTGGTCATATTCGAATTGGCCAGTGGATTCTAGGTTGCCGGTGAAGCAAGACAAGCGGATTTCAAAGCCGATCAATAATTCACCTGGTGCCCGGGATGACACCTCCCGTAAATCACGCGCGTGGGCTCTTTTTGGCCGGCGCGTCATCGGTCATGCCCGGGAAGGCCAGATAATTCCGGGCGTTGGCATAGCAGATATTTTTGATCATCGGTCCGACCAGTTTATCGTCGTTGGGAATCCCGCCGTTTTCCATGTCGCGGCCGATGAGCTGGCAGAGGGTGCGGCGGAAGTACTCATGGCGGCAATAGGACATGAAGGAGCGGGAGTCGGTGATCATGCCGACGAACCGTGAAAGCAGGCCGAGGTTCGACAGCGCGTTCAATTGCCATTCGATGCCCTCCTTTTGATCCAGGAACCACCAGGCGGCGCCGAACTGGATTTTGCCGGGCAGCGTGCCGTCCTGAAAGTTGCCGATCATGGCGGCAAAGGCGTAATTGTCCGCCGGATTGAGATTGTAAATGATGGTCTTGGGCAGGGCGTTATCCTGGTCGAGCCGGTCCAGGAAGGCCGCCAGCGGCCGGCATTGGGGATCGTCGGCGATGGAATCAAAACCCGTATCCGGGCCGATTTGTTTCAGGAGGCGGCGGTTGGCATTACGGATGGCACCGAGATGGAGCTGCATGGTCCAGCCCCGGGCGGCGTGCAGTTGGCCGAAAAACAGCATCAGGAACGCCGCAAACCGGGCGTGCTCGGCCGGCGATACCGCCTGGCCGCGGCGTGCCTGGTCGAAAACAGCGGCAGCGGCGGGCTCGGAGCAAACGTCCGCAAAACAATGGTTGAGGCCGTGGTCAGCCAGACGGCAGTTGTGCGAATGGAAGAAGTCGTGGCGCTTTTTCAACGCGGTCTGGAAGGCGCCGAAGTTGTTGATATCCACGTTAGCGGCGGCGGCGAGCCTGTCCACCCACGCGTTGAAAGCGGCGGGTTGGTCCATGGTCAGCGCCTGGTCGGGCCGGAAGGCGGGCAGCATCTTCGTGGGATGGCCTTGGGCGGCAAAAGCGCGATGATGCTCCAGGTTGTCCACCGGGTCGTCCGTGGTGCAAACCACTTTGACGTTGAATTTTTTGAGAATGCCCTGCGTAGAAAACGCCGGCGTGGCCAGTTTTCGGCCGGCCTGCTTCCAGATTTTGTCAGCGGTCTGCCCGTTGAGCAAATCGTTGATGCCGAAATAGCGTTTCAGTTCCAGATGGGTCCAATGATAGAGCGGATTGCGCAGCGTGTGCGGCACGGTGGCAGCCCAAGCCTGGAATTTGTCAAAAGGCGCGGCGTCGCCCGTGCAAAAGCGTTCCGCCACCCCGTTGGTCCGCATGGCGCGCCATTTGTAATGGTCGCCCTCGAGCCAGATTTCAAACAGGTTCTGGAACTGACGATTGAGCGCGATGTCGCGCGGGGACAGGTGGCAGTGATAATCGAAAATCGGTTCGGCTTCGGCAAATTGGTGGTAGAGCCGGCGGGCGGTTTTGGTGTCCAGCAAAAAATCCTCGCGAATAAACGGCATAAACCGGATGCTAGCGCGGCTGGGGCCGCAGCTTTTTCCATAGCCAGCCGAGCGGATCATAGAAATCGTCCACGACGCGTTCCTTGAGCGGGATGATGGCGTTGTCGGTAATGGTGATATTTTCCGGGCAGACCTTGGTGCAGCACTTGGTAATGTTGCAGAAGCCCACGCCATGTGCCTGCTTCAATTCCGCCAGGCGATCCTCGGTGTCCAACGGGTGCATTTCGAGCGCCGCGGTGTAAACCAGGAAGCGCGGGCCGATGAATTCGTCGTGCTTGTGGTGATCACGCAGCACGTGGCAGACGTCCTGGCAGAGGAAACATTCGATGCACTTGCGGAATTCCTGCACGCGGTCCACGTCCGCCTGCGACATGCGCCAGGTGCCGTCCGGGGCGTCGGGTGCGCGCGGCTTGAACGGCTTGATTTTCGGTTTGACGCGAAAATTCCAGGAAACGTCCGTGGCCAGATCGCGGACGCTGGGGAAGGTGCGCATGGGTTGAATGGTGACGGGCTTGTCGGCCGGCAGGGTGTTCATGCGGGTCATGCACATGAGCCGGGGGATGCCGTTGATTTCGGCCGAGCAGGAACCGCACTTGCCGGCCTTGCAATTCCACCGGCAAGCGAGGTCGTTGGCCTGGGTGGCTTGAATTTTATGGACGGCGTCCAGCACGACCATGCCTTCGGAAATCTCGGTGGTATAATCCACCAGCTTCCCACCGTTGACGTCGCCGCGCCAGATTTTGAAAGTTACTTGCATTCTGCTATTTCATTTCCTCAATCACCTGTTTCAATTCCTGCGGCATGGGCGGAATGGGCTCGCGCCGGACGTTCATGGTGCCGTCAGGATTCTTCCTTGCGATGATGTTCACCTGGCCGAGGCCGGCGTCTTTGTTTGGAAAATCCTCGCGGAAATGGCCGCCGCGGCTTTCCTTGCGTTCGATGGCCGAGCGGGTGATGGCTTCGGACACCGTGAGCAGGTTTTTCAAGTCCAAGGCGGTGTGCCAGCCGGGATTGTACTCGCGGTGGCCATAAACGGCGACGCGCCCGGCGCGCTCCGAAAGTTTGGCGATCCCGTCGAGCGCGCGCACCATTTCCTCCTGGCGCCGAACAATGCCGACGAGGTCTTGCATCATATCCTGCAAATCATGCTGCACCTGATACGGTCCTTCGGCGCTGCCGCCGGCTTGGGCGCCGCGCTCAAAAGGCTCCAGCGCCTGGCGCGCGGCTAGCTCGACCTGCGCGTCATTGACCTGGCCCGTGCCGTGTTCGCGGGCAAATTTCGCGGCGAATTCACCGGCGCGTTTGCCGAAGACGATCAGGTCGGAGAGTGAATTCCCGCCCAACCGGTTCGCCCCGTGCAAGCCCGCGGCGGCTTCGCCGGCGGCAAACAGGCCAGGCACGGTGGACATCTGGCTGTCGCCATTCACGCGAACGCCACCCATGATGTAATGGGTCGTGGGGCCGATTTCCATGGGCTCCTGCGTGATGTCCAGGTCGGCCAGTTGCTTGAACTGGTGGTACATGCTGGGGAGCTTGCGTTTGATGTGCTCGGCGGCGTTCGGAAGTTTCTCCTTAATCCAGGCGATGTCGAGGAAGACACCGCCATGCGGGCTGCCGCGGCCGGCCTTCACTTCGCGGTTGATGCAGCGGGCCACGTGGTCGCGGGTCAGCAACTCCGGCGGGCGCCTGGCGTTTTTGTCGCCTTGCGTATAGCGCCAACCTTCCTCGGGATCGGTCGCGGTTTGCGACCGGTAATTTTCCGGAATATCGTCGAACATGAACCGCTTGCCTTCCTTGTTCCGCAATACGCCACCTTCGCCGCGCACGGCTTCGGTGACCAGGAGGCCCATTACGCTCGGCGGCCAGATCATGCCCGTGGGATGGAACTGCACGAACTCCATATCCATCAACTCCGCGCCGGCCTGATAGGCCAGCGATTGGCCGTCGCCGGTGTATTCCCAGGAATTACTGGTAATTTTATAGGCCCGACCGATGCCGCCGGTGGCGATGACCACGGCTTTGGCTTTGAAAACCTTGAAGCGTCCGCGCTCGCGGTCGTAGCCGAATGCGCCCACCACCCGGTCGCCGTCCTTGAGGAGCGTTACGATGGTATGCTCCATGAAGACCTGGATGCCCTGATGAATGCCGTGGTCCTGGAGGGTACGGATGAGCTCCAAGCCCGTGCGGTCGCCCACGTGAGCCAGCCGCGGATAGCGATGGCCGCCGAAATTGCGTTGCAGGATCCGGCCATCCGGCGTGCGGTCGAAAACCGCGCCCCAGGCTTCCAGCTCATGCACGCGGGCCGGCGCTTCCTTGGCGTGCAGTTCGGCCATGCGCCAGTTGTTGACGTATTGGCCGCCGCGCATGGTATCGGCAAAATGCACGCGCCAATTATCGCGATCATCCACGTTGCCCATGGCCGCGGCCATGCCGCCCTCGGCCATGACGGTGTGGGCCTTGCCGAGCAGCGATTTGCAGACCAGCCCAACTTTCACACCCGCCGCGGATGCTTCAATTGCCGCGCGCAAGCCCGCGCCGCCGGCGCCGATGACCAAAACGTCGTGCTCGAATTGTTCGTAGGATGCCATGTGGTCGTTGAAGCGTTGAAGCGTTAAAGCGTTGGTACTTCAAGGATGCTCATAAAATTCGCCAATCATGCCAGATGTCCATGGCGCAGAGGCGGACGTAAACATCGGCAAAGCCGACCCAGAACAGGCTGATCCAGGCCCACATCATGTGGCGGCGGTTGAGGCAACTGACGCAGTTGTAGCTCTTCGCGCAGGCGGAAACCTTCGACGGTTCGTCGAGGAATCCGCCGACCAAATGCCGCAAGGAATGGCAGCCGAAAGTGTAACAGGCAAGAAAGACGACGTTCAGCACGAGGACCAGGGTGCCCACGCCGATGCCGAAGTGGACTCCGTTGGCGCCGGAAAACCACATCGCCTCCCAGGCGTCGTACGCCAGAATGAAAATGAAGAGGACGGCCAGATACATGAAGTAGCGGTGAATATTCTGGATGACGAGCGGGAAGTAGCGTTCGCCCAGGTAGCTTTTGCGCGGTTCACCGACGGCACAGTTGGGCGGATCGGCCCAAAACGATTTGTAATAGGCGCCGCGATAATAATAGCAGGTGAAGCGAAAGCCCGCCGGAGCCCACAGGACGAGAAAAGCCGGCGAAAACGCCAGCCACGCCGGCCACCAGTCCGGTTTGGGCCCAAACAGCACATGCGGGGAGCTGCCGAAAAGCTCGGGCGAATAAAACGGCGAGAGATAGTCGGCGCCGTTGCCGTGGAACCAATACGCACACTGGCCGGCATGGAGCGGGTGGAACGCGGCCCAGGTGGAATAAACAATGAAGGCCGAGAAACCGAGAAAGACCCACAACGGCTGCGCCCACCACGCATCCCCCCGGGTGGTTTCGCCAAAGCCCCGCCGGGGCGCGGACACGTTCGCGTAAGCCATAGACGTTAAGATACTTGGCCTAATAGGGTTTAGAATCAAGAGGCATAACCAAAAAATGGCAAGATTTAATTTCCTCTAACTTATACTATTAGCGCACCGTGTCAGAGGAGCGTGGTGCCACTCATTCAGTTCGCGTTCCCCGGCGGCCGGCGAATGCCCCAGCCACTCCAGCGCCTCGCCCACCAGATAGAGGGAACCGGCCACCACGACAAAATCGTCGGCGGCGGATGGTTTGAGCGCGCCATCCAGGGAATCACAGGCGGCCACTTCGGCGGCCGGGTTGGCCGCCCGGCAGGCGGCGGCCAGCTCGCCGGCGTCGGCCGAGCGTTCACTGGAGATGGGGACCGTGCGAATACGCGCCGCCAACGGCGCCAGCAATTCGCACATCGTCGGCCAGTCTTTGTCCTGAAACACGCCCAGCACGAGCGTTTTGTCCGCGGCGGGGAAAAGCTGTTCCAACGCCGCGCGCAGAACCCGGGCGCCCGCCGCATTGTGCGCGCCGTCCAGGAGGACCTTTTGGCCGTTGGGCCGTTGAATCAATTGCAATCGCCCCAGCCAACTGACGTGCGCCAATCCGTCACGAATTGTTTCGTCGGGAACCGGGATCTGGTTTTGCAAAATTGCGACGGTTGCCAATGCGAGGGCGGCGTTGATTTTTTGATGTTCGCCAATCAGGGGCAGGATAAGTGTCACACCCGTCTCCGGCGTCCTGGTTCTTTCAAATGGAGACAGGCGGGACGCCTGTCCTACGGTGATAAGGGGCGCATTCCGTTCCTGCGCCGTCTTGCCAATTACCGCCAGCGCTTCCGGTTCATCGGTTGCTGTTACGACGGGAACACCCGGTTTGATAATGCCCGCCTTTTCGGCGGCGATTTTGGCGAGCGTGTCGCCGAGCCACTGCTGGTGGTCGAAGGCGATGTTGGTGATGACGCTGGCCAGCGGCGTGACGATGTTCGTGGCATCAAGCCGTCCGCCCAAACCAGTTTCCCAAATCACGAGGTCGCACTCCTGCTCCGCGAAGAATTTTAGTGCCATCACTGTGACCACCTCAAAAAACGTCGGATGATGGCCAGGGGGAAATTGTTTGAGCAGCGGCTGTAATTCGCCGACCAGACGCACAACGTCAGCTTTGGGAATCAACTGGCGGTCCACTTGAATCCGTTCGCGGAACGAAACCAGGTGGGGCGAGGTAAACAAGCCCACGCGCAAGCCGGCCGCGCGATAGACACTTTCGAGCATGGCGCAGGTGGAGCCTTTGCCATTGGTGCCGGCGACGTGGATGAAGCGCAGGTTGTTCTGTGGCTCGCCTGCAAGCGCGGCCAGCTTGAACGTATTATCCAGCCCGAATTTGGCGCCGAACAAACGCAGGCCGTAGAGGAACTGGATGGCTTCGGGGTAAGTCACGGGCCATCAGCTTCAAAGCACGAATTCGACCGGGATTTTTTCCGCGGCGCGGCGCTGGCTTTCTCCGGGGCGATTGTTGCGCCACGGCATATTCTCGGCGATGCGCTGAAGCATGATTTGCGGATCAACACGTGGTGGATGCGAACCAAAGTCCGGCGCAACGGGAAATTCCAGCGCCGGAACGTCATGGAGCGCATCAGGCGCGGTTGAGTGCGGCGGACACTTTTTCATACAAGTCCATTGTGCCATATTTTGCAAATAATTGGCGAATATTTTCGGATTGCACGTCGAGACGGTTGATTCGAATCAAATTCTCGACATCGAGGAAATCCTTCAGGAAGCGGCCCAAGTGCGTGTGATCAGGTGTATCGGTGGCGATTCACAGCGGCTTTTTGTGGATTCTCGCGTGCGCGGCGGCGATGAAACCCTTGAACAGCGGATGCGGCTGGTGGGGCTTGCTCAAGAATTCCGGGTGAAACTGGCTCGCCACAAAAAACGGATGGTCTTTCAGTTCGATCACTTCGACCAGCTTGCCATCCGGCGACAGGCCGCTGAACACAAAGCCGGCCTTCTCGAATTTGTCGCGGTAGGCGTTGTTGAACTCGTAGCGATGGCGGTGGCGCTCGTTGACCACAAAGGAGCCGTAGAGCTCGGCTGCCCGGGTGCCCAGCGCCAACTGGCACGGCTGCGCGCCCAGCCGCATGGTGCCGCCCTTTTTCGTCACCCGCTTCTGCTCGTCGAGCATGGCGATGACCGGATGCGGCGTGCCGGGATCAAATTCCGTGGAGTGTGCCTTGTTCAGCTTCAAAACGTTGCGCGCGAATTCGATGGTGGCGATTTGCATGCCCAGGCACAGGCCGAGGTAGGGGATTTTTTGTTCGCGGGCGTATTGCGCGGCGAGAATTTTACCTTCGATGCCGCGTCCGCCAAATCCGCCGGGCACCAGGATGCCGCCCAGCCCCTTCAACATCTTTTCCGCGCCGTGCTTCTCGATTTCCTCGGCGTCCACCTGCACAATTTCCACGCCGCAATCGTTGGCGACGCCACCGTGGCTGATGGCCTCGTAAACGGACTTGTAGGCGTCCTGCAGGCCGATGTATTTGCCCACCACGCCGACGCGGACGCGATGCTGCGGCGCGATGAGCTTGCGAAGGATTTCCTGCCAGTGCGTCATGTTCGCCGCGGGCACCTGCAAATCCAGCAACTGGCAGACCAGTTCGTCGGCGCGCTCCCGCTGGAGCATCAGCGGCACTTCGTAAATCGAATGGTCCACGTCCTTTTCCTCGATGACGGCCTCGACCGGCACGTTGCAGAACATGGAAATTTTCTGGCGCAAATCCTTGTCCAGCGGCCGTTCGCAACGGCAGACCAGCAGGTGCGGCATGATGCCGATTTCGCGCAGTTTGGCCACCGATTGCTGCGTCGGCTTGGTCTTCAATTCGCCGGCCGCCTTGATGAACGGCACGTAGGTGACATGCACGAAAATGGCGTTGTGAAAACCGACTTCGAGCGCGAACTCGCGGATGGCTTCGAGGAACGGGAGACCCTCGATGTCGCCCGTCGTGCCGCCGATTTCAGTGATGACGACGTCCGCCCTGGATTTTTCGGCCAGCACGTGGATGCGGTTTTTGATTTCGTCGGTGACGTGGGGGATGACCTGCACCGTTTTGCCGAGATATTTGCCTTCGCGCTCGTTGTTGAGGACGGTCTGATAAACCTGGCCGCTGGTGAGATTGTTGAGCCGGGTGAGTTTGACGTTGGTGAACCGCTCGTAATGGCCCAGGTCCAGGTCCGTTTCGGCGCCATCATCCAGCACATAAACCTCGCCGTGCTGGTAGGGGTTCATGGTTCCGGGGTCCACGTTGAGGTACGGGTCGAACTTTTGGAGGACGACCTTGAGGCCGCGGTTTTCGAGCAGGGTGCCGAGCGCGGCGGCGGTCAGGCCCTTGCCCAAGGAACTCACCACGCCGCCGGTGACAAAGATGTATTTCATTTCAAATTAATTTTTAACCACAAATGGACAGGGATGGACACGGATTAAATCGCTTCGCCAGAAGTTGCTCAACACGTTTCACATCTTCCGGCGTGTCCACGCCGACGCTGTCGTAATCCACTTTCACGACGGCGATGGGGATGCCGCTTTCGAGCGCGCGCAATTGTTCCAGTTTTTCGGCGTTTTCGAGCGGCGATACGGGAAATCTCACCAGCCGCAGGAGCGTCTCGCGCCGGTATCCATAAATGCCAATGTGCTTCAAAAAAGGAAACTGGAGCACACGCGCCTCGTGGGTGGAGGTTGACGCCTCGGGAACCGAAAATGTCGAAAGCGGGGCGCTTTCGACAGCACGCGAGGCGCGTGCGCTCCCCTCGCGCAGATACGGAATCGTGCGCCGCGAAAAATATAACGCGCGACCCGCGGCACTGACAACCACTTTCACCGCATTGGGATTGTCGAGTTCGCCGTCATTCTTGATGCGCGTGGCGGCGGTGGACATTTCGTTTTGCGCCAGCGCGCCCGCGACAGCGTCAATCACCGCCGGGTCAATCATAGGCTCGTCGCCTTGGATGTTCACCACGGCGTCACAGGGAATTTTACCGGCGATTTCGGCGATGCGGTCCGTGCCACTGGCGTGGTCGGCGCGGGTCATTTCGGCGCGGCAAAATTTTCCCGCCACGGCGGCGATGCGCTGGTCGTCGGTGGCCACGATGACTTCCGCCAGGGATTTTGCTTTTTGGCACTGCTCCACCACGCGCTGGATGAGGGGTTTGCCCGCGATGAGGGTGAGCGCCTTACCCGGGAACCGTGTCGAGCCGTAGCGTGCGGGGATGATGCCAACAACATTCACGGGGCTACATTAAGCCACAGCTTGCCAGGGCATGGCAAGCAGCGAAGATTGAGAAAGCGGGTTCCGTTTCCGGTTCGATCCCGTATTCCCACGAAACCAAACATTCAACAATCAGAAAATATCGAAATGACCGGTCGCCGATAGGGGTTGAAGTTCTCCCGTTTTTGAGCCGGGAGGAGGTGACGTGAACCAAAAGACCCGGCTTAACGCAATTCCTTACGGACGGTCAGAGCCAGAAAGACCAGCGCCACCACAAAAGGCAGGGCAAAAATCACCACACTCATGGCTGCAAATTAGCATACGGGCTGCCAATTGCAACAATTATGTTACAACTATGTGACGCAATCCGGTTGAAGCTCGTGGCGGGAACAGACTGGAATTTGCTGGAAATCGCTGGAAGAGACTGGAGGCCAACGTCTTTTTCAGCGAATGGACAGGGCTGTACTGATTTGATTGATGGCTGCGGTGACGTGCTTGCTGATGCGCGGCTGGCCCTTGACTTGCGCCGCGCCGAGGACGTTTTGGAGCAGTCCTTGGGCCTCACGCAACTTGGCGTCGGACAAGGCCTGCGGTTGGCGGTCCTTGAGGTCGCCAGCCAGGTCCACGCCCAGCAGTTTGGCCGCGGCTTCGATCTGGTGCATGGCCAAGGTTACATGCAACAAAGAACCCCTTTCCGCCGAAGCAGAAAGGGGTTTAGGTTGGCAGGATCAAAATGTGTCTGCCGGCTATGGAGCCGGGGTTTCAAATACCCGGTAGAACATCTGCAGATTGTT
>JBEKMW010000098.1:0-18543 GCA_049523455.1 Verrucomicrobiota bacterium | reverse complement strand
ACCTTGCTGGGCGCCAATCCGTTTTTCGTGGAACTGGGCCAGCCGTTTGTTGACCCGGGCGCGACGGCGTATGACCTTTGTGCCGGAACCGTGCCCGTGACCAGTAGCGGCACCGTCAACACCAATGCCGTGGGCACCAACCTGTTGATCTACACGGCGACCGACGGCAACGGCAACACCAACACCGCCACGCGGACGGTTATCGTGCGCGTCACCACACCGCCGGCGATTTTGTGGAGTTTCACCAACTTGACGCTTGCGGCGGGAACCAATTGCGAGGCGGTGATGCCCGATGTGACCGGAACGAATTTCATCATCGCCACGAACCTGGCCGGCGGTTTGACGATACGAACCTGGCCGGCGGTTTGACGATTTCGCAAAGCCCAACCAACGACGCCCTGTTGCCGCTGGGGAGCAACGTGGTGGTCATCACCGTTGCGGACCCCTACGGCAACACCGCTTACTCGACGAACAACATCACCGTGCAGGACGAAACCCAGCCGGTGATACTGGTGCAACCGCAAAGCCAGACGAACCTCATCGGCACGACCACCGCCTTCAACGTAGCGGCGATGGCTTGTACGCCGCTGACTTTGCAATGGTATTTCAACAACGCGACCCTCACGACCCAAACCAACGGCACGCTAATGCTCACCAATCTCAGCCCGGCCGCGGCGGGAAATTATCTCGCGGTGGCCACTGCGTCCGGCGGGTCCACGACCAGCGCCGTAGCCACGCTCACGGTGCCGTTATTTACGGCCACGATTGCACTGGCTTCGTCCGAAAATCCATCCGGCTACCGGGACAGCGTGAATTTCACCGCCAGTGTGGTCCCGACCAATGCCACCGGCACGATTCAATTTCTGACCAACGGCGCGGCGTTTGACCTGGAGGCGCTGGTGTTTGGAGCGGCCGTGAGCACCAACGTTGATTCCCTGCCGCGCGCCACCAACCTGATCGCCGCCGTGTACTCCGGCGACGTCAACGATTATCCGGCCACGAACCTTTTGTTGCAGCTCGTCACCAATCATCCGCCCATGGCGGCCCCGGCGTTTTACAGCCGCCTGGCGGGTTATCCGCTGGATATTCTCGTGGCGGACCTGGCGACCAACTGGAGCGATGCCGACGGCGACACGGTATCACTGGCCGCCATCAGCGTGAGCACCAACGGTGTAACCTTGACGAACGCCGCCGGAACGTTGATTTATTTCGACACCAACAACGTGAACGACCAGTTCCTCTGCACCATTACCGATGGCTGGGGCGGCACGAATTTCCAAGCGGTCAACATCATGAGCGTGTTGACCAATCTGCCGCCGGGCATCGCCAGCGTGAGCACCTCCAACGGCAGCGTAACCTTGACGCTCAACGGGGCGCCGGGCAGCACCTACGTGGTGCAAACCACCACCAATCTGCTCTCCGTAAACGAGTGGACGCCCGTAAGCACCAACCTGCCAGGCACGAATGGCGTCTGGCAATTCACAGACAGCCAGGCCACCAATTTCCCATTGCGCTTTTACCGCGTGATGCTCCAGCAGTGATGGGCGGGCGGGACGCCTGTGGCGCATCCATGCACTGTTCTCGTTCGGAGTTCCGCCTTCAGGCGGTTCGGTTGAAAACTTGCAATTCGCCCCGACATCGGATGTCGGGGAACTCCAAACCTCAAGCACCACTTTGGGCAGGAACAATGTGTAGATGTGCGCGGACGCCGGTGGCACTACCGGAGCCGGTGAAAACCGGGTTTTTGGGTTGCAAAATGGCTTGCTGCTCCGTAGGGGTAGGAAGAAAACCGTTGAAATCGACCAGCAATAGTTGATTTGAAGCTTTAAACCACAAGTCAAATGGGAAATAATCAAGCCAACATTTTTCAAGCCTCCAATGGGATGGCTGTGAAAACAACAAACCATAGCAATGGACGATATGAGCAAATTAACCAACCGGGATGAGTTCAATCGGCGTGCTTTCCTCAAAACCAGCCTGGTGGCGTCGGTTGCGGCGGGTGCGATGGGCGTGGCCACGGCGGGAGAAAGTGCTCCGGACGCGCCGCCGGCGACCACCAAGTCAAAAACCGAGCGCCCGTCGCTGATCAGGGTGACCCATGCAACATCCGGCGGGCCGCTTAGAAAGCCGTGGAGAAACACCATTGCCGTGGATCACGGCCATTTGCTGCTGCAGGCCGATCTTCAGAGGCACTTGGAGATTTTGCAACGCAACCTGGGTTACAGCTACTGCCGGTTCCACGGATTGTTCAACGACGACATGGCCATCGTGACGCGGCGGAAAGACGGGAGCCTGGCGTTCCGCTGGGACCAAATGGACAAGGTTTTTGACGCATTGCTGCGGCTCGGCCTGCGCCCCCGGGTGGAATTCACGTCCATGCCGGTGGCGCTGGCTTCCGGCGCCACGACGGTGGCCGATTGGGGGTGGAACGTGACGCCGCCGCGGGACTACGCCGAATGGGGCCAGTTGGTGGGGGCCTTCGCCCGGCATTGTCTGGACCGCTATGGACTGGATGAAATCGCGCAGTGGTATTACGAGGTTTGGAACGAGCCGAACATCAATTATTGGTCGGGTTCGCAGGCCGACTACTGGAAACTGTACGAGGTCTCGGCGGCGGCGCTCAAGGCGGTGAGCCCGCGCCTGCGGGTGGGCGGGCCGGTGACGGCCAGGTGCGAGTGGGTGCCGGAGATGATTTCGCATTGCGCCAGCGGGGGCGTGCCGCTGGATTTCATCAGCACGCATGTTTACCCGCAGGATGAATATGTGTTGTATCCGGATTTGCGGGGCAGCCCGTACCAGCCCGGCGGATTTCTGCCGGACATGGTGCGGAAGGTGCGCCAGGCCATCCGGCAGTCGGCGATGCCGGATTTGGAACTTCACATAACGGAGTGGAGCAGCCTGTGTGCGTTGCCCGGGGGAAAGGTTTCCTGGGACCAGAATCCAACGGTGGATGACCTGTTCGGCGCGGCCACGGCTTGCGACCTGGCCCTGGCGGTGGATGGGGACTGTGAAGTTTTCTGTTGGTGGGAGGCCAGTGACATCTTTGAAGAATCGGGCATGCCCCTGAGCGAGTTTTCGAACACGTACGGCCTGCTGACGCTGAGCGGCCTGCCCAAGGCCACATTTAACGCCTTCAGCTTTCTCAACCGTCTGCGGGGCGGGCGGCGGGAAGTGCGGCACGAAGCGCTGGCGCCCGGTTGCGGTGTGGTGGCGACGGCGGAGGGGGAAAGCCTGCAGGTGCTGCTTTGGCACCGGATCATCTATGAACTGGGAGCCCAGCAGCCGTGGGCCGGCGTGCTGGAATTGCCCTGGACGGACCCAGCCAAGCCCGTGCTCGTGCAGGAGCGAATCACGGCGGGCGCCGGCAGTTGCTTTGAGACCTGGCAATCGCTGGGAACCCCTCAAAACCTGTCGGCGGCGGAACGTCGTTTGCTGGAAGCCCACGCCGCTCCGAAAGCGCGATGGTTCCAGCCGGAGGCGCGAAACGGCCGGGTGACGCATGAGTTTCGGCTGACGCCCGGAGAAGTGCTTTATTGTGAATTGCGGCCGCAAGGCGCGGTGGCGCTGCCCAAGTCACCGCTGCGGCAGGAACTGGCAGCGTGGTATGAAGCCCGGCGCGAAAAGGCGAAATGAGGTCTTAAATGGCAGGGACATCGCGCTGCGATGTCCCCGCTCGTGTACCCGGACGAAAGGAACGCCCCTGACTACACGGCAAATTGCGCCGCTGAAAGCGGTGGGGACGGCGTAGCGCGCCGTCCCTAGCACGAGTGGTGCTTGAATGCGACCAGCCGCAGCTTGAAGGCTACCATTACGGCATCTGCCGCGTGGCGTCAGGAATCGAATGGACTTACAGGCGGAATGCCTGTGCCACTCCCGGAGGCGCCTCGACATTGGGCGGCAATTTGTTACGTTGAGGAGGTGAGTTTCGTCACTGAATTTGATTCGTTGCCGCTGGCGGCGTTGGCGCAGAAGTCGCGCGCAGCCGGCACGGCGGCCGTGCGCGAGAGCCTGGGCAAATCCAAGCCGTCCCTCGCCGATTTTGCCAACCTGACATCACCGGCGGCGGCGGAGTTTCTGGAGCCAATGGGCCGCCGGTCGCAGGCCATGACGCAACAGCGGTTCGGCAAGGTCATCCGGATGTTTGCGCCGCTTTATCTTTCCAACGAGTGCATCAACAACTGCGCCTATTGCGGTTTCTCCCGCGACAATCCCATTTTGCGCGTCACGCTGTCGCTGGACGAAGTGCGGCAGGAGGCGCAGGCGCTCAAGCAGCAGGGGTTCCGCAACCTTCTGCTGGTGGCGGGAGAGCATCCGAAGTTTGTCTCGAACCGTTATCTGCGCGATTGCATCGCCGCGCTGCACCCCGAATGGCCGAGCGTCTCGCTCGAAGTGGCGCCGATGGAAACGGAAGATTATCGTCCGCTCGTGGCGGCGGGCGCGGACGGGCTGGTGGTTTACCAGGAATCCTACGACCGCAAGGTGTATGCGGAAATGCACACGGCCGGCCCGAAGCGGAATTTCAACTGGCGCCTGGAAACGCCCGAACGCGCCTACGCGGCGGGCTTTCGTCGGCTGGGCATCAGCCCGCTCTACGGCTTGGCCGACTGGCGTTACGAAGCGCTCTGTGCGGCGGCGCATGCGGATTATCTGCTGCGCAACTGCTGGAAGGCGGCGCTGACGATTTCCACGGTGCGCATCCGTCCCTGTGCGGGCGAGTTCCAGCCGCTCACGCAAATTGCCGATCGTGAACTGGCGCAACTGGTCTGCGCCTTGCGCATCATGTTCCCGGACGTGGGCCTGGTGCTTTCGACGCGCGAAACGCCCAGGCTGCGGGACGGACTGGCGCGGTTGGGCATCACACTGATGAGCGCGGGCAGCCACACCGAACCGGGCGGATACACCGGGGCGGGCCGCGAGAAATTGCATCAAACCGTCCGGGGCCGGATTGTGGCCGCCGGTTCGAGTGAATGGGCGGCAACCGGGGCCGGGAATCTGCCGGCGGATTCCCGCCACGCGACGAATGCGACCGGGCAGTTTCAAATCGCCGACGAGCGGTCCTCCCAGGAAGTGGCGGAGTTGATTCGCAAGCTCGGCTACGAACCGGTGTGGAAGGACTGGGATGCGGCGCTGACGGCGTGATTAATTTATTTTCATGAATGGCAGTCAGATCATCGCCAATGGAAAGCCGGTTGAAGTGAAGCTGCCTTGCACGCTGGAGGAATTCCTCGTGGCGCAGCAACTCCGGCCCCGCAGCGTGGTGGTGGAGCACAACGGCGAGGCCGTGGCGCCGTCGGAATTTGCGCAGCGCCAAGTGCGCGCGGGCGACCGGCTGGAAATCGTGAAGATTGTGGCCGGAGGGTGAGCTTTGCACTTCCGCTTTGCGCGCGCTGCGTTAAACTGAAGCCGTTATGGACTGGCTCACCAACCTGCTCTGGTATCAGGACAAATTACTCGGCATTGATTGGAGTTTCTGGAAAGTCATCGGCTGGCTGGGCAACTTCATCTTTTTCTCGCGCTTTTTCGTGCAATGGTACGCGACGGAGCGAAAGAAGCGGGTGGTGGTGCCGCAGGCGTTCTGGTGGCTGAGCCTCGCCGGTTCGCTGACGCTGCTGTCCTATTCGCTCCATCAGCGGGACTCGGTTTTCATTTTCGCCTATGCCTTCACCTGGATCCCGTATATCCGCAACCTGATCATTCACCGGCGGAACAAGGACGGGCACACTGCATGCGCGACTTGCGGGGCAAGTTGTCCGCCGGAGGCGAATTTTTGTCCGAAGTGCGGCGCGAAACATGCGGCGGCTACCGCTTAGGGGCGGAGGCCGGGGTTACGTCAATGCCGTATTTCCGCAAGACCTGCTGGGCAAACTCCGGATTTCTCTGGCCGTAAACCACGACTTGCGTGACAAAATTGGACACCGTCGTCTGGGGGATCGCAGTGGTCGCCGCCTTCCAATTGCTGAGGATCTGCGCCACCTGCGGGCGGTCGTTTTGCAAATCCCGGCGGTAGGAATGATCTTGATACCACAGATAGGCAGCCAGGGTGAGGCTGACGACCAGCAGTACCAGCAACAACATGAAAACCTGGCGTTGCAGGGTCGCAATCTGGTTGGCGAGCTCGCTGGTGGAAACAGAAGTCGGGAGTTCGGGTTCGTTCATGGCATCAGTGGGTTGCGGGTCTGGGTTGAAGGGGGCCGAGGATGCGGGCAAGGTCGGGGCTCGGGTGCAGTTGGCTGTAGGCCCGGGTATCGTTGACCAACCCCTCGAATTGTTGCACCCGCATCAAGGCGGCCTGAGCCATGGTGGCTTGGATTTGGAGCTGCCGCATTTCCCGCTGGCCGTTGACGGCCCGCACCGTGAAGATGACGTCCAGCATCACGCAGACGCCCACGGCAAAGACCAGGATGGTGTGGACAATATCGCATTTCATAGTAAACGTCGGGATTTTAACCGGTGGCGGCCAAATGTCCAATCCCTTTTTTTGGAGGGAAAAAGGTTGATTTGGAGGGGCGCGGATGGCATTAATTCGGCGCCCAGATCTGTGGCCAAAGAAGAGCCAATTGAATTGACCGGCAATGTGACGCAGGTGCTGCCCGGCACCATGTTCCGTGTGGCGTTGCCCAACGGCCACGAAGTGCTCGCGCACATCTCCGGCAAAATGCGCAAGAACTTCATCCGCATCAGCGTGGGCGACAAGGTGAACGTGGAGATGTCGCCCTACGATTTGAACAAGGCCCGCATCACTTACCGGCATACCTGAACGTAATCCGTGAAACGTGAAACGGGATGCGCCTTTCACGTTTCACACCAGCCTCGACTTTGGTCGCTCCTTCAGCATCCTATGCCAATGCGAATCCATTTCTTCGGCGCCACGCGCACGACCACTGGTTCGATGTATCTCCTGGAAATCAACGGGCACCGGTTGTTGCTCGAATGCGGGTTGTTCCAGGGCCGGCGGGAGGAGTCCATCCAACGCAACAGCCATTTCCCGTTCGATCCCAAGGGGGTGGACGCCGTCGTCCTGAGCCATGCGCACATTGACCATGCCGGCAATCTGCCGAACCTCTGCAAACAGGGGTACAACGGCAATATTTACTGCACTTTTGCCACACGCGACCTCTCGGGCATCATGCTCGAGGATTCCGCGCAGATCCAAAAAGACGACGCGGCGTTCATATCCAGGAAGCGCGCCAAGCAAAAATTGCCGCCGGTGGAGCCACTGTATTCCGCCGCGGACGCCGAAAGGGCGGTGCGACAGTTTGTGGCGTTCAATTATGACCGCCCATTTCCGGTGCTCGACGGCGTAACGGTGACGTTCCGCGACGCCGGACACATTCTGGGGTCGGCGCAGGTGGTTTTGGACGTGGATGAGCACGGAAGACGTTTTCGCTTTCTCTTCAGCGGCGACGTGGGGCGGGGCCGGGATGAAATCCTGCGCGACCCGGTGCCGGTGGAGGACGTGGATTGCCTCCAAATTGAGTCCACTTACGGCGGGCGCGAGCATTCGGACCGCACCGACGCCGACGAAACCGTGAACCGGCTGGTGTTGGAAACCTTGAAGCAGAACGGAAAGGTGATCATTCCGGCATTTTCGGTGGGCCGCACCCAACAGATCGTCTATGTGCTGCACGAGCTTACCCTGGCGGGGAAACTCCCGCGGGTGCCGATTTACGTGGACAGCCCGCTGAGCGTCAACGCAACGGAAATTTACCGGCTGCACCCGGAATGCTTCAACGACGCCATTTACCGGTTCCTGCGCGAAAGAGAGAACCCCTTCGGCATGGAGAACCTCACCTACATCCGGGAAGTGGCGCACTCGATGAAACTGAACGACCTCAAGGAGCCGGCCATCATCATCAGCGCCTCCGGCATGTGCGAAGCCGGACGGATCCGGCACCATTTGAAGAACCACATCGGGTTTGCGAATAATCTGATTCTGTTCATCGGTTACTGCGCGGAGCACACGCTGGGCGCGCAAATCGTGTCCGGTGCCAACCCGGTGAACATTTTCGGTGAGCCGAATGCGGTGCGCGCCAAGGTCGTGTCATTGGACACCTACTCGGGCCATGCCGACCGAAACGAGTTGAAACGCTACGTGGAACGCATGTCCGGCCAGTTCCAGCAAATCATCTGTATCCACGGCGAGGAATCGCAATGCCTGGCCCACGCCGAAACTTTGCGGGCGATGAAACCCTCGTCCCAAGTCCTGGTGCCCAAATACCAGGACGTGGTGGAAGTTTAACCCGAAAACGGGACCGGGAGAGCGCGCCCGCCTCGGGCGTCGCTGGATACGCCCTCGTATCCACCTCGGTTGGGTTAACGACGCCTCTTGCGGCGGGTTGATGGCCCTTTGTTTAAACGGAGTCATCTGGAGGGTGCTGAAGTTTCAGCACCCTCCAGACTTGAATCAGACGGTGGCGGCGCTTAATTGACCTGATACTTCAGATACAGGTCCTTGGCCGTGTTGATCGGCACCGAGTTGGTGACGGGGCCGCCGGTCCCCGCGAACGAGGTATTCGTGGTCCACACCACCGGCGGGCTCAGGTTGGCCGTTTGCAACAGATAGTAAGTGTGTCCACTTGCCGTATTGCCTCCCGGCGTGACCAGCAAGGCCGTGCCAGCCGCGTTCAGCTTGGGCGGAGGAATCTTAGGCGGTGGCACTGTTATTATCGAAGCACTCACCGTCAACTGGTCAACCCCGGTTCCGCCAACGAACGAAACCTGGTCGCTGGCGTTGGTATAGGTAATCTTATATGTCCCCGCCCCCGTCGGCGGGCTGGTGAAGTTGATGCTGAAATCACCCGTGAAATCGTCAACGATGCCGCTTTGCGTGACGCCGTTGATGGTGGCGGTGACCACGGTGTTGCTCCATAGGTACAAATAACCCGTGCCTATCGGGGCGCCCACCGTGCCGCTCAGCGTCGCGCTCGGCGCGCCCGTGGAAATGACCGGGCTGTTCGTGTTCGAGTAAACCGGCAGGTAGCCGGGAGCGCCGGTGAACTCAATGTTGGCAAAGCCAATGTCCATCTGGTTGGTGCTCATTTGACCGGTGTCCCAGTCAGCATCGGTTACTGCCAGTTCCATCCCGGTGACCACCGTCAGGAGGTTGCTGCGAATGCTGCTCAACGGCAGGCTGACATGCAGATTAACACTGTTGTTGAAGGACAACAGTATAATAGCACCATCCAGCCCCTCTTGCACGCCGGTCTCCGCCACTATGTTGGTGCTGGTGCCGCCGCCGCAATAGAGCAAGGGGCATATTTGCTGGAGCTGGGAGTATTCGTCCCAATAATTCCCGATGTTTTGGATGTCCATCTGCAACGCGACGTAAGTGGAGAGATTCAGGTTCGGGAGGTTGGTGGTCATGGCCATCCAAGGATAATTGGTGCCCATCCAGCCGTCCAGTATCAAGTAACCACTCGAGGGCGGTGGCATGACACCCGCGTCGGAAAAGAACACACCGTCTGAGCTGCTCGGGCTGTAAACCCATCCGTTGGTGCAGGTATTGTCAACGTCGATGCTAATAAAGTTGGTGAAGAACGCGACGCACGGGATGGCGCTGACCGGGCCCACGGACGGGCTTGAGCCGTAGTAATTGTTGGCCACGACCTCATAGTAATACAGCGTCCCTTCGGTCACGGTGCTGTCGGTGTAATTGGTCCCGGCAAAACCGTTGGCGATGGTAGTCCAAGGGCCGCTGCTGGAGAGCGAGCGCGTGACGGTGAAGTTGGTCGAGCCAATGATCGAGCCGCTGGGTAAGTAGATGCTCCAGTTCAACAGCACTGAATTGATGCCGTTGGTCGCCGAGAGCCCCTGGACGGACGAGGGGATGCCCTGGGCGCTAACGCTGGCCCAGGGGTAACATTGCGCGCTGCCATTGGTCGCGGGACTCCCGCCGGCAGCGTTGGCCGACACCGTATAGAAATACTCGGTCCAGGGGACTACGTTGGTGTCCGTATAACTGGTCGAGGCAAACCCGGTATTGGTGGCAATGGCGTTGTAGCCGCTGCTGGGCGCCGTCGAGCGCCAGACGATGTAGCCGCTCGCCGCCCCAGATGAGGCGTCATTCCATGTTACCGCCACCTTTGGCGGGTTCAAAGAGCCCGCCGCCGCCACGTTTGTGGGCGTGGCCACGGCCAACACCGGCGTGAAGACGGCCACGGCCATGGCCATCTTGGTCGAGCCACCAGTGTCATTCACCGCGTAGGTGGTCCCGTCCGGGGCGGGAAGGGGGAACATTTGCCCGACGTAACCTGGAGTCTGCCCTTGGTTGTTTGCCACACCGACGTACACGTTCATGCCATTGGTGCATATATTGCTCAGCCCGCCGGAGCCATTCGCGTCATAACCGATAAACGCCGAAAAAGAGCCGTTGGTAACGAGGACCGGGCCGGCGCTCCCAAAAAATCCGTTGTTCGGGATCTGGAGGAACGTTGACCCAGTCGTGGACGCGCAGTTCGTGAAAGTCGCGGGCGGGGTGGTCGTGTTGACGCCGCTCAGGTCGAAGGCCATCAAGGTCATGGCTTGAACGGGGCTGTTCGTGGCGGTGCTGCTGACGGTCAAGTTCGTATCCACCACGCTAATGACGCCTGTGCCCGGCATGGGATTGTAGAGGTAATAGATTTCAAGTGACGAGTAGGTGCCGGATGAGGAATTCGCTTCCACAGCCTGCGTGACGGTCTGAGTAGTGCCGTTCACAACCCATGTGGCGCCTGCCGCCCCATAGCCGCTGCCGGGAGCTTCAGCGTTGCGGTCCCATAACTCGAGCACCATCGCGTTGGCGCCCGGACTGACCGTAAAACTCATGCTGTTGGTGGCGCCTGTGGTGTAGCCATCGCCGGTCACGTTGCCCGTGGTGGAGATGGAATTCGTCCCTCCATCAATCAAGGCAATCTGTGCCTGCGCCCCGCCAGACAACAAAAGGCCGAGGCCGACCAGGCCTGACATTATGCTTTTGCCGATTATTGTTTTCATATGATTTGTGTTAATAGGTTTAGTAGGTACGATTAATGGAAACACTTGAACGGAACAACTCCCCCAGGAGTTCAGAACACTTGGCCAAAATGACTCCACACATGTTCACTTGTTTGTCCTTGAAACCAACTGGCTGCTAGATGCCTAGCATTTTGACAAAACACACCCACCCTTTGCAAGCCTTTTTTGGTATTAAATACGTGTACGCCTTAAGTATAGGCTGGCAACTCTCATCGCCTTGGGGCGGGCATTCGTGTTGGCAGCCAAAACCGGTCTGGGCTCAGCCGAACGGAAGAAATAGGCATGTCTCGCGTGACAAAAACGTGTGACAAAAATTCTGTGTGACAAAAATTCTTGCATCCTCTTTGGCAGGGCCCATCGTCCCCGGAAGGGGTGGTGGTTTACGACCTTGTCCCTTCGGGCGCCATGAACGCCCCTCCCCGATGATATGTAAATGGCGAGTTCTGAAAATCGTTGAATCACTCGGGCCTTTGCAGAAGGGTGCGGATGGAGCTGGCCAGCGCGGTATTGCCCTGGGCAATGGCCAGTTTTAAGGCCTGCTCGAAATGTTGCCTGGCTTCGGCCGCCTCCCCTTGCTCGGCCAGCGCGATGCCCAAATTATATTGAGCGTTGGCATGATCGGGATTGAGTTGGATGGCCTGTTCAAATTGCTGGACGGCTTCAGCCAACCGCTTTTGTGCCATGAGGGCCAGGCCCAAATTGTAGTGGGCTGAGGCGAAACCGGGTTGTACCTGCACTGCGCGCTCAAACACCTGGAGGGCCTCGGCCAGTCTGCCTTGCGCGATCAACATGACGCCTAAATTGTCGTAGGCCTGGGCGTAATCGGGTTTAAGCAGGATGGCCCGTTGATATTCCGGGATGGCCTCGTCCGGTTTGCCCTGGGCAGCCAGCACGATGCCTAGATCGTAATGCGCTTCGGCGTAATCCGGCTTGAGTTCAAGCGCCCGCTGGTAATGTTGCCTGGCTTCAGCCAAATGTCCCTGTCCGGCCAAGGCCGCCCCCCATCCGCACTCGGCATCCGCCGACTCCGGGTCGAGTTGGAGCGCCCGTTCGTAGTGCCGGACGGCTTCAGTCCAACGCCCCTCTTTTGCCAGCGCATCCGCCAGACTACAGTGGGCCGCGGCAAAATCCGGGACCAGTTGCAGCGCCTGCTCGTACTGTTGAATGGCTGGGTCCAATTGACCTTGGCGGGCCAAGGCACTGCCGAAATTGCGGTGGACCGCGGCATTGTCCGGGTCGAGCCGAAGCACCTGCTCGTAACATTGAATGGCCTCCGCCCATTTCTCCTGTCCGGCCAGTGCGTTGCCCAGATTATCCCGGACATCAACATTATCCGGGTCGAGTTGGAGCGCCTCCTCGTAACGCCCAACGGCTTCGGCCGATTTTTCCTGGCCGGCCAGCGCGTTGCCCAAATTGTCAAGGGCGGACACATTCTCTGAAGTGCAAGCCAGCGTATGCGTCCAGAGCGATACACTGTCTTTCCAATACCCGGTTTGCACATAAGCGACCGCCATGAGGGCGGCGAGGATCAGTCCAGCGGCCGACCCCAGCGCGGCCCGCCCGATGCGCGAGGCGCCACAGAGTTCCGCGGCCCCCCAAGCCGCCAAGAGGCATAAGCCGATTTGCGGCAGATACGTGTACCGGTCGGCAAGGGATTGATTCCCCACCTGCATCAGACCGATGACCGGTACCAGCATCCCGACAAACCAAAACCAACCGACCGCGACATAGGGGAAGCGGCGCCCCAACCACAGGGCGGCGGCGCTCAGGCCAACGAACAAGGCCACGGCCCACAAAACCTCTGCCGCCGGCCAATACCGGGGATACGGATATGGAACGGCCAGTCCGACCGGCCAGAAGGTCTTGCCCAAATACCGGGCATAGGAAACAAAGACGTTCTCGAGCCGGTCCGACAGGGAATACCTGGCCAAGGCCTCCACCGCGCCGCCTCTCTGCTGTGCCACAAACGTGGCCACGCACGAAGCCGCGCTCAAAATGAAGAAGGGAATCTTTTCGACCAACAGACGCGGCGGCGTGAACCCCGACATCGGATGTCGGGGTGAAGCGTTAAAGCGTTGAAGCGGCCAATAATCCAGCAGGAGCAAGATGAAGGGCAACGTCACCAACATCGGCTTGGCCATCAGCCCCACCGCAAACAACACCACGGCCAGCCAGTAGAAGAGTGACGGGTGACGTGTTACAGGTGACGCGATAACTTCGGCCTTGTCACCGGCCCGCCTGTCCCTCGTCACTCGCCACCCATCACTCGCCTGCCCCGTCGAAGCTTCTGAGCGAAGACGGGTCACGGCTTTTGCGTAGCAAAGGAGCGTCAGCATAAAAAACACAGCGCTCAGGACGTCCTTGCGCTCCGATACCCACGCTACCGATTCAACGTGCAACGGATGAATGGCAAACACCGCCGCCACAAAGGCGCTCCGCCATAGCGCCCCCGTCATCTCCCTTAACACCACAAACAACAAGACCACCGCGATGGCGTGGAGCAGAACATTCGTCAGATGATAGCCGTCCGGCTTCAACCCATAACACTGGGCATCGGCCATAAAGGACAGAACCGTCAGCGGATGCCAATTGGCAACCAACGAGTGGGTGAAGGCCCAGCCAATGCCATGCAGCGTAAGGCCTTTTTCGATCAGGGGATTTCCATACACATACAAGTCGTCGTCGTAGTTTACGAAGTCATGCCACAGGGTTTGGCCGAAAACCGCCCCTACGGCCAGGGTCAGCAACAGGCCCACGGCCAAAGTCAACCAACGAGCGTGCGGCGGACCCTCCGCCGGCAAGGGGTTGCCGCTCGGGCCAGCCGCTGCACCGCCACGCGCCGGCAAGCCACGGTGGCCGACAGATTTGCGATTTGATCGCCGGCTCATGGTTTGGACGATGGGTAGGACTTGAGGCGGGCACGGATGAACCCGGCAAGCTCCATATTGCCTTGGGCGGTGGCCAGGCTCAAGCCTTGTTGGAAATGTTGCATCGCTTCAGCCGATTTCCCTTGGCTGGCCAGCGCAACTCCAAAATTATAGTGGGCTTCGGCATAATCGGGTTTGAGTTGCAGCGCCCGCTCGTAATTTTCAATGGCTTGATCCAACTTCCCTTGTCTGGCCAGCGCGTTGCCCAAATCATAGCAGGCTTGTGGGTAATCAGGTTTGAGTTGGACCGCCCGCTTGTAATGTTCCACGGCTTCATCCAATTTCCCTTGGGCTGCCAGCAAAAGTCCCCAATTGTAGTAGGCTTCGGCGTAATTCGGGTTAAGCTGGAGCGCCCGCTCGTAATGTCCCGCGGCTTGATCCAATTTCCCCCGGGCCGCCAGCGCGCCACCGAGATTATTGTGGGCTTCAGCATAATCGGGGTTGAGCTCAAGCGCCCGCAGGTCATGTTTAATGGCTTCATCCCATTGGCCCCGGTTGGCCAGCGCGGCCCCTAAATCACAGTGGGCTTCGGCAAAATCGGGATTGAGTTGGAGCGCCTGTTCGAACTGCTGAATGGCTTCGGCCCCTTTGCCTTGCCCGTACAGTGCGGCGCCTAAATTAAAGTGGCCTTTGGCAGAATCAGGATTGACTTGCAGCGCCTGATTGTACTGTTGAATGGCTTCGTCCCATTTCCCCTGGTCGGCCAGCGCAATGCCCAAATCAATCCGGGCATCGGCATAATCCGGCTTGAGTTCCAGCGCCCGCTCGTAATGTGGAATGGCTTCGTTAAACTTCCCTTGTGCGGCCAGCGCGGCCCCGGAATTGTTTTCGGCGATATAATTTCCCGACGTGCATGCCAGCGCGTGGGTCCAGAGGGATAGACTATCCTTCCAATATCCGGTTTGGACATAGGCGACCGTCAGCAGACCGGCGAGCACTGCAGCAGATGCTCCTCCCAGCACCACCCGCCGGATGCGCCAGGCGCCGCAGAGAGCCACCGCTCCCCAGGCTGCCAAGATGGACAATCCGATTTGCGGCAGGTAGGTGTGACGGTCCGCCCGCGCTTGCTCTCCCACCTGAATAAGGCCAATGACGGGAACCAGCATTCCCAAATACCACAGCCAACCCACCGCCAGGTAAGGATATTTCCGCCACCCTGCCAGGAGGCCCGCGGAGAGGCCCAGCAATGCCAGCATGGACAAGCCAATTTTCCAAAGGGACAGATGATTTCCTGGATGAGGATAAAACGCGGCCAATCCCACCGGATAAAACATCTGGCCCAGATAAGCGGCACAAGCCAGCGAGGCGTTGCCGATCCGCGACAGGAGGCCAAACTCTTGAAGGGCTCTGATATCACGTTGGTGGAACAGGACCGTGGCCGCACACGCCGCGGCGCTTAGGATGAAGAAGGGAATTTTTTCGACCGATAGACGTTTCCACGTTGAAGCGCGGCCCCGGAGAGAAGTTGTACTGAAGCGCCGAACGCGAACGCTTGCATCTTGCCTGCTCGCCCGCTTTCCCCTCTCCTTTTCCCTCGCCCATTCTGATGAGAGAGGGAGAGGGTGAGGGTAGAGACTCGGATCGGAGGGGAGAGGGTCAGGGCCTGTCGGGCCATAGCTTCCGGGCGAAGGCCGATGAGGTGAGGGAAATTCCGCACTTCGCACTTCGCACTTCGTACTTCTATTGAGCGGCCAATAGTCCAGCAGCAGCAGAATGAACGGCAGCGTCACCAGGGTGGTTTTAGCCAGCAGGCCGAATCCAAAAAACACCAAGGCCAGCCAGTAACAGAGTGACGGGTGACGCGTGACGGGTGACGCGATAACTTCGGCCTTGCCACCGGCGCGCCTGTCCCTCGTCACTCGCCACTCGTCACTTGCCTGCCCCGTCGAAGCTTCTGAGCGAAGACGGGTCACAGCCTTGGCGTAGCAAAGCAGCGTGAGCATGAAAAACAATCCGCTCAACACGTTTTTGCGTTCGGTCACCCAAGCCACTGATTCCACCTGCAACGGATGAATGGCAAACACCGCCGCCACGAAGGCGCTCCGCCACAGCACGCCGGTCATCTGCCGCAGCGCCAGGAAGAGCAGGATGGCACTCGCGGCATGCAGCAGGACATTGGTCAGATGATGCCCGCCCGGATGCAAGCCATAAATCTGGCAGTCCATCATGCGGGACAGGCCCGTCAAGGGCAGCCATTCGTACGGCCCATCGGGGTGTGTGAATATCCAGCCCACCCCGTGCCAACTTACTCCGTGCGTAATCGCGGGATTGTCATACACATAAAGATCATCGTCGAAATTGACGAATTGGTACCGAACGGTCTGGCCGAAAACAGCCCAGACGACCAGGGCCAGCCACACGCACACGCCCAACGTCAGCCAACGCTGGCGCGCTGCGCCCTCCGGCGGCAACGGTTGGCTGGCCGGCCCGGAGCCGGAAGCTGAAGCCGCTGCCACTCCAGCGCCCCTCCCATTTTTGCGTTTTGCCGGCAGGCTCATGGTTTGGATGATTGATAGGACTTAAGCCGGGCGCGAATGGATTCGGCAAGCGCGGCATTGCCCTGGGCGACAGCCAGTTGCAAGGCCTGCTCGAACTGTTGGCTGGCTTCAGCCGCCCTCCCTTGCCCAGCCAGCGCCAGACCTAGATTAAAGTGAGCATTGGCATAATCCGGGTCGAGCTGGATTGCCCGCTCGTAATGTTGGATAGCTTCGTCCAATTTCCGCTCGGCGGCCAGCGCGATCGCCAAGTCACAGTGGGCTTGCGCATAGTCGGGATTGGCTTGGATGGCCTGCTGCAGATGCAGAATGGCTTGCGCCGATTTCCCTTGCCTGGCCAGCGCCACCGCCAAATCGCAGTGGGCATCGGCATTGGCCGGGTCGAGTTGGAGCGCTCGCTCGTAATGCTGAACGGCTTCGTTCAGTTTGCCTTGCCGGGCCAATGCGTTGCCGCAGTTGACATGGATGGCAACCCCTCCGGGGTCGAGTTGCAGCGCCCGTTCGTAATGTTGAATGGCTTCATCCAATTTCCCTTGCCGCGCCAGCACGTTGCCCAGGTTAAAGTGGGGCTGGGCCTCATCCGGGTTGAGTTCGAGCGCCCGCTCATAATGACCAATGGCCTCGTCCTGTTTGCCCTGCCGGGCCAGCACGTCGCCCAAATTATTCTCCGCCAGCTCGCAATCCGGGTTCCGGGTCAGTGTGGTGCGCCAGAGGGTCTCGCCATTCGCATACATGCCACACTGCCGCCAGGTCAACACGCCCAGCCCCGCCAGCAAGGCAGCCGGCAAAACCGCTTTTGCCCATGCAGGCCGTGGCCCCAATCGGTCAAGGCCCGCCGTCAGCCAGGCCGCCGCCAGCGCCAGCGGCCCGATGCACGCCACATACTGGTAATGATCCGCCACATAGGTGTAGCGAAACGTGTACAGCATGATAAACCCCATCACCGGACCCAGCGTCACTGCGAAAAATATCAGCGCTGCGGCCAGGCCCCGCCCCTGAAAACGGCGCGTCAAATAAATGACCGCGCCCAAAGCGACGGCCGCCGCCAGCCACAGATAGTCGGAGACATCGGCCACATCTAATGTCCAGCGCGGATAGATAAACGTCAGATTGGCCGGCCAGATCAGCTTGCCCAGATAAAACCAGAACGCATGGCTGGCTATCAATAAACGTTGGAGCCAGCTCATGGCAAATAATGTCCCTTGTGTGCCCTGGTGGTTCCGCTCCCACCACATGGTCAACAGACCCATGCCCAGGCTTAACCCGAAAAATGGCGCCGTTTGCGCCAACCGCACCCAGCCCATCGGCTTTCTTTTCAGCCACAGTATCAACAGCAACGTCACCGGCAGGGTGCAGGCTGTCGTCTTGGCCCACAACGCCAGCGCCGACAGCCCCAAGGCCAGCAGGTAATACCGCTGGCCCTGCTCCGCCGGTCTTTCGATGAATTCGACCCACGCCCATACCGCCAGCAGATAAAAAAACAGCATCAGTACATTCTTGAGTTCGCTAATCGAGGCCACCGATTCCACCTGCACCGGATGCAGGGCAAAGAGGGCCGCCGCCAGCCACGCGCCCGGCACAGCCAGGCGCTTTAGCAATCTCCACAGCATCAGGGCGTTGGCCGCATGCAGTGCCACATTCATCCCGTGGTAACCGGCCGGTTGCAATCCCCACAGGCCGTGTTCGAAGCGAAGCCAGGTATAGGTGAGCGGAAAATATTGCGAAGGCGAATCCAGGGTGAACCAAATGCGGCGCAAGCCATCCGGCGCCGTCAACAGGGGATTGCCCGTTACATAGATGGCGTCCTCCCAAACGAACCCGGCATGCCAGGCCGGCAAATAGGCCAACAAGGTGGCGGCGACCAGGAGCAGCCCCAAACCCCAGGGTCCCCACCGGGAAGCGAGCCGGTGGTTTCCAGCGGAAGCCGGTGACGTCGTTTTCAACCCGGCCAAGGGCGAACCTCCAGCAGGTTTCCATTTTGATCGTCGGCTCATCGGGCGAATGGTGCGCACAAACTGTATAGCAGCGTCCGCGTCCTGCCACGGCCAAAATTCTAGCAACCAAGGATGGATGCCGACAAAACAAGACGAAAAAGGGTCAAAAAAAGAAAAAACGGTCAGCCATAGAAA
>JBEKMW010000097.1:0-18239 GCA_049523455.1 Verrucomicrobiota bacterium | reverse complement strand
AAGGGCATAACCCGGGGCGGCTTGGGTGATGGTGAGCGTCTGGCCAGCGATGGTCAGGCTGCCCACGCGCGTGTCACCCGGGTTGGCGTCGTAACTGAAAACCACATTGGTACTGTCCGTCCCGCTTTGGTTGGCCACACTCAGATGCAGCCAGGCATTATTCGTCGTAGCCGTCCAGGCGGTTTGTGGATCTACCGCCAGAACGACGCTGTCGCTGCCGGCCGCCGGTCCTTCCCAAAGTGCGTTGGCACCCAGCGTCGAAGCTGCCTGTGCGGGAATGCTGTTGAAGATTGCCAGGACTAGGGCAACAAAGACACCACCGGGAAGCTGGCGGCAGATGTAAAAGAGACTAGTGAACACGTCCGTCTTCTGAACATGCTTCTTCATATTAAGCGCGATGATACTTATTTGCCATCAGCATGTCCATTACAATTTGTGGTCCAGTTTGGAACCGTGCCCCAAAAGATGAAAGAACACGAAAACCATTTCGCGACTGCGCCATCCGGTTCGAGCGGGGGCAAAGTCACCCGCCGAAATCCCCGCTCGCAGTGGACAAGCACGCACTCGTCATCGCGGAGATTGCTCATTGACCGGTAAGGCATCCGATCGGGCACAGCCGCTGGCCCGTTTGGCAGCGGCTTTTTTGTTGTCAGCTTCTCCTCGTGCCGGAAAACGACTTTTATCCGTGGTCTGCAGTGCCCATTTCTTCCTTCTGCCTTGGCGGTAATCCGCCCGAATGCGCGACCGTCGCCTATTCCGAACGGCTGACTTGTGATTTACTCGCGGCAGATGACCGCGACCAGTCACCAAAACCAATTCCGGCGGGCGAGCACCCAGCTCCGGCAGGCGCTCGCGCGCCGGTTTGGCTCGGGCCGGTTCGACCGGCCGGTGAAGCCGGAGGTCGTCAATCGAACGCCCACCTCCGATCTCCGACCTCTGACCTCCGACCTCGGTTCTGCCGCTTTTCAGCATGTTATCCGGGTAAATCCGGGTAAATCCGGGTAAATCCGGCCATAGAAATTATGAACCTGACCCATAATGGCAAAATCGGTCGCCTCCCCAAGACCATCCGGGAGGAGTTGAACCGCCGCCTCGAAAACGGCGAACGCCAAGTCCTGAACCATGAAAATTACCAAACGAACCCAAAGGTGAAATTCGATTTCACCAACAAATCCGGCCCGATCCCCTGTGTTTGGACAACTGTCGGATGAAAAAACGAACCCAAACCCGTGAACTGCCCGCCGACGCCGAAGAATTGTCCAGTGCCGCCGATATCGCCGGAAGAATCGCCTCGGAGGGACGAGCTACGCGAGTCCCCAACCCACTCCCCCCAGAACCCAGATCCCAGAACCCAGAACCCGGACGTCAGACCCCACTTCCCAGAGCCCGGATCGGGTAACACCAGGTAACACCAGGTAACACCACTTTTTTCGCTCCATGACCACAAAGCATTTTTGCCTTCTGCCTTCCACATTCTGCCTTTCTTCCGTCACCCCTTGGAACGCAAGGGCATCTCGTTCGGATTTCTGCCTTCTGCATTCTACCTTCTGCCTTCTGCCTTTGTTCCGCCACCACTTGGAACACGCGTGCCTCGGGTTTGGAGTTCCGCCTTCTACCGCCATTCGCCTTTGACTTCGTGAGCGTGAATGGACACGATGGCTCAGATTTCTGAGTTCTTCCCACGTGGATGAAAGCGCCTGACAACGAACAGCGGCCCCCGAAAACCGGATTCAACCTGATCCGGAAGTGGCCGTTTTCCTGGCAGGATGTGTTCCACGGCCTCTTTGCGCCCCGCCAAATCCGGGAGGGCTGGCGGTTTCTGCTGGTGGAGTTGTTTGTGGCCCTGGCCTTGAGCGTAACTTACTTTTTCCTCGTCCAGGAATACGCCGCGGGCAGCCCGAACAATTTCACCAACGGTTGGGTGTTTACCGCCTGCGATGTTCCCGGCTTTCACCTGGGGACTCTGGGCGACGTTTGGAAGGGCAGGTTGTCCGGTTTAATGCTGTCCGGCTGGCTGTTTGACTTCCTCGTCAACAACAACGGCTACGAGATCGCGGACTACCTTCGCCTTTTTGGCCTCTACCAGGCCGTCTGGCTGTTTCTGCTGTTTTTCGTTGTCATTCTGGCCTTGCGCCACTCGCTATTGATCAACTTGGGCATTTTTGCCGGTTTGATCTACGATTTTACCCCCGCCTCAGGCCTCTATTTTTATCCTTGGGACCTTCCGGCCACCTTGTTTTTCACGCTGGCGGTCCTGTTCTTTGCGCGCCGGCAGTTGTGGCTGATGGCAGCGTGCGCCTGCGCCGGCTGTTTTTTCAAGGAAACCGTCCTGGTTTGCGCCATTTTACCGTTATTTTCCCACTACGAAAAATGGTGGAAACGAATTTCAATCTTCGCGGGCATTGTGTTCATCTACATGGTCGGCAAGAAACTCCTGTTAAGCCAATTGCACCTTTCGGTGGCGGCGTTTTCCATGAACAACGCCACGAATGTCGGAGGCCTGTTCCGGCCCACCATTCTCCTTCGAAACCTGGAGGAACTGTTCTCGCCAACGTGGAACCATCCCATATTTGCCAATGCGGGCACGATGGTGGCCGTGCTGCTGCTTTGCTGGCGCCGGCGGCTTCTGCCTTATATGGCCCTGATCGTCGTGTTCCTCGCCGGTCAAGTGATGTATGGCGGTTTTAATGAATTCCGGATTTTCATGCAGTTGCTGCCCTTGAGCCTGATTCTGCTGTGCGAACGCTGGCGCGAATATGAAGCCCGCCGCCTGCCTGAGAAAGCGGAATCAGTGGAGCTTCCGCCGGGCGGCGGCGCCGCAACCGCGCATATGGGAGAGTCGTCCGCTGCCTG
Source organism: Verrucomicrobiota bacterium (assembly GCA_049523455.1). GTDB lineage: Bacteria > Verrucomicrobiota > Verrucomicrobiia > Limisphaerales > UBA11358 > UBA11358. The sequence goes on along the minus strand of JBEKMW010000097.1, from coordinate 15,386 downwards.
GCACCTGCGCGCGACCTTCCCGGCGCTCATGCCGCTCTCACTCGCATTGATCGTGCTGTCCAGCGGCATGGCTTTCTGGCAATACGCGGTCATTTTTGAAGACCTCAGGCCGGCGAATCGGGCCGCGTCGGGAATTGGCAGGCACGTCGTGGAGCCGCGCGGCCATGTGCCCGACCTCGCGGTCGAAAACGAGATGCTGCGGGCCGGCGCGCAACGTCTCAGCATCAAGTATGAGGCCCTGCGCACCGGCTACACCAAGGCGGAACTCGAGTTGGCCGGGATTTCCGCCGGGAAGGGGCAGGACGCTGAAGCCATCAATTGTTACCGTCAGGTGCTGGAGTGGGACACCAACTCCATAACGGCCCAAAGCAGCCTGGCGTGGCTGCTGGCCACGGCGGCGAATGCGAAGCTCCGCGATGGCAACGAGGCGGTGAGCCTGGCCGAGCGTGCCTGTCAAACCGTTCAGGACCAGGATGCCTCACTGCTGGAAATTCTGGCGGCCGCCTATGCCGAGGCCGGACGCTTCAGTGACGCCGTTGCCACGGCTCAAAAGGCACGCGCACTGGCACAAGCCCACGGCGAAGCCGACGTCGTTGCCGCGACGGATCGCTTTCTGGACTTGTATCGAGCCGGCCATGCCTATCATCGAGGGTCTCAGACGGGCAAGTGACCCTGAATTCAGGAGCGCGGCTCTATGAGCCGCAGCACATCCCCATGCAATCCAAGCCGCTGCGGATCGCAGACCCGCGCTCCGAAAACAAATCGGGACACTACCGCCCGTTGCCGCAGCTTGACCATGGCCGGGAACGACCTTACGCTCAATTGATGTTGAACACCGGCGGCAAGAAGAAACGCAAGGCAATCATGCTGGGCGTGGGATTGGATTCGGACGGCCACAAGCGGCTGACAACCGGGCCGAATTTTGTGCTGGCGGGCGGGACGGAGGACACGCACGAGCAGATGACCGAGAAGGCCATCAAGATCAACGAAAAGCTCAAGGAGCGGGGCAAGCAACTGGAAAGCGTGAGCCACGAGGAATTCGATGACATCGCGCGTGAGGTGGGCCTAAAGCCCGTGAAGCCACGGGCTAAATGAACCGAGAATTTATCCCAGCAATCCGAGCTGTTCAACCAGGCCGCGCGTCTTCTCCGGCGTTTCGTGCAAAATGGTCTGCCATCCGCGGGCGCTGCCCGCCGCGACATTTTCCGGACGGTCGTCAAGATAAAGAACTTCCGCGCCTCGGCGTCCGGTGAGTTTTTCGAGGGCTTCGTAAATACCGGCCTGCGGTTTCATGACACCGATTTGGTAGGACAAAATGTAGCCGTCGAACCCGGCAAAGAAGGGGAAGTTGCGGCGGATGTGCTCCACGGCGAGGTCGTTGGTGTTGGAAAAGATGTAGGTGGGAACTCCGCGCCGGCGCAGTTGGGCGTGGAGTTCGACGGTGGCCGGCATTTCCGTGAAAATGTCGGCGAAGTATCCGCTGAATTCCCCGAGTGTGCCCTGAAACCCGATGGCGTGGCGGACTGCCTCGAAAAATGTTTGCCGGGTGAGGAGCCCGCTTTCCAATTGAAGCAGCAGGGGCGATTGGCCCAGAAACGAATGCACGTTGTCCACGCCCATGGTGCTGCGGGCGGCGATTCGCCGGGCGGCAATCGAATAATCAAAATCCACCAGCACCTTGCCGAGGTCAAAAGCAACTATGGAGGGGGTGGTCATGGCCGGGATAATGACGAATGACTAAATCCTAATGACTAAAGAATGACGAATAACAAATGACGGAATGGCTGTTTGAAAGTCGGAGCTCCATTCGATATTTGATATTCGTCATTGGGGCTTCTTTCGTCATTATGGTTTCGTCATTAGTCATTTCATTTCCCTCCGTCCTTCCAGTGCGCGGTTGAGCGTGAGTTCATCGGCAAATTCCAAGCCGCTGCCCGCCGGCAGGCCATAGGCAATGCGCGTAATCTTGAGTCCCGCACGCGCCAGCCGTTTGGCCAGATAATGGCTCGTGGCATCGCCTTCCACGTCCGTACCCAGCGCAATCACGATTTCCCGGACCGACTCGCGTTCCAGGCGCCTTTCCAGATCGGTAATGCGCAAGTCTTCCGGCTCCACGCCATCAAGCGGAGAAATGTTTCCGCCCAAGACATGGTACTTGCCGTGGTAGGCGCCGGTTTTCTCAATGCTCAAAATGTCCAGGGCGCGCTCCACCACACACACCAACGTGGCGTCGCGCCGCGGATCCTCGCAAAGCGGGCAGGGGGACTTCTCGGTAAGCGCGCCGCAGATTTCGCAAAGCCGGATTTTCTCGCGCGCGTCAAGGATGGTGCCGGCCAAATCCCTGACGGCCGCCGGATCCGCCTGGACCAGATGCAAGGCGATGCGTTCGGCAGAGCGCGGCCCAACGCCGGGCAATTTATTCAGAGCGGCCACCAACGCAGAAATGGGTTCAGGCAGCGGCATCATTCGTCCTCATTCTCGTTCTCGTTCTCGTCCTCGATTTCCAGTCTTCGATTACGAGGACGAGGAGGAAAAACTTCATCCGAATCCTGGCAGGTTCAGGCCGGCGGTGACCTTGCCCATTTCGGCGTTGGCGATTTCCTTGGCCTGGGCGAGCGCCTGGTTGGCGGCCGTGACAATCATGTCTTCCAGCACTTGCGCATCCGAGGGATTGAGGGCCTGCGGGTCAATTTTCACCGATGCCAGGCTGCCGTCGCATTTGGCCGTTATTTTGACGGCGCCGCCGCCGCTGGTGGCTTCGACTGTGCGGGCGGCGAGTTGCGCCTGGACCTGTTCCATTTGCTGCTGCATGCGCGCAGCCTGCTTCACCAATTTTCCAATGCTTGACATGTTCGTTAGATGGTTAAATGTTTAAAGGGACGATTGGTTAAATGGTAAAAATCAGGCGCGGACCTCGACGATTTGGCCCTTGAAAATTTCGAGCGCTTTTTGAATCAGCGGGTCATTTTTGAAATCGTCCTTGTTGAATGAAGCCGGCGCCGGTTTTGCTTTTGCCGGAGGCGCAGCGGGCTTGGCCGCGGCGGGCGGGCTGGGAGGGGCGGCCTTCGCCGCGGGGACAGCCGGAGCTGCGGCGGCTTCGATTTTAATAAACTTGATCTGCGCATTGGTATGGCCCAATTCCGCCAGCTTGGTTTGGAGCAGCGTGTGATTGCGGGCATTGTCCACGAGGCCAAGGTGGTCTTCAAATTCAGGATCAAACCCAATTACCAAAATACCCTTGTCAAAGGAGACCGGATTGGCGTCCACGAGGTAACTGCGCGTGAACGGGCTCACCCGGCCAACGGCCTCGATAAGCGCCGTCCAAAGCCCGGCAAGGTCGGCGGGCACCGGCGGCCGTTCGGCGGGTGTGGCGGGCGCAGCCGTTTCCTGAAGGGCGTCGTGCGACTTGGACGAAGTCCGGGTTGGCGGCGTGGCGGCGGCAGGGCTGGCGGTTGCTCCGCCAGGTTGAGGACCTCCGCCGGCCGGGCCGCGCATTTGATTCAGTTGTTTCAAAACCGCGTCAAGGTTTACTGCTTTCCGTGCCTCGATGGCTTTAAGCAGGGCAACCTCCAGCAGGATTTTCTTCGAAGCGGTGTCGCGCAGGCGGAGTTCGGTATCGGTCAAAACATCCAGGATGCGTGTGAGCGAGGCAGTATCGGCCAGGGCGGATTGCTCCTTGAGGGCGGCGACTTCGGTTTCCGAGACTTCAAGCAGGTTCAGGTCTCCCCGCGAAATCTGGTAAATCAGCAGGTTGCGGAATTGATTCAACAAATCGGCCAGCAACCGCCCGAGGTCCTTGCCGTTCCTGGCCAGTTCGTCCAATTGCGTCAACGCGGCCTGGATTTCGCCGGCCAGCACCGCCTGGCTCAAGCCAAGAATCTGCGTTTGTGCAGCCAGTCCAAACATGGAGAGCACGTCCGGCTCCTCAATCTGGTCGCCGCAAAAGCTGATGAGCTGGTCCAAGGTGGATTCCGCGTCGCGCATGCCGCCGTCCGCCCCGCGGGCAATGGCGTAGAGCGCCGGTTGGTCAATCTTCACCTTCTCCAGCTTCGCCACGTGGGCCAGGTGTTTGACAATGAGCGCGGCGGGAATCCGGCGGAGGTCAAAGCGCTGGCAGCGCGACAGGATCGTCGGCAACACCTTCTCCGGGTCGGTCGTGGCAAACATGAATTTCACGTGCTCCGGCGGTTCCTCCAGCGTTTTAAGCAGCGCATTAAACGCTGCGGTTGAGAGCATGTGGACTTCGTCTATGATATATATTTTGAATTTCGAATTGGCCGGCGCGTATTTGCAGGTCTCGCGCAATTCGCGCACCTGCTCGACGCCGTTGTTGCTCGCGCCGTCAATTTCCAGCACGTCCAGCGAGCGGCCCCCGGTGATTTCCTGCACGTGAAAATCCTGGTCATCGAAATCCACCTTCGGGCCGCCTTCGCAATTCAAGCACTTGGCGAAAATGCGCGCGATGGTGGTCTTGCCCGTGCCGCGCGGGCCGCAAAAAAGGTAGGCATGGGCGATGCGTTTCTGTTCAATCGCATGGGTGAGCGTCCGGGTGACGTGCTCCTGGCCGACGACGTCGGCGAACCGCTGCGGCCGGTATTTGCGCGCTATGACCTGATAGGACATGACAATTTACGATTTAGCACTCACGATTTACGCCAGTTCTGCAATGGCCGGGGCCATCGTAAATCCCCAATCGTAAATCGTAAATGAGAATGCCAGGGTGACCACGGCAGATGTCGAGCAGACTACCGTTGCTGCCTTCCGGCCCTGGCGGGGTTTGTAAGTCCACATTCCATGGGCCCTGGCAGCGAAAGCTTGCTCCAAACTTGGCGCCATGTCGAGAGCAAGTGCGGGGGGGGGAGCAGCCTTCAGGCGGACCGCGTAAACGCGGAACTCCAAACCAAAACAGGCCACTACCTGCTGGGACCCGTTGCCGGCGCATCAAAAAAAAGCGTGCGAATATTGAAATTTTTGATTCACAGCGGGGCGCGATTCTGATTAAAGTGACGGCAGCATCGTCAGATTGCGACTGCCGCATGATGTGGATCGAACAATTGCAGTCCGAAAACTGGCTCCGGGCGAGTGGTGCCGTAATGGGCGCTTATGTCTTGGGCTGTTTTGCCACGGGTTATTACCTCGTCCGCCTGCGCATGAATCGGGATCTCCGCGAGATGGAGAGCGGAAGCATTGGCGCGCGCAACGTCGGGCGGGTGCTGGGCAGGTCAGGTTTCCTTTTGACGGTCATCGGCGATCTCGGCAAAGGCATGCTGGCCGTCTGGCTGGCGGCGAAATTCACCGATCAGGACCGGCTGGCCATGGCGCTGGCGATGCTGGCCGTGGTGGCGGGACACATTTGGCCGGCGCCACTTCACTTCCATGGCGGCAAGGGCATTGCCACGTCGTTTGGGGCGTTGTTGGTTTATGACTACCGGGTGGCACTCACGATCTTTGTGGTCTTCTGGAGCGGTTATCTGGTCACGCGCCGGAGCCTGTTTCCCGCGATGTTTGCCTACCTCTGCCTGCCGTTGGCGGACGGCTGGTTTCAACGTGACGGACTCGCGGCGACGCTACTGACGGTCCTGGCGGCGATGATTTTGATTGCGCACCGGAAGAATTTATTCGAAGAAACAGCGGCGCTGCTGGCGCGGCGCGATTTGTCGTCCAAACCGGAACGCACGGAATTATGAACGCACAAGAACCGTTGGTTTTTAAATCTGCGAGCGAGGATTGGGAATTCGAGCAGATTCACCGGCTCAATTACAAAACGTTCGTGGAGGAAATTCCCCAGCATGAGCGGTCGCCCTCGCAGCGGTTGGTGGACAAGTTCCATGCCGAGAACACCTACCTCATCTGCCTCAGCGGCCAGAAACTCGCCGGCATGCTCGCCGTCCGCGGCCAGCGGCCTTTCTCGCTCGATCAGAAGCTGGAAAAGCTGGATTCGTTTCTGCCGGCGGGTCGCACCATTTGTGAAATCCGCCTGCTGGCCATTGAAAAGAAATTCCGAGGCGCGCGGGGTGGCCAGGTATTGCAGGGCATCCTCGCGTTGCTCTGGCAGCATGGCGTCGAAAAAGGCTACGACCTGGCCATCATCTCAGGCACGACCCGCCAGTTCAAATTGTACCAGCATCTTGGCTTCGTGCCGTTCGGCCCGCTCGTGGGCAGCGGCGATGCCCAGTTCCAGCCGATGTACGTCACCCTGGAGACCTTCGAGGTGACGGCCCGCGAATTCCTGCGCTCATCACCGGCGCGCTCGTTTCAGCCCAGCGCGGTGAATTTTCTGCCGGGGCCGGTCGCCATCCGGCGCGAGGTGCGCCGCGCGTTCGAGCAAGCGCCCGAATCCCACCGGGCCGAAGCCTTCAAAAAAGATTTGCATGGCACCCGCCAGACCCTTTGCGAATTGGTGCGCGCGGGGCGGGTTGAGTTGTTCGTCGGCTCCGGCACCCTGGCCAACGACGTGGTGGCCGGCCAATTGTCGTTGCTCGGCGGGCGCGGACTGGTCCTGGCCAACGGCGAATTCGGCGAGCGCCTGGCCGATCACGCGCGCCGATGGCAGTTGAAATTTGACACGCTCGCCTTCGCTTGGGGCCAGCCGGTGGACCTGGCGGCGGTAAAGAAAAAACTTTCCGGCAAGAGCTGGCTTTGGTGCACCCATTGTGAAACCTCCACCGGCATCTTATGCGACGTGGAGGCGCTGAAAACGCTGTGCGCGGCGCGGGGCGTGAAGTTGTGTCTGGACGCCATCAGCACGGTTGGCACGACGCCGGTGGATTTGACCGGCGTCTATCTGACCTCGTGCTCCAGCGGCAAGGGCCTGCGTGCGTATCCCGGCCTGTCCATGGTTTTTTATCATCACGACGTCGCGCCCGCGCCCGACCGATTGCCGCGCTATGCGGATCTCGGTTATTACGCAGTGCAGGATGGAACGCCGTTTACCTTCTCGTCGAACCTGCTGCATGCGCTTAACGCAGCCGTCAAGCGGGTGAACTGGGATCGGCGATTTTCCGAGATTCGCGAATGGTCCGCCTGGCTGCGCGCGCGGCTGGCGGAAGCCGGCTTCCATTTGGTCGGCAATGGCGCCAACCTGTCGCCGGCGGTGATCACGCTGGATTTGCCGGTGGAAATGAACTCCGGAACCATTGGCGAAGCCATGCAGGAAACGGGGTACCTCCTGAGCTACAACAGCGGTTACTTGCGGAAAAAGAATTGGATCCAAGTCTGCCTGATGGGTGAATGCACTCGCGAGAAGGTCGTTGCCGTGGCCAACGCCCTGAACCGGGTATGCTTTCAACGGCGGCAGGCTGCGACGCCTGCGTCGGCCGCGCTCGCGGCAAAATAAGCAATTGCACGTTGGCGCGGTATAGTAATCGCGAAGCGTCTGGCCGACGCACCTTTTATTTACCACTTTTCATCGGCCAGCCGGCGGCCACCATGCCCCGATAGCCGCCCATGAGCGAGTGGACGTTGCGGTAGCCCATCTTTTGCGCCGCGTCGCAGGTGAGCGCCGACCGGAAACCACCGCCGCAATACATGATGATTTCCGTTTCCGGGTCGGGATACAACCTTTCAAGGTCGCGTTCCAGAATGCCTTTGCCCACATGCGCCGCCTCGGCGGCGTGGCCCGCCTGCCATTCGTGGTCCTCGCGCACGTCCAGCAACACTGCCTTGGGATTTGCCGCCAACCGCGCCCGTGCCTCCGCGATCGTGACTTCATGAACGCGCTTCTTTGCGTCGTTCACCAAACTCAAAAATCCGGTTGAATGGTCCATGCGGGCAAGTTAGGCCCCGAGCCCGGCTGGTCAAGGGAAATGACCAATGCCGGACGTCAGGAGCCGGAATTCCCTCGTAGAGTTCACAGCTCAACGCCATAATCGTTCACCACACATGGACAACAAGAAGCATGACGACACCATTATCAGCGAATCATGAATTGACCTGCGCCGCCCCGCGCGCTTAACTGTGGAAATGAAGACGCTGACACCGCTGACGTTGCTGCTCGCTGGCATTCTGGCCGCCGGCTGTGCTTCGCACCAAGCGAAGACCGCCAAGGCGAAGCCAGCGCACACGCCGCAGCCCGTCGTCCAACCCGACACCTCGTTGGCGGCCCGGGTGGTTGATTACAATGCCGAGGGCCGATTCGTCGTGCTCACTTTTCCCGTTGGCCAGATGCCGAAGCTGGAGCAGACGCTATACCTGTATCACGCGGGTTTGAAAGTGGCGCAAGTCATTGTTACCGGTCCCCAACAAGACAACAACATTGTGGCCGACCTCGTCAGCGGGGAGGCGCAGGCAGGCGACGAGGCGCGCGACCAGTAGGAATCCAGGTTTGCCCCTCGATCAATTCTCCGGAAGCAAACATCCGCGTCGTAAAACTTCAGGCAGGTTTCAATCTTCGGACGTCGGCGATTTTTCCGTTAGCGGCTTGACGGTCTTTGGGAGCGCGTGCTTGCGGTAGGGCGAATGGAGGTTGAAATAAATCCCGCACAATGGCCGCGGCCCGTCGCTTTGGCTGAGGATGATGGTCACTTGTTGGTCGAGAGCGATGCCATGGCGCAAGCCCGGATCGCGGCCCTCATAGGCCTTGATCGCCTTGGCCATCAAGGAAACCAGCGACAGTTCGAAATCTACCGGCGTTTTTTCGAGGCACACGACGAATCGTTCGTAGGCCTTGACCGCCGTGGCGATTTCGCGTTTGAAAGTGTCAATCGTCATCATTCCAGTTTAATTCATTCCGGGCGCAATGCAGCAAAAATTCGCGACACAAAAATTCGCCATTCGCTATCCGCCACATTTTTGCACCGCGGTCAATCCTGCGCTCCTGCTGCATCGTTATCCCGCTTGGGCCCGGGACTGCGCTGGCGCGGGCCGAACAACGCCGTTCCTATGCGGACGATGGTGGCGCCCTCTTCGATGGCGGTTTCAAAGTCGCCGCTCATGCCCATGCTCAAATGGGGCAGGGGAGCGCCCAGAATTTTCTCGCATTGTATCCTAAGTTCGCGCAACCGCCGGAAGTGCGGACGCACCTTTTCCGCGTCGGTCGCATACGGAGGCACCGTCATCAGCCCCTGGAGTTCAATTCGCGGGAGGCGCGCAATCGTCGCCAGTTCAGCCAGCAGTTTTTCCGGCGGATAGCCGAATTTGCTCGCCTCGCCTGCCACGTTGACTTCGATCAAAACAGGCATCGGCTTGGCCGCTTCCCCACAACGCCGGGAAATCTCCTGCGCCAGCGCCAGGCTGTCCACGCTCTGAATCATCTCAAAAAGCGCGACCGCGTTGCGTACCTTGTTCGATTGCAAATGGCCGATGAAATGCCAGCGCGCCCGGCCCGGGCATAAGGGGATTTTTGCCCCGGCTTCCTGCACCTTGTTCTCGCCAAAAAACATCTGGCCGGCCCTGACCGCCTCTTCAATGGCCGCCGCCGGTTGCGTCTTGGCCACCGCCAGCAGCATGACGGAATCTTCATCGCGTCCGGCGCGCCGGCACGCCGCGCGAATCCGTTGTTGAATCGAATCGAGATTTTGGGCAAAACTCACCAGGCAATCGTAAATGGCAAATCGCCAATCGTAAATGAACTACTATGATCCGGCCCTTCCGGTCACCAGCCAAACGCCACCTACGTTCTTGGTGCAGGCAGAGAACGACTCGACCGCGCCCGTGCAGAACTCGTTGTTTTACTATGCCGCGCTGAAGAACGCCAGAGTGCCCGCCGAAATGCATTTGTACGCCAAGGGCGAACACGGATTTGGCATGCGCCATACGCAGAATCCAATCACGGACTGGCCGCAGTTGCTGTTAAAATGGCTGGAGACCATCGGAATGACTTCGGAGTAAATGATAGGTAATTCTCAACCGCGAAAGTTTGCGCGGACGCTTTCACGTAACACGCCCACCATCTGTCTTACCTGTGCGTCCGTGGTGCAATAAGGCGGCATCAAAACAATGACGTTGCCGATAGGCCGCGTGAGCACGCCGCGCTCGGCCATGGCCTCGCACACGTGAATTCCCGCGCGCTCGCGCAGTGCAAAGGGCTCGCGCGTCCGCCAATCTTTGACCAATTCGATGCCGGCAATCAGTCCCACTTGCCGGACGTCACCGACGTTCGGCAGGTCCCAAAGCATGGCAAGTTCCATCGCCAAAGCTTGCTCCAGCCTCGCGCGCTGGCGAACCGACGCCGCGCCCTCCAGAATTTTCAGGCTGGCCAGCGACGCAGCCGCACCCAGTTGATTGCCCGTGAAGCTGTGGCCATGAAAGAACGTTTTGAACTCTTCATATTCGCCGAGAAACGCGTCAAAGACCTTTTGAGTGGTTAGCGTGGCCGCCATGGGCAGGTAGCCGCCGGTCATGCCCTTGGCCAGGCAAAGGAAATCCGGTTGCACGCATTCGTGTTGGCAGGCAAACAGGAGTGGGGACCTCGAATTCCGAATTTCGAATTTCGCCCCTCCGGTCCTGCCGAATCCGGTCATTACCTCATCGGCGATCAGCAGCGCACCGTGGCTCCGGGCAATTTCGGCGGCCCGCTTGAGCCAGCCCGCCGGTTGCGGGATCATGCCCGCGGCACCCTGGATCAGCGGCTCGACTACGAATGCCGCGTAGGCATCCCGCTGCTTGCGGGCGGAGAATTTTTGCTCCACTTGGTCGAGGCACTCCCAATGGCATTGGCGATAGGTGCGTGCGTCGGCGCGTTCCGGCCGGGCGCGGTTGAAGGGGCAACGGTAGCAATAGGGCGCCATGACGCGGTCCGTTTTGAACGCCAAACCGGAAAAACTTTTGTGAAATAAATCAATGTGGCCGAGCGACATGGCGCCGACAGTGTCGCCGTGATACGCGCCGGCGAGAGACAGGAATCTCGGACGTGCGGCTCGCCCCAGCGACGTGCCTCGCGTCCGTCGTGTGTATTCGTAGGCCAATTTGAGCGCCACTTCCAGGGCCGTTGAGCCGTCGTCTGAGAAGAAAACCCTGCTCAATTGGCGATTTACGATTTGCGATTTATGCGCCGAACCCAAATTGGGGTCGTAAAACCGATTGGCAGATTGCACGAGTTGTGCTGCCAGTCGAGACGCCGGCTCGTTGGCCAGGCCCAGCGCGGAGCTGTGGGCGATTTTTCTCAATTGGCGCCCGATGGCGGCGTTGAGCTGCGGATGGTTGTGGCCGTGGAGATTTGTCCAAATGGAGGAATTGGCGTCCAGGTATTCACGGCCCTGCACGTCCCGCAATACGGCGCCGTGGCCGGACGAAATCACAATCGGCTCATGCTGGAGCCAGTCACGCATTTGGGTGAAGGGATGCCAGACGAACGCGCGGTCCAGTTTGGCCAAGGGATGCATGGGAAATTGGCGATTTACGATTGGGGATTTACGATCTCGCTGAGGGCGGAGATCAGGGCGGATACGTCTTCGTTGGTATGCGCCGCGGTAAGGCTGACACGCAGCCGCGCCGCGCCGCGCGCAACCGACGGGTAACGAATGGCCGGAACAAAAATACCCCGGTCACCCAGTTTTGCCGCCGCAGCGACCGCTTCGTGTTCGTCGCCAACGATGACTGGAATGATGGCGCTCTTGATCGAGGCGTGAGGTACGGGGATGGCGGCGCGGCAGCGCCGCCCTACCAGGGCGGGAGGCGCGGGGCGCGAGGCATGAAACGTGACGATCCGCTTTTGCAAGGTTGCTCTGCGGGATTTGCCATCGGGGGATTGAATCAACCGGATGGCCGCCGTTGCAGCCGCCGCCGCTGCCGGCACCGGCGCCGTGGAAAAAATGAAACTGCGGGCGCGGTTTACCAACAGTTCAATCAGCGCGCGCGACCCGCAAATGAAGCCGCCGCTCGCGCCCAGCGCCTTCCCGAGCGTGCCCATTTGAATCTCGATGCGGTTGCCCACCCCCAACTCGCTGCCCAGACCGCGGCCATCATCTCCGAAAACGCCGGTCGCGTGCGCTTCATCCACCATTAACCAGGCGCCGTGTTTCTCCTTGAGAGCGACTATTTCCCGGAGCGGTGCGGTGTCGCCGTCCATGCTGAAAACGCTTTCGGTGACGATCAGAATGTGCGGGCCGCCCCGTGACGGCCGGTGAAATGTGGCATTGGCCCACTTGAGCTTGTCTTCCAGATCGTCCAAATCGTTGTGGGCAAATACACGGATCGTGGCTCCGCTGAGACGTGCGGCGTCCACGATGGAGGCATGGACGAGCTTGTCGAGAATGATGACATCCTGTTTGTCTATCAGCGCGCCGATGGCCCCGGCCGCCGCGGCATAGCCGGTGGCAAAGCTGAGGGCCGCTTCGGTTTGTTTAAAAATCGCGAGCGATTCTTCCAATTCATGGAACGGCGCCAGCGATCCGCCCACGAGGCGCGACGCACCCGCTCCCGCGCCAAATTGTTGCACGGCGCGCGCCGCGGCCTCCTTCAGACAAGGGTCATTGGCCAGGCCCAGGTAGTCGTTCGATGCGAAGCTCAGCAACTTTTGGCCGCCGAGCTTGATCCGTGCCGATTGCGGCGAATCCACGCGGCGGAACTCCCGGAACAAGTTTTGTTCCCGCAAGGCGGCCAGGCGCTGTGCCAACTCGGCGTCGAATGAAATCACGCGGGAAATTTACGATTTACGATTTACGAATTACGAGCCTAATTCGGGAATTCAACGTGGCTCAATAGCCCATTGGCCGCCGATCATCGAGGCGCTCACGGGACCGGAAAATTGGACTACGAAATCAACCGCCGTCGAACCTTTTGCCGTAAATGGAATGGCAATGAGATCGGCCAGCGCGCTGGGCGAAAATTCGCCGAGCCGTCCGGCCTGGCCGAGCGCCCGCGCTCCATTAATCGTCGCCATCCGCAAAATTTCCATTGGGGGCAGATCTGGTTCACGGTCCGCCAGAGTCCGCATTTCCTCGAACATACTGAGGTCCGGGAGTTTCCTTCCACCCTTGCGGACGGTGGCCAGGCTGTCCGTGCCGAGGCAGAGGTTAACCCCGGCCTTGACCAGCCGTTGCCATAGGAAGGGCGGGTGGCGGAAATACTCATGGCTGCGCGGGCAATGCGCCACCGGAGTGCCGCTCTGGCCGAGCAGCGCCGCATCGCCGCGCGCCAGCGTGTTGGCGTGAACGGCTAGGAGCCGCTCGCCGAGCATGCCCGTGCGGGCCAGATGCGCTATCGGCGAACCCAGGCCGCAATCGGCCATGTCCCGTTCATTCCGCTTCAGCCAGTCATACAGCGTTCCCCGCCCATGGACGAACATTTCAAACTCCGGTTCTGATTCGGCGACGTGCGTAGTGAGCCACAACTTTTTCTGGCGTGCGGCGCGGGCGCTGAGGCGCAGCAGTTCGGGCAAGGTCGAGTAAGGCGCATGGGGCGAGAGCAAGGCCCGGCAGCGGGCGTGGCGAAGCGAAGCAATCGTGTCCAAGGCTTCCTGCAGCACCTCACGCGGCTGGCGCCGTGCGCGAATTCCGGTCATTTCGAGATACGAGAAAACCCGTAGCGGCGTCGCGTTCCACGCTGCCGGCAACAGGGCCGGCACGGCCTCGATGTCCGCAACTGTCGTGGTGCCCGATGCGAGCAGCATCCGTGCCCCGTTGCGCCACGAGCGCTCGTATTCCGGGTGTTCCCATTGTGCCTTGGCTTCAATCATCAGGTGAATCCAATCGGTGAAGTTCCTCGGTGGCGGCAACAGGCCGGCCATGTCCGTGTAGTCCAGATGACAATGGGCGTTGATCAGGCCCGGCAGCAGAATGACTTCGCCCAGGTCAACCACCCTGGCCTTGCCGGACGCCTCTAAAGGCGCCCAGGCGCCGACGGCGCGGATGCGCCCGCCGGTGATTTCAACGGCTCCGTTTTCAATGGGCGGTTGTGAGACCGGCAGGACAATACGCGCACGCAGGATCATCGTGTGAACGCGATCAGTGAAACGCCAAACGTGACCCGTGGCAAGTCACGACTGCCATGATGAATGAACTTTGGGTGCCGATCGCCCGCTCCACCATTCGTCATTCGTCATTTGTCATTTATCCACCACCCGGCACGGTTCAGTACTCGTCTTCCAGCCGTTCCCGTTTGCCGCGCACAGCAGTGTTGTGCTTCTTGCTCTTCCGCTTGCCGTGCCGTTTGCGAATCTGTTGCTCAATCTTCTTGGTAACGCGGTCAATCGCCGCGTACAGGTCGCTCTCCACGTCCTCGGCAAAATAGTCGGGACCGCGGACCCGCAGGCGGATGGAGCAGACAAATTGCCTCTCCGGGGTGCTCGCATGGTCGTGGTCGAGGGTCACGCGGGCGTCCACCGCGCGCCGCTGAAAGTGATCGAGCTTTTGCAACCGGCTTAAGACGTGATCTTCGATGGCCTTGGTTAACGTCACGTTGTGCGTCGAAAGAATCAACTTCATGTTCAGAACATGCAACTGATGACGCACAAAATCCAGTGAAAGTCTTGAGCGCGTGAAAAATGGACGAGGCGGTGTGCGCCCTGGCCCGCGGAGGCTGCCACGGGAATGGGGCTGATTCCCCTGAAATCAAGCGAATTAAGCTAATTTCATGCCAAGTTTTTCTTGTCATTGCAGCAAACTGGGCTACACTCACACTCAGAAATGGTGCAGAGCTTGCAACTGTCCCAGCGCCTGACTCAGTCGCTGGTGTTGGCACCGCAGCTCCAGCAATCGCTGGCCTTGCTGCAGGCCCCCACGTTGGAACTCAAGGCTTTGGTGGAGCAGGAGTTGCAGCAAAATCCGGTTCTGGAGGAAATTGCGGCGCCCGACGTCGAGCAGCGCGAAAAGGAACCGGCGGAGGATTCCGACACTGATTCCGACACCGAGGCCAAGACCGATGCAGCCGAATCGCCCGAAGACGCGGCATTTGACGGCGCAGAGAAACCTTCCGAAGCGCCGGTGGACGATTTCCAGCTTGAATTTGACCGGCTGGTCCAATTGGATCAGGAGTGGCGCGATCATTTCTCCCAGACCAACATCCCCATTCGTCAATCCGCCGAGGAGGAGGAGAAACGCCAGTTCATGTTCGATTCCCTCACCAGCGGGACGTCGCTGGCCGAGGTGCTGATGGATCAGGTGCGCGAAGCGGATTTGGCGGCGGATCAGCGGAGCATCGCCGAATTGATCATCGGCAATATTGATGACTACGGTTACCTCAAGGCCACGCTCGAAGAGCTGGCAACGTCCACCAATCTGCCGGCCGATAAAATTGCGGACGTGTTGAAGGTGATTCAAACCTTCGATCCGCCGGGCGTGGGCGCGCGCGACTTGCGCGAATCCCTCTTGCTCCAACTGGAACGCGCCGGCCAGCAGGAGACGCTGGAATACCGGATCGTGCACGATTTCATGGACGCTCTGGGCAAGCGGCGCATTCCGGAAATTGCGCGTGGCACCGGGCGCACCAACGAGGAGGTCCAGGAAGCC
>JBEKMW010000096.1:0-18259 GCA_049523455.1 Verrucomicrobiota bacterium | reverse complement strand
GGGCGTTGAGGATTTGATTTGTTTCATCAACCTGCGGCGCTTCTTTTCGAGATAAACGCCAAAGACAATCAGAAAAGCGCCTGAGATCAAAAACATGACGCCTGTGCGTGCCATCGAACCGAACAAATCAAAATACGCCGCAAGCATGTCGAGTCCGATGAAGACGATGCCGAGGTTTACCAGGAATTGTGAGCGTTCCCGCAAGCCGACTTGGATTTGGAGCAGGCAAAAAATGAAGAGAACCGAGGTGCCCAGAGGGTAGCTCCACGATTCGCTCCAGTAGAAGTAGTGCGTGGCGCCGTAATCCAATTGCCAGCAGCCAAACCACACCGTCGCCGCGAAAATCACCATCCCGAAGAGCGCGGCGAACCAGGTGCAACGCCATTGCCGATCGAGCGTTCGGAGATTCTTAATGCCGATGGCGACCGGCAGCAGGGCTGCCAGGCCAAGCACCGGGAAAATCCATTTTGGGATTTCAGGATTGTCCCAACCGCCGAAAAAATCCTTCCATGTTACGGGATAACAGAAAGTCAAAAATCCGAGCAGGCCAACCTTCTCCGTCACGCCGGAAAAATCCCTGAAGGCGGTTGGCCGCAACATCCACCCCGCCCCGAGGCAAGCAAGGCCGAGCGCGGCGTACAGCAATGTCTGACGCTCCGAATCGCAATAAATGAAACTGTCACGCTCATTGACTTCGAAACCGAACCAAATGCCGAACGCCAGCAAGAGCAAAACGTGCTGTGCCTTCGATCGCAGCAGCCACGGCAACGGCGCGATGCCGATCCACCAGAGAAGAAACGCGTTCGGCGGACGCGACACGATGTTATAGATCTGGCCCAGCAAGGCGATGTTCGCGAGAAACAGGCCGGACCCAACCAAGTGGAGCGCTTCGCCGGTCTTGCGGTAGGTGCCGCGACTTTCGCGCAACCACCAGCCGCCGGCGTGGAAGCCCAGCATGAGCAAAATACCGCCGGCGATTTTTACGCCGCGGGAAATTTCGTTCCAATGCGCGGAGATGAGCAGGATGATGCCCGCCGTGATCAACACCGCGCCGATGATGGAAATGATGGCGAGGAACCTGCCGCCGCCATCTTCCTTGAGCCGAAAGTGCTCAATAATTTTCTGGCGCTGTTCACCGGTGATCAGGCCGAGGTCGTGAAGTTTCTGGATGTCGGCGTGTTTCATGCGTTCCAGGGATTTTGCTTTTTTGAACCGAATTGTCGCGCCGGTCAATCACATTTTACGCCGCCATGGCCTGCTCCCGTTGCGCCGCGTGGCGGCCAAAGTTTGGCGAAGTTTTCAAACGGCGTTTGAATTGGGCGCGGCGTTCGCGCGTCTCTTCGGCACTGTAAAGCTGCTTCACCAGTTTCAGGAAACCGGCTTGCAATTCGGCCACGCTCAGGTTTTTCGGCTGAAAGTTAATGTCGAACAAGGTGCACAGCTCCCACGCCCGGTCGCGCAGAATGCGCCCTTCGCGCTTGAGCCGCGCGTAAAGCGGTGTGCCGGGAAACGGGGTTTGAAAAGTCACCTGCACTTCATAGAGCCCGGATTCGCGGACGAAGGCCAGCACGTCGTCGAATACCCCGGGCGTGTCGCCGTCGAGGCCGAGGATGAAACAGCCGTTGACCGTGATGCCATAGGATTGAATTTTCGCGATGGCGTCCCGGTAAAAATCCTGCTGGTGCAGCTTCCAGTTGTTTTTCAACTCGACGCCGCGCAGGCTCGCCCGGCGCGGGCTTTCCAAGCCAATCAGGACCTGCTGACAACCCGAATCGCGCATGAGACCGAGCAGTTCGGCATCGTCGGCCACACGCACGTCCGCCTCGGTGAACCAGCGCAGTTTTTCTTTCGCCAATGCCCGCAACAGCGCCCGGTAATGC
Organism: Verrucomicrobiota bacterium; assembly: GCA_049523455.1. Classification (GTDB taxonomy): domain Bacteria; phylum Verrucomicrobiota; class Verrucomicrobiia; order Limisphaerales; family UBA11358; genus UBA11358. Next base: position 16,379 of record JBEKMW010000096.1, on the reverse strand, counting down.
GCGCGGTGGACGAAGCTGTTGTCATCGGCAAACTCGATGAACGGGCGCGGCCAGATTTTTTTGATTTCGCGGATTTCGGCGATGACTTTTTCCACCGGTTTCACTTTGTAGCGCGGGGTCAGCAAAATGGAACTGGCGCAGAATTCGCAGCGGTGCGGGCAGCCGCGGCTGGTTTGGATGGTCAGGCGATTGTATTGGCGGGGATTCAGCAGGTTGAAACGCGGCATGGGGGCGTCGGCCAGGTCGAATTCACGGGGCGTGCGGTAAAACGGTTTCAACCCGCCGCGCTGGAAATCCGCAAGCAATTCGGGCCAGAGCAGTTCGCCCTCGCCCATGACCACGCTGGTGCAATGTTCCCTGGTCTGGTCCGGCAAGGATGATGCGGTGATGCCGCCCATGACCACCGGAACGCCGTGCGTGCGGTAAAAATCCGCGACCTCACACGCTTCATAAAACTGGGCGGTGAACGTGCTGAGAGCGACCAGATCGAAATCGGCCGGCAAGGCCGGCAGTTTTTTGAGATCGGCAATTTCGTGATAGGCGATTTCAAATGGCTGCGGCGTCAAGCCCGCGAGCGTGAGCAAGCCGAGGCTGGGCAGCGAGGCGATGATTTTGTTCCGGTCCACGAATCCGGGCAGGGTGAGGCCGAGTTGGGTGAGTTCGGCGTTGTGCGCGCGCACACCGCTCATGGCGATGAATCCGATGCGTTTGGTTGTTTTCATAATTTGATTATCTCCAGCAAGGTGAGGACACCGCCGGTGATCAGGGTTAGCACCGGCACGGCAAAGATGGAATGGGCCTTGGGAAAATGCGCCATAACCACGCAGCAAATGGGCATGGTGATTGCGCCCACGATCAAAGCCCACGCCGCCACCGCGGCCAGCGGCGCCAATGGAAAGAGGCTTTGCGCCGTCAACCAGAACAGCAGATTCACCGCCCCGAGGCCGAAGAACGAGATATGGCCGAGCCGGTACATGCGGCGTTTGAAGCCGCCGTAACCGCCGAGCCACTGTTCACCGCGGAAAAACAGGCCGAGCAGCATGCCGGAGACAAAGCCCAGCAGGATCCAAAGCCAGGCAACAACCAGATTAAGGTTAGATTTCATAGGCGACAGATTTCATTTGCCTTTGCAGGTCTGAACATTAGAATTTTAGGTTATGAACCCGACCAAAGAAAAGTATTATCGGTATCTGTTCACCGTTGCCGGCATTTACGACGTACTCCTGGGCATCACGTTTGCCATTTTCCACACGCGGGCCTTCGAGGCGCTGGGCATACGGGAAAAGTTGCCCTCTTTCAGCGGTTATCTCACGCTGCTGGGGGCTTTTGTGTTTGTCATCGGCATCGCCTATTTTCTGATTGCACGCGGTGACCTGCGGCAAAACCGCGATTTGATCCTGGTGGGCACGCTTTACAAACTGGCCTACTCCACAACGGCATTTTACTATTGGGTGTTGGGCAATATTCCCCATGTGATCTTCGTTGTGCTGTTCGGCGTGGCCGACGCGGTATTTTTCATTTTGATGGCCGAATGCTATGCCTCCTTGCGGCGGGCAGCCAAAGGCTGATCTGAAGTTGCTTTTCATCGCGAACCTATTCTAGCCAGCCGGGCCGAGGAGCGTTAATTGATAAAACTTCGCCGGACATCGGTTGGCTCGATGGACCGGCCGCCACAATGTGTTATCCGCCCGCCGGCGGCATGAGTCGGACGACATACCACGGCTGCGGGCCTTCGGAAACCTTCTCCGTGACGGTGATGCTGCCCACGAGTTGGGCGCGGGATTTCGCGAGCCATTGGTCAAGCGTCATGCCGTACATTTGCAGGTTGAGACCGCCGACGACCACGTACTCGACCCCGGCTTTCCGGATTGCTTCGGGCGGGTCATCCGCCAAAAAATGCCGTACCTTGCGCGTGCCCAACGGGAGCCACAGCGAATAATCATTGTCATCCGAATCGGCGATGAAGCCGACGACCTTGATATCCCGCGGCAGCAACGGGCGCACGCCGGCCAGCGGATCGGAGCGTTGGGCGTAAACCGTGTAAACGGCGAGGGCGTGTGAAATGGGACGCGAACGAGGGTGGCGCGCCGCCAAGCTGGACAAGATGGTTTTTGCCGGCCACAAAGGGCGGTCGGGAGTCAGCACCAGGACCATGAGAGCCAGGCCCCAGACGATGGCGGCGCTGGTGCGCCACCAACGGCGGCGGACGATTTTCGCCTGGCCCAGGCCAACGAGCAGCAGGGGCAGCAGCAGCGGATAGTACGGCGCAATCAGCCGTTGCGGCGTGACCATGCCGGATTTCATGGTGTAAGCCAGCAACCCCAGCCACGGCGCCAGCAGAATCCACTGACGCCAGCCGGCGGGAACGGGTTGGACGTTGCTGGAGACCGGCAGCCCGGCCCGGCGATAAAGAGCCGCAACGCAAACGGAAACGGCCAGGAGGATGCTAAGACCGAACCCCAGGCCGGCCCAGTCTTCGGTCTGCAATTCGGGCAACTGGAGGAATCCATGTTCAAAATTCGCCACCATCGGTGCGGCCAGAAAATGCGGCAGCAGGTTCAAGGCATGCAGGTTCCACCAGCCGGCGAGCGGAAAGAGCGGCGGCAAAAAATTGTTGAGGAGCAGCAACAGGACATTGCCCCAGACACCTACGAGGGGATGGTTCATGTTCATGCCGGTATCCTCGATGGACAATCCGGACCAATCATGGAGATAATGGAAATTTAGAATGGCAGTCGGGAGAAAGGACACCGCCGCGGCCAGGATAATCACGATGGCCATGGCGGCGAATTTGCGGCGCAGGAGGGGAACGAGGGGAAAAATGGCCAGCGCCCACGGCAGGAGCAAGGGCAGATTGCTGGCCTTGGCGCCGGTCAACAAGGCTGCGGCCAGGATGGAATGCCACAAATCGGCGGCGCGCCGGGATTTCCAGGCGCGGAGGCCAAAGTCCAGTGCCGCCAAGGCATAGACGGTGGGGAAGGTGTCGTTGGCGATGCCGCCGGCCTGGAGCAGGAAATTATAGCCGGTGGGCAGAAGCCACATCCAATGCCAGGCGACTCGCGCGCGGACACCCAGCCGTGTGGAGACGCTGAAGAAGAGTCCGGGCAGCAAGAGATACGGAAGGAAATTGAGCAGGAACAGGACACGGTCGGTCCGGGTGAGGCATAACAACCCGGCGGAAAGCCATTCCATGCCGCAGGCCCGGTCGTTCATCCGGAAATTGTTCGTGTGGATCCAATGCCAGTGCTCCTGCGCCAGCCATTGCAGCACCCGCGCTACGCGATAATTCAGGCCGGTGTAGTTGCCGGGCGGATACAGCGCGCCGCCCACAAAAACCAGTGTCGCCAGCGCCGCGAAACCCAGCGGCAGCGGACGGCGGAACCGCCGAAGCCATTTCCGCCCATGGAAACCATGAGTCGCCGAATCGGGTTGCAGATCCTTCCGCCGGAGAATTACGAATATCGCGAACAAGCCAAGGGCGGCGGCGTAACCCGCCCGGTTCAATTCTACAAGCGCCGACAACGTCCAGCCCGCCAGCGTGGCGAAGACGGAGATCCAAAGCCAGAGCCTTAAGAGTGGGACCATTTGCCGGCGGCGACCGTAGGCGGATTCCGCGCGGGCGTCAATTTTGTTTCTTCCTGCCGTGCACGAAGGAAGCTTGGGGCGGCGATGTCAGGGGCCTTGGGCACTCTCTCCATGAGCCGGGGAACATCGAACGTCGAACGTCGAACATCGAATGAAAAGGAGCCCTCACCTCACCCTGACCCTCTCCCCTCCCATCCGATGGGAGCGGAGAGGGGACAGCAGGCGGCCAGCGAATTTCCGGGCTTGCGTTGGGAATGCGGCTGGTTGAAACTCGCGACACGCGGCTGGTGTCAGGGGTGTCAGGGTTATGAATGTTCATCATCTCGAACTTTTTTACTACGTCGCGCGGCACGGAGGCATCATGCCTGCGGTACGTCATATTCCTTACGGCATCCAACAGCCCGCCGTGAGTTCCCAGATTGGCCAACTTGAAGAATCCCTGGGCACGCCGCTGTTCCGGCGGCGGCCTTTCGCACTCACGCCCGCCGGGGAAAGACTTTACGAGTTCATCCAGCCCTTCTTCGGCAACCTCGAGCATGTGGCCGTCGAATTGCGCGGGGGCCAGGCACAGCACGTCCGCATTGGCGCTTCGCCCATCGTGCTGCGGGATCACCTGCCGGATTTGCTGCACAACGTGCGCCGGCGGTTTCCGAAACTGCGCGTGTCCTTGCGGGAAGGGTATCCGGCCGACTTGGAATTGATGCTCGACCGCGGCGAGATTGACCTGGCGGTATCAGTTTTTGAAGCGAAAAGGTCCGGCCGCCATTTCCTGTTGCTGCTGGAACTGCCGCTGATCCTGCTGGTCGCCAAAGGGAGCCGCGTGCGCACCGCGGACGAATTGTGGCAGCGCGACCGGATTGACGAGCCGCTGATCTGTCTGCCGCCCGGAGAAGCCATTCCCAAAAAGTTTCAGAACTGGCTGACCAAACGCGGTGTGGACTGGTTTCCCGCCATCGAAGCCAGCTCGACGGAATTAATTGAAACCTACGTGGCCAACGGCCTGGGCATCGGCCTGTCGGTTGCGCTGCCGCGCCAGACGCTTTCGTCCAAGGTGCGGGCGCTGCCGTTGCCGGAGATTCCGCCGGTGTCCCTCGGCACGCTTTGGCGCGGGCGGGCGACGCCGCTGGTGGCGGTCTTGTTGGATGAAGCCCGGGCGCGGGCCCGGGAGTTGATGTAAACGGGCGGTCAGTTTCGGGACAGTCAGGACAAAAGCGGCTTGAGTCGGGACAAATCCGCCGAAAGAAGGCGGAATTGGCTGGAAATAGGAGGAAACCCACAGTTTGGCGCGCGGACTGCTGGCAGAGAAGGGCGGCGCAGGGAAGATTTGCCGCATGCAAATAAAAAAATCGTTAATATAAGAAATTCACGCACATGGCCTTGCCATTATTAAATGGATTGACGGGGAAAAGATGGGGCCAGCTCATGGTGGTTGACTTGGGGAACCGGACGACCAAGGCCGTTCTGTTGGAGAGGCGCGGAGACCACCTGGCTTTATCCGGCTACGCGCTGCTGGATGCGCCACTCTTCGAAAAGCGACTGTCCCGCGAGTTGCTGTCCGAGCATTTGCAGAAGGTGTCCGAGGCGCTCGGCCATTCGACCAAGACCCTGGCACTGACGGTGGGACTGGACGACGCAGTGGTGCGGCAGGTGGAACTGCCGCAAATACCGGTGGACGAGATGCGGCAAGTGTTGAAAAACAACACCAAGACTTATCTGCAAGAGGACCTGCCCAACCACGCGTTCGACTGCTACGTATTTGCCCCCAAGAACGTCGCCGGCGACAAGCCGGGCGAACCGCCCAAACCCGCCGGCACGTTCAAATTCAAAGTGCTCGCGGTAGCGGCGCGGCAGTCGCTGGTGGATGATTTTCAGCATGCGGCGCGGGATGCGGGCCTGTCGCTGAATTATCTGGTGCCCAGCCTCATCGGGCCGATCAATGCGTTCGAACTGGCGATGACGAACGTGTTCAACGGCGAGGTGGTTGCGCTGGTGGATATCGGATTCAAGCACACGTCGGTTTGCATTTTGGATCGCGGCGAAATTGCCCTGAGCCGCGTGGTCAACATCGGCGGCGACAAATTGACGGCCGGTCTGGCCGAGGCCATGAACATCAGTTACGCCGAGGCGGAAGGCATCAAGGTGGGGATGGCGCCGGAAGTCCAGTCCACGCTGGAGCTCCAGGTGATGCCCTTGGGCCGCGAGTTGCGCGCGTCGCTTGATTTTTTTGAGCATCAACAGGACCGCCCCATAACCCAGGTGTTTGTGAGCGGCGGCTCGGCGCGGTCGGAAATGATTATGCAGATACTGCATACGGAAATGGTGGTGGAATGCAAGACGTGGAATCCCACCAGCTTTCTGCAGATGGCCTTGCGGGGACAGCAGGCGGTGGAAATTGATCATCTTGGGTCGCAACTGGTGGTGGCGGTGGGCGCGGCGCTGGCGGCCACGTGACGGAAACGGATTTGGAATATGCCGATACACATCAACTTGCTGGCCGAAGCACGGATCGCCGAGGAACTGCGGCGGCGCGATCCGGTCAAGCGCACCATCTTTGTGGGCGCCTTGCTGGTGGCCCTGGCGCTGGTGTGGAGCAGTTCGCTGCTGGTGGACGACATGCTGGCCAACAAGAACGTGTCCCAAGCCGACATCGAATTCCAAACCCATACGAACGAATACATGCGGGTTCTGGAGGCCAAGAGCAAGGCCGCCGACATCGCCAAAAAATTGTACGCGTTGCAGAAACTGAGCCAGGCGCGCCTGTTGCAAGGGAGTCTGATGAACGCGCTGCAGCAAATCTCGGTGCCCAACGTGCAATTGACGCGGCTGCGGGTGGAGCAGGGATATACGTCTTTAGAAGCGATAGCGCCCAAGCCGGATGCGCCTGGTTCTCCTCCCAGCCGGCCGGCCAGTTGCACGGAGAAAATCGTGCTGCTGCTGGATGCGAAGGATTCCAGCGCCAATCCCGGCGACCAGGTGCCCAGATTCAAGGATGCCGTGGCCCATCTTCCCTACTTTCAAGAGAATTTGGATAAAACCAACGGCGTAACGTTGTCCTCCCGATCGGCACCGGACAGCGGGCCCGACGGCAAGCCGTTTGTACTGTTCACGCTGGAATGCCACTTTCAGTCCCAAACGCGATGAATCTGATTCCCAAAGATAAAGACAAGGCCATCCAGCTCGGCTTCGCGGTGCTTGGTACGTTGGCGGTGTTGGGGCTGATTTGGCTGTTTTTGCTGCAACCGCAATACGATTCCCGGCACCGACTGGCGCAAAAGCAGGCAGAGGAGGAAGACAAGCTGCGCACCGAACAGGACACGATCAAAAAAGGGAACGAGATCAGCACCCAATTGACCGATGGCACGTATGCGCTGTCGCGGGCGGAGGAGGACATCGCGTCTGGCGACGTATATGCGTGGACGTTTGACATCCTGCGCAAGTTCAAGGCGGGATACCATGTGGATATCCCGACGGTTGGCCAACCGAGCCGGACGGACGTGGATTTGTTGCCACAATTTCCGTACAAGCAGGTGAAAATGAGCATCAGCGGCACGGCTCATTATCACGATTTGGGACGGTTTATCGCTGATTTTGAGAACACGTACCCGCACATTCGCCTGGTGAATCTCACCCTGGCCCCATCGGCGGCGCAGGGGGTGGAACCCGAGGAACTGTCCTTTCAAATGGACCTGATAGCGTTGGTGAAACCGAATCCATGAGGCCGCCCAAGATGAAACCAATCGAACACAAAATGAATTTCGGGGCCGGAGTGCTGCTGGTGGCCCTGTTATCATGCGGGTCGCTGGTGGCGGCGCCGACGAACCAGCCCGCGGCCACGAATTTAGTGATCCGTTCGACGTTCGTTCTTCCTTCGAGCCCGAAGGAAGGTTGTGATCCTTTCTACCCGAATTCCATGCGCCCCTACGGCACGGCACAGGCGGCGCCGCACGTGGTGACCATAGCTTCGTTGTCCCTGAAAGGCATTTCGGGGACGCCGGACCATCGGCTCGTCATCATCAACAATCACACATTTTCCGAAGGAGAGGAGGGAGACGTGGTCATGACTGGCGGCCGGATCCACGTTCGCTGCATTCAAATCACCTCGCACTCCGCCATCATCGAAGCCGCCGGCCAGCGCCGGGAACTCACTTTGCCCGATAATCCATGAAACTTGGCAATTAATCTGCTTCACACCTCGTGCATACAAACAAGACCGTCGGCCCGTTTAAACTGAAAAACAGTATGAAAAGAATACTTACAGCCCTAGTGCTCGGCATCGCCGTGCAGCCAATCGCATGGAGCCAGACAGCCACTCCTGGCGCCAATCAACCTGCGGCCGACGCGATGGTGACCAACGCGCCAACCGCGGCAACGGCGGTACCGGCCGCAGGCGGCGTCAGCAACCAAACGGTCGAAGCGAATGGGCCGGATACGAATGCGCCGGCGCCGGCGGCCAATATACCGACCATTTTGCTTCAGGATGTTACGCTTACCAGCGCCATCGAAAACCTCGCGCGGTCCGCGGGGATCAATTACCTGCTCGATCCGAAAATCGGTTATGGGCAGCCCGACCAGAACGGACAGCCCAAGCCTGAACCCACCATAAGCATCCGGTGGGAGAATATCACCGCCGAACAAGCGTTGCTGGCGTTGCTGGATAATTATGGCCTGCAGTTGGTGCCGGACAAGCGCACCCACATCGCGCGCATTACCACCAAGGACCCCACGGCGCCGACCCCGCTGATCACGCGGGTCATCCAGCTCAAGTACGCCGGTGTTACCAACATGACGGCGGCGGTCGAGTCCGTCTTGTCCGACAAACGGAGCCGGGTGCTGCCGGATAGCCGCACCAGCCAGTTGATCGTGGTGGCCACCGACCCTGAGCAATCCATCGTGGATACGCTGGTCGGCCAGCTTGACAAGCCTACGCGCCAGGTCTTGATCGAGAGCCGCCTGGTCGAAGTCAGCAGCAATCCCCAAAGCAGCAAAGGCATAGACTGGTCCAGCACACTCTCAGGGCAGAACATCAGTTTTGGCAATGGCACATTGAACCAGACGGCATCGTCCACCGCCACGTCAATTCCGGGTACTCCCACGACCACTACTTTTGGCGGACATTCCATTTCCACCCAATCGGCGTACAGTACGGTAACCTCGCTGGCCACGCTGCCGGGCAATGGCGTGGCCCTGAACACCCTGAGCGGCTTCACGCCGGACATCGGTTTCCTCAATGCCGATGGTTTGAAGGTCGTGCTGTCATTTCTTAATTCGTCCGCCGACGCGCAAATCATTTCCACACCACGCATCGTGACTTTGGACAATGAAATGGCCGAGCTTTCCGTGGTGCAAGGATACCCGGTCTTCAACGTCGCCGCTGGTTCGGCCAACAATGCCGGCGGTTCCACCGTCACCTACACCAACGTGGGCACCATTCTGCATGTGACCCCGCGCATTTCGGCCAACGATTATATCTGGCTCAAGGTGATTCCGGAGGTCTCCAGCTTTGCCGGGAATTTCTCACAGTCTGTTACCATCGGCACCAGCGCCAACGGCACTCCGGCCTCCGCGCTCTTGACCGCCCCGCTCTTCCAATTCCGCACGTTCCAGACCCAGGTGCTCATCCCCAACGCCAACACGCTGGTCATGGGTGGCCTGGTGAACGACAATCCCCAATCCACTTCCACCAAGGTGCCGTTCATGGGCGATATACCGGTTCTGGGCAACGCGTTCCGCAGCCAGACCAAATCCATGAATAAAGTTGACCTGCTGATCTTTATCACCCCCACCATCGTCAGGGATGCCGATTTTGAGCCCAACGCCCACGCCGGCGACTTCCTCAAGTCCGATGCCAATGCCAAACTGCCGGTGATTTTTGACAGCAGTTCCTCCTGGAACAGCACCACAGGGGATTGGAGTGATCTGTATCACAAGCAGGCGACCATGGCCGACCCGGAACCCCAGTAAAACTTCAGCCTTTAACTATTATGAAAACCATGCCTCTCAATCGCACGGGGCGGTTCTTCCGCCGGAAGGGCTGGGACCGGAGGTTGCAGTGCGCAGCCGCGGCGGCCGTCCTGGGGCTCGCGACCGTCAGCCTTTTCGCCGGTGCCACCGTAAATTGGATAAGCGGCGGGCCCAATACCGGTTACCCGTCAGGCGCCGGCTATGTGAACGGCGATATTACGACCGAGGCGGAATACAATACACCGTCCGGTCTGGCCATTGATTCGACCGGCAACTTTCTGCTGGTGGCCGACCGGGGCAACAATGCAATTCGCGTGCTGGAATTTGACATCAATACGACCTACACGTTCGCCAATATGACGAACTACGTGGCAACCACCAATCTGCTGTCCAAGCCGGTGGGGGTGGCCATTGACCCGGCCGACGACGTCTATGCGCTCAATTACGGCAAAGGCACGAATGGCTACGTTTTGGAATTCGACAATACTGGCGAACTGCTGGCCACCAACCTGTCGGGCATCACCAACGCCGGCGGCATCGCTCTGGATCCGGCCGGCAACCTGTACGTGACCGCCAGCAACCGGGTTTACAAGGTGGCCGCAGGTGGCGGCAGCAGCGTGATTGCCACGATCACGAACGCGGGCACCTCGTTGCAAGGCATCGCGGCCGTCTTTAACGGCACCCTGGCGGTTTGCGATTCCGGCAATGATGGCATCTGGCTCATCAATCCGGCCGCCACGAACTCCTACAGTCCGTTATCCGGCTTTCACGGCCCCGGCGATTTCGCCGACCTGGTGCATAACTTGTCCATCAGCAACCTGGCCAAGTATTTTCAACCCTCGGGCGTAACGGCCGGGGGAGATGGCACGCTGGTGATTTGCGATTTCGGCAACGACCGGGTGAAAGCCGTGCTGCCCAATGGATATGAAACCAATATCTATGGCGTCGCTTCGAACTATTGGGAAAACCCTTATCCCGGTTTCGAGGATGGAACGGTCTCGATACCTGACCAGCCTTTCGGCGTGGCGGCCCGCTGCCCTAAAGGAGTGGTGCTGGCGCCGGACGGCTCGCTTTACGTTACGGAAGATTACTATCACATCATCCGGCATGTGACCGGCGCCGGGATGGTGCTGCCGCCACCGCCGCCGCCGGTGGCGCCGACGGGTCTGATGACGACGACCAATTACGGCGAAGTGATTTTGACCTGGAACGCGGTTTCGGGCGCCACGAGTTACAACGTGCAACGGTCCACCACCAGCGGGGGGCCCTACGAACTGCTGGCCAATGTGACGACCAATGCTTACACGGACAGCAGCGTGGTAAATGGCACGACCTATTACTACGTGGTGGCCGCGCTGGACGGCACCACGGTGGGCCCCAATTCCGCGCAAGTGAGCGCGACACCCCCGCTGCCGCCGCTGTCCGACCCGCAGATTGGTTATGTCACCTTCCCGGCGTCATCCAGTCCGGTTGCCTATACTGCGGTGTTTAATGCGGGCAATGCCTTTGCGTTTAACAACGACACCCCCATCGTGATTTTGGGCGCGGGCGGCACTATCACCTATTTCACGTATTCCAACACACCCAACGCGAGCTTGGTGCCCAATCCCACCAGCAGTTCGGGCACGGCACCACAGGGATATCAGAATGGCGATTCGTCTGCGCAGGTGATGGCCTATGACATCACCCAGATAACCCAGCCCATGCCCTACCTGAGCCTCAAAGCGATCAGTGAGAACGGCGTCAATCCCAACAGCCAGATGGTGTCGGCCACCATTCAGTTCATCACGGCCAATCCCAGCATTACGGGTAACAATCTCGCGCAATTCACGGTGAATGATATCACCAGCGGCGCGCAGATGCTTTACACGACCGACGGCAGCGATCCGCTGACTAATGTGACCGCCACGCTGATCGGTCCGGTCACCGGCACCAACGGCCTCACACTCTCGTTGCAGTTCCCGGCCGGCACCAATTCCATTTTGTTCCAGGTGGCTGCATTCAAGAACAATTACCAGACCAGTTCCATCGTGAGCCAGGTGTTCTCCGCCTCCAACTTTGTGGCCAACACGATCAGCCTGGGCTTTGCCTCCGGCGAGGCATCCAGCGATTTCGTGGCGTCGCCCGGGCAGATATTCTATGCGCCGGTCACGCTGACGACTTTGTCCGGCGCCGTAATGTACAGCCTCCAATTCAACATCACGGTCACCAACGCCGCCGGGTCGCCGCCGGTGGGTCCCGGCACCTATGGCTTTGTGAGCATGTTGGCGCAGCCGGACCCCGTGGCTCCGGGCTTGTACATCCCCATCCCGCCTTATGCCTTCGTTTCGGAGGGCACCAGCCCGCCGCCGCCGGTGGATACCAATATTGTCATCTACAACGGGAACTATTTCCAGGACCTGGAATTTCAAGATACCAACATCAATCTGCTGGGCGTAGGCTGGTTGGAACGTTATGGCCAGACCAATCTCTACGACACTTTGAGCCAGAATTTGCTGACCTACTCGATCGCGCACGACGTGCTTTACCCCAATCCCACTTATCCGAACCAGGTTGAAGTGGGCGGTTATGCGTTTGTGGTTCCGCCGACTGCGGTCAGCAACGACGTTTACCAGATTCAGATCGGGCGGCCGAGCGCGACATCCGACGGCATTGGGGCCAACGGGTCCTCGGTTTACATTGCCGCGCCCACCAATGGGGCGCTGGCCGGCGGCGCGCCCATCAACGCGCTCAAAAACGTGACCATTGGGCAGATCAAGTACCTGGTGGGGAGCGTAACGCCCTTCCGCTGGTTCAACGCCGGTGACTTTGGCTCGACCAATATCGTCAACGCGGACGTGGAGCAGGTGTTCCAAAGCGCGGCGTACAACCTGGACGACCCGCCGCCCGGCTCGGATTTCTTTGATGCGATGGATTCGTGCGGAAACATAGGGATCCTGGATTCGAATCCCGCCGATCCGAACAACGGCTATTATACCAATACCGCCACCTTCCCCGACCCGTATTACTATACAGTGACCAATTACACTTATATCTTTAACACGAACAATGTAGCCACCAATATGCAGGCTACCGCGGCCAGCCAGGTGCAATTGCAGTATCTTACTACTTCTTACCTGGAAACCACGTATACCATCACCGACATATATCCCTATTCGGGAGTGACTACGGTCAACACCGCCCACAGCTTTATCTATCTTACGCCCACCGTGAGCACGTTGTTTGACGGCAATGACACCGACATCAATGAAATCGCTTTCGGCGACGGGGTGCTGGATGTTTGCGACGTCTATGTCACCTTCCGGCGCTCGCTGGATCCGACCCTGACGTGGTTCCGGCGCTTCTGGAACAACGGCCAGCGGGTGGCGGACACGGGCGCCCCCAACGTGGGCCCGCAGTTGGCCACCCAGAGCCCTGCCACCAAGGCGCAGACCCAGACCAGCCCGTCCGGCCCTCCGCCCCAGGTGAACTTTGCCGCCGGCGACGCGGTGGCCGCGGCCGGCCAAACGGTGCAAATTCCCATCACCGCGAACATTTTCGGCAACTACCCGTTGCGGGTGCTGATGCTTAATCTGAGCGTCGAGCCGCTGGATGGCTCCCCGGCGCTGACGACTCCCATCACATTTACGCCGAATTCAGCGCTGGGAGAGCCCACCTCCGGGTTGAGCGGTACGACCGGCAACGGAAATTATTCCGCCGCATGGCTGGACAGCACCATCGCGGGCCTCAATGGGAACGCCACCCTGGGCACGCTGACCGTTACGCTTCCCGCCAACGCCACGAGCTTGTCCGCCTACGACGTGCACTTTGACCACGCGTCCGCTTCCCCGAACGGCATCGCGTCGTTCCCCAAACAGACGCTCACCGGGGTGATAACCCTCTCGAGCCGCACGAATTCCTGCTATGGCGACGGCATACCCGATTTGTGGCGCCTGCGCTGGTTTGGCACCACCAACAATCTGCTCTCGGTCTCCAACGCCTGTCCGTCGGGCGACGGCATTGATAATTGGCAAAAATACGTGGCCGGGGTGAATCCGAATGCTCCCAACGATTTTCCGAGCACGAGCATCCAGGCGCCGCCTTCCGCGGGCGTTGCGCCCGCCATCCAATGGCCGTCGGTCTATGGCGTGCAATACGTCGTGCTGCGTTCCACCAGCCTGTTCCCGGGTAGTTGGACGACGATTTCCACCAACGTGGGCACCGGCGCGATGATGAATTTCAACGACGCGACTGCCAGCCAGGCGGGATTCTATCGTGTGCAGATACTTCCTCCGTAGAAGTTGCGCCTCCCTCAACGGCGCGCTCAAGTGAGCGCGCCGCTTGCTTTTGCGGCAGGCATCCCCGCAGGGATGGTGTCCTAAATTCAGGAGCGCGGCATTTATGCCGCTTCATCGGCCAAAGCATTTCGTGGCATGAAGCGGGCTGAAGCCCCGCGCTCCGCCGCAAATTGGGACACTACCTCCAGGGATGGAAGTTGCAGATTGCCGTCTTTCCGCTTACGGTCATCGCGCATGAGGCTTCGCCCCAAATTATGGCTGGCCCTGGCCGGTCTGCTGGTTGGGTTTTCCCACGGCTACGCCCAATTCGTGGCCGACATCGTGGATTACCAGATGAACATCCAGGCCGCGCTCGACGCCCCCCGTTTCACCAAATTGAGTTTCGACGGTTGCGATGTCCAAATGGAGCAGCGCATTCCGGCATCGGTCCGCGCCGAATTGGAGAAGAAAGGCGACGTGATCCGGGTGCACGGCGACTATTCCTCGATTGTTGGCGGCGGCCAGGCCGTGAAGCGGGACTTTGCGGCGGGCGTCAACTACGGCGCTTCCGACCCGCGCAAAGACGGCGCCGCCATACCCGAGCCGTAACTTTGACTCGGCAGGTCACCGGCGCCAGGTTCATTTTCCTATCGTCACCTCCAACGGCTGGTCGCGCCGTTCGGCGAAACGTTGCACGTAATGGTCCCACGCCGCCGCATTCGGAAAATCGCCGCTCTCACTCCAGCCGGCACCGGCGTAATAAACGAACGGAACGCCGATTTTCGCGGGCGCAATCGCCAGCAGGTTGCGGATCGCCGACGCGCCCTCCGTCTCGGTATGAAGCCGCGGGGTCATGAGGCCGGGCGCCAAGTCGGGACGGTCGTTGGTGAAAGTCTCAATACTGTCATCCGGTACACCTCGCTGCCTGCCAGCAGGAATGCGCCGACGCCGAACGGCGCGGTATTGTCCTCGTTGAACTTCTTGGGATCAGACCCGCCGGGCTGGACGTGCGTCAGTTTCCCGTCGGCGTCCACGCAGCCCACGAGCGCCAGCCACGCTTTGCGGACGGCGGGTTCAAATTTTGCGCGGTCCAGCAGTCCTTGATTGACTCCCCACGCCAGCGCATAGGTGAAAAAGCCTGAGCCGCTCGTTTCCCTGGCCGGGTAACTAGTCGGGTCCAGCAGGCTCGCCCGCCAGAGACCGTCTGGCTGCTGGCAGGCAAGGATTTTTTCCGCCAGCGCCTTGAACAACCGCTCAAAACGCGCCCGGTCGGGATGATTCATGGGCAGGTATTGCAGCGTGCGCACCAGTCCGGCCATCACCCAGCCGTTGCCGCGGCTCCAAAAGATTTTTTTGCCGTTCGCCTCGCGTTTCGAGAAATAGGTGCTGTCGCGGAAGAACAGATGCTCCTGTTTGTCGTACAGAAAATCCGTCGTCCGCCACCAGTTCGTAACCGCGAAATTCAAATAACGCTCGTCGCCCGTGGCCGCGTAGAGGCGCACCCACGTCGGCGGTCCCATGAACAGCGAGTCGCACCACGACCAGTTGTTCCGGGAGCTGGCCCTTCCGTACGCCAGGCTGTGTACCGTGGTCGGATTGGCGAGGACCGCGTCAAACTTTTCCCGCAGCGGCGCGATCATTTCGTCCTCGCGGTACAGAAGATACAATTCGGCCCAGGTCTGCCCGATGCAGTGGTCATCGGCGTCGTAAAGCTCCCTGCCCAATTGCCACCGGTTCGTCCGGCCCAATGCCCGCATCGCCTCGCGGTATTTGGGGTCGCCGGAAATTCCCGCCAGCGCCATGAAGCCGGCGTCGGCGGTGGCCGGCACCCAATCGGTCGGCGCGAGGATTGACGGATGGGCCAACTGCCAGTCGGCCACGCGCTGCATCGCCGTGAGGACCGGCAACGGTTCGATGGCGCTGGAGAGCCGGGATTCGAGCGATTGCGCGTGGAGTTGGGGATCGGCCAGCAGGGAGGCGGAGGCAACCAACCCCATGCAGTGAATGAGATGATGGTTCATGGCGACCACCCCATCGAGTAACAGATGCCCTTGCCGATGTCGAAACCGAAAACGCTTCACGCAACACGCAGGCCGCAATCTCCCTCCCCCCGCCAAACGGGGGGAGGGTCGGGGTGAGGGGAGCTTGGTTACAATACCCAACAATCCAATTGCCGGCCAACTATACCCGTAGGACAGGCGTCGCGCCTGTCTCACACTTTTGAATTTCCGCCTTGAAGCGAGGTGTGTAACGGCCGCGCCAGCGGCACTGCTGAGGGAATAAACCCATGAATATGGAGACAGGCGGAACGCCTGTCCTACCAGGTCCCTCCAGCATTCAATGATTATTGGACAACCCGGTTAATTCACGGGCTGGCGACGCCGAAGCGGCGTGAACGCCGCGCTCCACCGGTTTCCCTCGGGGGCGGTGCGCGAATGCGCCCCCTCCATCCTCTTTGGGTGCGTTGCAGGAAAGTTACAGGCAAGGTGGTCAAGCGGCTTTGGGCATCGGTTGATTCCACAGGTAATCCCAACCGCCGGCGGAAAGCAGAGCGCAACGCAAGCTCAGTACTGCAGT
>JBEKMW010000095.1:0-18290 GCA_049523455.1 Verrucomicrobiota bacterium | reverse complement strand
GTGATCCGTTACCGCGACTTTCAAGTTTCCGTGCCCGGTCTCTTCCGCACGGATAATCAGCGTCCGTTTGGCCTTGGGCACGCCGTTCATGGCATCCATTCCATTCAGGATGAGGATCAGCAGGACTTGTTGCAAATGCACACGGTCCCCCCGTGCGGGCGGCAAATGCGCCGGCATCTGCACGCTGAGTTTGATTTGCCGTGCTTCGGCGTCGGGTCGCGTGATGGCGACGGTTTTTTCCACCAGTTCGCGCAGGTCCAGGCTCCCCGCCACCACGCTCCGGCGCTGATACAAACTCCGCATCCCGTCAATGACACTTCCCGCCCGCTTGTCGTCCCGGCGAATGTCGGCCAGGATGGCGCGGACTTCCTGAAGGTTGGGCGGGTCGCGCTGCAGAAAGATTTCCGCCGCCTCGGCGTTCCGCAAGATGGCGCCCAGCGGCTGGTTGAGCTCGTGGGTCAGGGCCGACGTCAATTGCCCCATGGCGGAAACCCTGGTGATGTGGGCCAATTCCGCGCGCTGCCGTAAGATTTCCGCTTCCGCCCGGCGTTGGCGCCGTTGTTGCACCAACAAGACTGCAATGGTAACTGCCTGAGCCAGCAAACACGCGCCGGCAAACAGAATCAGGGCTTGATGACCCTCCCAAAGAGAACGCGGGCGATATTCGATGACACAATGCGCCGGCAGGCGGCCGGGTTTGATGTTCCACTTTTGCAGCGCGCGCCAATCCACCATGGGAACTCCGTTGGACCGCAATTCGACGGGCAACCGGCCGCCGGCTTCTCCGCCCAGCACACCTAGCGCCAGGTCGCCCGCGTCGGCGCCGAGTCTTTCAAAATCAATCACGTCGCCGCCCACCGCGCCGCTGCCAATCGAACTGGCCGCCAAAACATAGACCGGAACGCTGGCGGAAGGCGCCAACAACTGTGCCAACTGTGGAGTGCGGAGCACCTGACCATCCATGCCGCGCTGCACGGTGGCCAGCAACACCACCGTATCCATCGGCAATGACCCCACCGCTTCGCGGATTTCCGCCATCGGACGATTGGTCCAGAAATCGAATTTTACGCCATCCACCAACCCGGCGGCTTTGCGTATCCGCGCCAGGGTGATCTGGTCGCTTTCCGAAGCACCGCCAATGACCACGACCCGGCGGACCTCCGGCTGCAATTGAAAAATGAAATGGATGGTTCCCGGGACATCAAATCGCTGGACAATGCCAACGAAGGGCCGCGCGCCGAAAGTATTCGGCACATTCATGTCGCCCACGACTACGAAGACGACCGGCAAACTGGAAACCATGGTCGCCGGGATTTCGCCCGCCACCGTGAAATCGCGCCCGACGAATGCCATCACCAGATCCAGGTGCTGCCCGCTGTATTTGTCCCTCAGATAATCCTCGAACTCGCGGAAGTAGGCCGCACTGGGAAAACGGCTCGCGTCCAGGTTCTCGGTGAAGAACTCCACCTCGTTGGTGCTGTGCGCCTGGATTTCCGCCCGCAGCGCTTGTTCCATCATCGCGTTTCCCGGCAGGTCGCTCGCCTCGCTGAAAATCAGCAGCACCCGCTCCGGGCGCGGCGCGACTTCGCTGCCCGTGGTTTGGGCCGGAGCTTGCGCTCTGCCGGTAAGACATAAAAGGCAAATGAGTAATCCCGCTAAAGCCCGGGCGTATCTCAACACTGTTCTTAACCCACTGGCGGCAAAGGTTCGGAGTTCCGCCTTTAGGCGGCCAATCACGGGTGTTAGCCGAAGCCGCCTGAAGGCGGAACTCCAAACCAGAACAGTGCCAAGATGCGCCGCTAAAACCCTGCTCGCCTTGCAACCCATTGATGGGGAAATGTGTTTCAGGCAAATCAATCGCCACCAGCCTAGCCGTGGCCGTTGTGTTTTCAAGTCTTTCGCCACGAATTTTTTAGGGCACCGTCCGGGCCGGCGCTACGGCAGCACCGGTTGCGCTGGCCGGTCGGCGGGCGCGGCGCCCCAATCACGATTCGGCTGTGGCCCCATGACCAACTCCAGCGTCCCGCCGGCGCCGATTTCGTCGTAAGTAATCCAACTGCGCCTCAGCGGGCGACCGTTAAGCCGGGCCGCCTGAATGTATTGGTTCTCCGCCGAATTGTTTTTCGCAATGACGGTGAAACTGCCGCCTTTGTAATATTTGGGATCCAGCGTGATGGTCGCCTTGTCCACCAGCGGACTGCCCATCACGTACACTCCGCTCGGCGGGTCCACCGGATAAAACCCCAGCGCACTGAACACATACCAGGCGGAGATCTGCCCGCAATCGTCGTTGCCGGGCAAACCGGCGGGGGTCTGGTCGTAAAGCGCGCACGTCTGGCGCACCCGGAGTTGGGTTTTCCACGGCGCCCCGGCGTAGTTGTAGAGGTAGGGAAAGTTTTCGTCCGGCTCGTTTCCGACGCAATACAGGCCGATGAGCCCGCTCACATCGGGATCAAACGGGCGGGGGATTTTGCTGGTTGGCGTGTCGAACATCTCATCCAGCTTGGCCACAAATTTCTCATCCCCCCCCAGCGCCTGGATCAACCCGGGGACATTCTGCGGCACCAGGAAGCTGACTTGCCAGGCGTTGGCTTCGGCATAGTCCTCGTGAAACGTCACCTTGTACGGGTTGAACGGCGTCACCCAATCCCGATTGGCATATCGCCCCCGCATGAAGCCGGTCGAGGCATCGAACACGTTCTCCCAGTTGGTGGAACGCGAGGCATATATCTCGCCGAGGTCGTCGCGGCCGAGCAGGCGGGCGAAGCGGGCCACGCAGGCGTCTTCATAGGCAAATTCCAGCGTCTTGGAGACACTTTGAACGTAAACCCCGCTGTCGTCACTGGGAACCCAGCCGTAGCGGCGGTAATTGGTGAAGCCCACAAAGTCGTGGCGGTGGTTGAATCTCTCCGGCGAGGCCTCCCCGCCATGCGCCCGGTAGTCCTCGTAAGTGTTGGTGTGGATGATGAACTCCATGAGCTTGTCGTCATTCCGTTCGGTCGCACCTTCCATATCGGACAAAGCTTCATTGGCATCCCAGCCGCGAAAGCCCTTGGCGTAGGCTTCGGCGATGACCGGGATCGAAGGATTGCCATACATCGAGTAGGTTTCCTTGCCTCCGAAGGCGCAGCAGGGGAACATCTGTTCCGCCAGCAGCTTGTATTGGGTGAGCATGGTTTCCACGATGTCATTCACCCGGCCCGGCTGCGTCAACGTCAGCAGCCCTTGCTCCGCGCGATAGGTGTCCCACACCGACAGGTCGGTGTAAAAATTGAAGCCCTTGGCCTGGTGCACCTGGCAATCCGGCCCGCGATACTGCCCGTCCACGTCGTTAAACACAATCGGCGCCACCAGTGTGTGGTACATGGCCGTGTAAAACGTCTGGCGCACCCGGTCATTCGTCGTCTCGATGCGCAACCGGTCCAGCGCCGTGCTCCACTCCTTGCGCGCCGTCGCCGCCACCTTGTCAAAATCCCAGGTGGTTGCTTCCGCGCGCAAATTCTTCCGCGCCCCTTCCACACTTACGGTGGAAATCCCCATCCTGACCATCAGCTTCTCGCCCCCCTTGGTCTGGTAATCAAAGTGCGCCTTCAGGTTGCGTCCCGAGGTTTCTTTCGCATCAATCTCCTTCCCGTCCAGGACAATGCCGGCCCGTGCAAAGGGCCGCGAAAATTCGGCGACAAAATAGTAGGCCTTGTAACCGCCGAAGCCGATCGGGTTGCTGGCGCGATAACCGCTCACGGTGTGGTCGTTCTCAATCGCCAGCGTGGCGTCGCTCGGCACATTGCCGAGGCCATGCCAGAGGTCGAGGATCACGTGGGCATTGGTTGCGTCCAGAAACGTGTATTGCTGCACGCCCACCCGACAGGTCGCAGTCAGTTCCACCTTCACTCGGTAGTCGGGCAGCATCACGCTGTAATAGCCTGGCCGCGCGGTTTCCTGGTCGTGCGAAAACCGCGTGCGATACCCCTCCCCCGCCACCTTGCCCGGTTCCATCTTCAAATCGCCGACCGTCGGGATGAGCAGGAGATTTCCCAAGTCCCGGGCGCCCGTGCCGGAAAGGTGCGTGAAGGAGAAGCCATAAAGGCTGTTGTCCGTGTAATGGTAGCCGGAACAGGCGTCCCATCCGTCAACCCGGGTGTCGGGCGAGACCTGGACAAGGCCAAAGGGCACCGTAGCGCCCGGAAACGTATGCTCGCTTAGGTCCGTTCCCACGAAGGGATTCACGTCATCCACCGGCATTTCCGCCCGCACGGCGGCAGCCAGCAGCATAAAGGCCACGCTGCCCAGGATCTCAACGGTACCAAGCCAATTCCGTTTTGGGGTGGAAGTCATTGTGAACCAATAACGAGCCGCCCGCGGCCCGTCAACGAGAAAGGAAATTTTCTATTTTCTGCTTTTCTCCCGGCTTTTCAAATTTTCCATGCCGGCAAATGGCCACACTGACGCCGAACTCAATTGCCGCCCAGAGGACTGCCGCCAAGACGGCCGGTAACCAGCGATTGGTGATGCGTAAATCGTACAAAAGCACCACCAGCAAGCCGGTCAAGAGTATGGCCGGAAAGTAAATCCGCAGAAATGACATCGCGTTGGTGAGACGAATCCGCTCGCGACAATGCGAACAACGAATCCAGGAGGGCATCCCCGCCTGCATCACCGACCAGACCGAGATGGGCTTTGCGCAGAATGGGCATTGAGCTTTCGTCGTCATATGAGCATCGCGGTGAATGTGCCCGCCTCGTTATCGCCCGGCAAGAGCGAACATCGAAGCACGAATGGGATGGCTTCGGGGAGCGTACGCGTCCCGCGTGCCGTGCTCGGCGTCCACCCTCCGCAGTATTCTGCTACGCCCGTCCTCCGCGGTAGCCTTGCTACGGAGGGTGGAGAGGACGGATCGCGCCGGGCACCTTGCGCATCAATGCGAACGAATCACGCGCCCGCGTTTTGGACTGATACAAATTTGAGACTCGTCACCTCGTCTCCTACGAAAATCAATTTGTTCAACAGGCGGTCAAGGTTGTGACAGCCGGAAGAATAAATTGCCGGAGGGTGAAGTCATGGTGACGCTGTTGGTTCCGTTGTTATTGACGATGGTTCCGCCGTAGGCGGCCCAGGTGCCGGTGCCAAGGTTGCCGTTGGTTTGCAGCGTATAATTACTGGAAACCGGGACCCACCAGACCAACACTGTATTTGGAATCCCCACGGAAACGTACAAAACCGGCGCAGGAATCAGCGCGAACGCATCCGTGTTGCCCTGGGGGTTCTTTCCGTAACCCACGATTTCACCGGAGTCATTGATCGCGGTTGCCTGATTAAGGACCCAGCCGAAGTTGCCAGGGATAACCATGTTGAGGTCAAGGGGCGCGCTGCTGCTGTTGGCCCACAGAACGGCGTGCTCAACTCCGCCGGAGGTTTCGCAATAGCCAACGATCTGGCCGGAGCTATTGATCGTATCAGCCTCGCTCGTGCTGCCTCCAAGCGTGTTGAGCAGAAGGGGCATACTGCTGCTGTTCGTCCAATAAACGGCGTTTGGGTCAACAACGCCTTCGAGGGGCATCGTTCCGGCATAGCCGATGATTTGGCCGGCGCCATTAATTGAATTGGCCTGGCTGACAGGGTAGCCGAGCGTGCCGAGGTCAACCGCCACGCTGGTGTAGTTGGTCCAATACGCGGCGTGTTGCGCTTCGGCCGCAGTGTCCGCATTGCCGACGATCTGGCCGGAGTTATTGATTCCGTAAGCAGCACTGGTCTTACCGCCCAGGGTGCCAAGGTCAATAAACGGAACCGAACTGTAACTGTACCAAAGGGCTGCGTGATCCTGGTCCTCCGCGGTGCCGGCAAAGCCCACAATCTGACCGGAGTCATTTATGCTGTAGGCAGCCCCCCAAACAAAGCTAAAAAGTTCAGCCGCCGTGCTGCTGCTGTCATTCCAAAACGCTCCCTCGTACGCGTAACCGGTATTCTCGCCCAATTGTTCTCCGCCGGCGATCTGGCCGGAGCTATTGACACTCGCGGCCTCACTATAGTAATCAGCAGCCCCGGTGGTCAGGTAAACCAGCGGGCTGCTGCTGTTCGTCCAAAAGACGGCGAAGTCCTCCTCCCAATAAGTATTGTATGCCCATCCGACGATCTGGCCGGCGTTGTTGATGCCGGCCGCTTCCCCGCCGCTGGCGCCGAGGTCAACGACATTGTATTGGGCGGCCACACGGAATGACGTAACCACCAGCAGCAGCATCACCGCCCCCGCGCAGACGCCGTGGCGCAATGTGTGAGTCATAATTGGAATCTTCACCCTCCTACCCTTTACTGGTCACAAACTTAACAAGCAGTCTTAAAATTGTCAATAACAATCTTTACTTTTCAAAAAACAGGTTTTCTGGACGTTTTCAGAGTGTCGCCTCCTTTAACCAGTTACCATTTAACGATTTCACGTTTCATGGGTTAAGCGTTTCGGACGTGAAGCGGGCTGAAAGCCTGCGCTCCGGGAGCACGCATTGTCTCAACCCACAGCAACGAGGTAGCCAATGCAGCGCGGGAGCCGGGAGCCTCCCTCGTCCTCGTTGCAGGCCTGCTGACCGCCAATTGGGCTCAAATCCCCAGGCGCTACGGCAGTTGTCCATGCTGCGAGTTGGGGCAACTCGCGCTCCTGAATTTAGGACACTGCCAAAGCAATTCAAACCGCTTCTTTGTGTTTTCTGCGTTCTCTGCAGTTGATTTCTTCAGCTCTTTGCTGCCTGCAAGTGTGGATGCGTTTTATCGGGATTGACACCCTGGGTTTAATAGATGTTCGCAAACCACCGCATCATGGATATTTCAGGAATCTGAAGTAGAAGGCTGCGAATACCAAGACCACTCCCACGTTCACCGTCAGGCGCTCCCAGAACCTGTTCTTGAAGAACAAGACATCCACCGCGACGATCACGGCTACCATCAAGATTACATAGAGTGCGGTGCTCATTTGGCTTCTCATTTCAGACCTCGTTTAACCGTTCGGCGCTCCAGCGGCTGCCAACGCTCAATATAGGTTATCCAACGTTGTTCACCTGCGGCCAGGCTCCGAATGCAATTATGACATGCAATCTTCATCGCTCAATCAGAATCCCAAGGGGCTGTGGCCGTCAATCCCGGCGCGTTAAGCATCGTCATCGTGTTTGCTCCTCTCGCTGAATCTTGCTCTGTCGCCGACTCAGATAAACGAGGCCGCTGGATAAAATCAAGGCATACGGAACGAAAACCATCGGGCGGTTCAGTGGAAAGAGAAACAGCACTGCAAGATATGAGCCGACATAGACGAAAATGTTGATGCTCGCCCAAATTACGAAACGCCGCTCACGCGAACTCTTTGCACTCCGGTAGCTGTGATAAGTGCCAATCAATCCTCCGGTCAAACCGAAGACGGAACCAACGATGCCGCCAACAAGTCCGATATTCATGAAGTGCCCTTCTACTTATGATGCGCTCGACGATGCCTAACATTATTATTAACGCAATCTTAGCCGTGCTCGATTATCTGTCTTCACAGTCCGAATATAGGCCCCGCGCGTGAGCCGGTCAACCCTGTTTTCAATGGTTTGTAACGATAACTGCCAGCCTGCCCACCCCATCGCCCAGCCCGATTTTAACTTGTGTGACAGACCGACAAAAGCCAATGTCACTTTGGCTTTTGTCGGCTTGTTATATGGCTCAGTCCATGCTGTCATCTCAAATGCTCTCCCCGGTTCACACCATCCGGTCTCCGATCATCGCGTAGAGGTAAATATTGGTGCCCATTTGTTCGGCGGCGATGCGCTTCGCGCGGCCAAACCACACGTCGCCTTCGGTCCAGGCGCAATGGAGGTCGGAGGGCGAGAGCAGGGCCACAATCTTCCCGTTCAAGGTCAGCGCGTGCAATCCGTGGGGGATGCCTTGCATATGCGGCAGGCCGTTGTTCAGATGATAGAAGCAGTGAAACACCGGATGATCGAGGGGCAGCTTTTCCAACTTCGACTCGGGCAGCATCCGCGCAAAATCCACTTCCGCCATGTGCCGGAAAAATTCGTCGCCGCCCCCGGCATTGCGGTGTTTGCCATACACGCAATCTTCGGCGAACAAAAAGCCGCCGCGGCGCAGGTACTCGCCCATGTTGGCCCACCGCGCGGCGTCCAGTTCCGGCGCCAGTTCCGCGTGCATGAAGAGAAACGGAAACGGCGTCATCGTCTCCAGCCGGCCAATGTCCGCCACGTTCCAATGCTTCACCACGTTGACGCCGGCGTCGTCGCGGATGGTGTCAATCAAATTGAGGTTGCCGTTCGGGTGCACGTTCCAATCGTCCGTGTCGCCGCCGCGGGCGGGAAACATGACGCGCGCCCAGGGCGAGGCCGGCCCGCGCACCTCCCGCGCCAGCGCCGGCAGGGCGGGCAGGCCGAGCACCGAGGCGCCGCCGGCGGCCAGCAGTTTCAAAAATCGCTTGCGATTCATTTCATTCATACTCATTCCTCTCCTTTCACAGCAGCCGGAAGATTCGGCGGACCACCAGTTCAACTCCGTAGAGGCCGAGAAGCAAGCCGGCAAGCCAGCGTGAGTCCCATAACGGACGGGCAAGGGCCAGCTTGGGCAGGTTGTCTTCCTGCGGCGCCATCGCTTGAAATACGGGTGCTTCCCCAATGACCGTGCCGCCGGTGGTTTCGGCCAGGCGCCGCAGGCCTTCCGCATCCGGCGGCAGATTCATCAGTTCCAGCGTTTGCGGATTTTGTGCCTGGGCCGTCACGGTAAAGCTATTTTGGGCCACATTGCCGTCGGCATCGGTGGCTTGCACCAACCATGAACCTTCCTCGACTGGTATAAAACGCGTCTCCCATGCCGGGCCGTTGGTGTCAGATGCGGGCGTGACCGGCAGCCGTTGGAACGCGCCGCCCGGCGATTTGGCGTCAACGACCGGCGCCGCCGCCAAAGAACCATCAATCTGAAACTCCACGGCGTGGCGCGTAGCCGGCGATTCCGTCTTGATGATCAATTGCAACCCGGAGCCGGGTGACGAAATATTCCCCACCAGCGACATCAAAAATTGCTGCCAGAAAATCTCGGCATCCCGGTTGGTGCTGGGCAGCGACAATTTCCAGCGCCAGAGCATGTCGGTGTTCAAGGCGGCGGCCGAACCGCTGCCAAACCGCTGGCGGGCCACGAGCACCGCCGGCACCTCCCAATGTTTGGCCGGGTCGAAGGACGTCAGCGCAATGACCTCCGCGCCCGGTTTCACGTTGGCCACGCGCGCGTAGGTGGCGAATTGCGGCGCATCCGGGCCGGCATGGAACAGTTTCGCGCCCGCCGCGTCCGGGTCGGGGGTAAATGAATACAGCGCGGGAAGCACCTGCCGCTGGATCTCCTGGTTGGCGAAAGCCGTTTCCGCGTCATTGCCCGCGAGGTTGTTGACCGTTTGCTGCTGGAACTGGCTTTCCGGCTCGGTATTTGGAACTTCCGGCGGCCGCGATTGGAAAACCACCGGCAGCATTTGTTCGAGCGTCGAACCCGAGAATGCCCGGGTGGCATCGGTGTCCGGCGAAATGAACAGCACGCCGCCGCCGCCGCGCACGTAATCGGTCAGCGCCTCCTGTTGCCGGCTCGAAAGCTGGTTGGCGAAGACGTTGGCCAGCACCACCACTTGAAATCGTTTCAACTGCGCCGCGTCGTCCGGCAAATCCGGCATGCTATCCTGGCTGGTCCCCTGCCCCACGATTTGGAATCCCAGCGCCGGGTTCAAAACCACCGTCAGATTGAAGCTGGGGTCGCTTTCGAGCGCGTCCCGCAAAAACCGGTAACCCCACTGCAACGCGCCCTCATAGTAAAGCACATTCATGGCAGTGGCGTTGACCACGCGCACGGTGCGCACGGCGGTGACCATTTGATTGCTGGTGCCCAGCCTGAATTCCAGCGGCATGATGCCCGATTCACCAGCGTCGGTGTCCACGGTCCAGGGCACCGTGTTGCGCCCGGGCCGGATCAGCAGTTCGGTCGCCCCCAGCTTCCGGCCCCCGCTCCAGAGTTCGGCGGGCAATTGCAAGTTTTTCGGCGAAGCCACTTCAAACACCGCGCTCACCGAAAACCGGCTCTGGCGCAGCACCTTGGGCGGAACGCTGACTTCATGGATGCGCGCCACCTCGTCCGCGCTGGAGGCGGTCAAGTGGTTCAGGCCCACCACTAAGTATATCGGCACGTTCTGCCGCAAGGCTTCGTTGACCAGCTCGTCACTCGCATCGCCGGTGGTGTCCAAGCCGTCCGTCAGGCAGACAATGGCATCGGGGTGGGTATCCAGCGTCTGGCGCAGGGCGGAATACAGGTGTGTTTCGGGGCCGGGCTCGTCCGCTTGCACCGCGTCCGCAAGACTGGCGGCGGGATGAAGTTCCGTGGCGAACCAGAAGAATTTGGTGTCCGAAAAAATGGCGCCCGCCTCGGCTTCATGTTGTTTCCAGACATGCACTGCGTCCATCAGCCGCGTGGCGCGCCGATAATCCGGCTGGCTCATGCTGGCCGAACGCTCCACCACGACCGCCAACGTCCGCTTGCCGGGTTCGGACGGTTTCTCCTTTTCCACGCGTGCGGGATTGGCCAGGCAGAGCAGCAACAGGAACACGATGATGACCCGGAAAACGGTGAGGGCGTTTCGCGCTGCCACCGGCAGTTGGCGGAAGGTGCGCCGGTAAAGCCAGATGACCAGCAGCAAACCGGCAACGGCGGCGAAGGTCAAAATGGCCCACGCCTCGGCCGCCGGCAAACCGCGCAGCCACCCGCTGAACTGCCATTCAAAAGTCCGGGTCATCGGTGGTCCGCCGCCCCGGGCGTTTGATAATCGTGGGACAGTTGCTCAAAATAATCCGCCACTGCCGGCCGATAGGCCGGCAAGGCCTCGGCCACCTGCTGGTCCGTCAAGGTAAAGGGCCGCTGCTGCTGCAGGCGGGTTTGCAACAACGTGATGAGGTTTTCGAGCGGCGGATCAATCTTTGCCAGGTAGGCCGTAATATTCGCGCTCGGCGCCCCGGGAATGGGCGGTGAATGGAGTTGGTTGCGCATGGGCACCACAATCCCCGTCTGCGGCATCGCCGCTGATGCCTCCAAAACGCCTTCCCGCACGTCGGTAATGATTTCGCTGCCGAAGCTCCCGGTATTCGGGGTCAGCACATTGGGAGAGCCATTGGTACCGTTTGGGGGACGGTCCGGCGATGGCGGCAGAGAGTTTTGCGCAATGAGCCGTTGAATGTTCACGTGGTCGCGTTGCAACCGGTCAATCAACTGCGCCAGTTCCGCCGGCGTCATCGCTCCGTTATTCTGCAACAGGCCGGCCTGGTCGGCGAGGTCTTGAAGCTGATTGGCCGCGTTTTCGGCCACCTGCTGGTCGCGCGGTTGCGCCTGAAGTTGTTGCAGGGCCTTTTGCACATCCGTGCCTGCCAGCGCCTGGGCGAGTCCGTTCAATTGCGAAGCGGCCTTGGCCGAACCCGTCTCCTGCTGTTGCCGGGCGGCTTCGGTGAGATTGCGCGCCGCGTTGGCGACCTGGCTCACCACGTTGCTCGCCTGTTGCCTGGCGGCCTCATCCGACGGCTGCGCCGGCGTAATGCGGGCGCCGCCCGCCGCGTCGCTCAGCGCGCGCAACGCGTCGGCCAGTTCGTTCCTCGCCGCCTGCTCCGCCGCCTGTCTCACCGCTTCCACGGCCAGGCGCAATTCGCGCGCCGATTCAGCCGCCGGTTCGCGGGCGGATACCATGTCGTCGGCGTTCAATTTGGTTAACGACGCTTCGGCCTGATGATGGCCGAGGTCCAGATGTTTGATGGTTTCGGCGGGAAAATTCGTGCTGTCCAGCAAAGTCCCGAACCGCTGGCTGATCTGCGATTCGCGCCCCGCAGGCGTGCCGCTGATGGCGCCCGGCTCGGATTCGCCGGAATCCGCCGTCAGCGCATTGGTGGTGGCGATGTCCCCCGCCAGCCGCGCCTGTTCGCGGGCGAGTATTTCCATTTCACCCGCCGGGGTCAGGTCGCGCCGCTTGAGTTCCAACGCTTTCTTGTCAAACGGGTCGGGCACCTTGGCCACCAGCGACGGCCCTTGGCGGACGCTACGACCCAGGTATTTCTCCACTTCGGTGATCAGCGACAGCGCCTTGCCCTGCGGCGCCAGCGCCGGCTCGTTTTGCGTCGCCAAAATTTTCTGCGCGGCCTCGGACATTTCCGGCTTGGCCTGCCGGATAAGGCTCATGATTTCGTCCGGCGCATCGTGGCTGGCCAGCAAATCAATCACTTCCCCGGTCTTCTCTGCCAGCGTTTGCTGGTCGGTGCCGACCTGCTTGTTCTCATCCTTCCAATCCGCGCTGTCGTGCGAAAGGTCCGTGTGGGCCAGGACGAAGTTTTGCTTCATCGCCCGCAACTGCGCCGATTTGATGGCGGTAATGTAATTGAAACACGTGCTGGGTTCTTGTGTGGGCGGGCACTCATGCACGTCCTCGCGCAGCGGCTTGACTTCCACGAATTGCACCGGCGAAACCGTGACGGGCAGCTTCTGGATGCCGTTGCGCTGGGCGCGCAAGTCGTAAGACACGATGTCGTAAGGCTTTACGCCAAGCTGATCGAGATAAATCGAAGTTTGCACCGTGTGCGGGCCCGCCTTCTTGAGTTCCGCCAGTTCGATGGCCACGGCCGGGTGGCCCACACCGTTCACGGAAACTTCCAACACGGCATCATGAAAACCGGACTGGGAGTCGGCCACGGCTTCCAATGGGACTTCCTCGATGGCTGCGGCCTTGATCTCCTCCTCCGGTGAATTCCACGTGATGCTCGCCTCCGGCGCACTGGGTTTGGCCTCGGGCGCCGTGGCCGCCGAAGCCGATTGGGCGGCGGTTTGGTCCGGATTTTTGCTGGCGGATGGCAATAAAGAACCGCCGCTGAACGGACGCGCCCAACTCAGCAAGGTCAGCAGATGCCCGCAAATCAGCAGCATCACCAGCCAACCGAGGTACGACAGCGGGATTCCCCGTGGCCGCACCTGAGCCTGCCGCACAAATCCGGCGGTTTCCTCCCGTTGCGCGCGCGCAATGGCATCCGGCGCGGACGAAAGCGCCGCGGCGGTTTCGAGACGATTTTTGGCGGCCCATTTTTCATCCATTGCCTGCGCCGCCTCCGACACGGTCCGGTGGCGGAGCCGCCAGACTACCGCCGCGGCGATGAGCGTGACCGCCAGGCCGCCCAGCCACCATTGCGGCAGGTGGCCCCAAGTCGCGACCCGCGCCACTGAGGGATGCCGGTCCCATGCGAAGGCCAGCGTGGCGCCCAGGCCGGCGGCCAGCACGGCCAGCGGCCAGGCGTATTGATTCCAACGCCGCTGCCGGCGCAGCAGTTCTTCCACGGAATATTGGTTTGCATTCATATCACGTTTACATTGTCGTTCGGTTGGCCAGCGCCAGTTCGGCAAGCATCACCACGCTGCACCCAGCCAGGAGCCACCACCACAGACGCTGTTGGTTTTCGGCCACTTCGCTGCTCAACAGCGGGGCCGCCGCCAGTTTTTCGGTCTTATCCGGTGAATTTCGGGATTCCAGCAAAGCAAACTTTTTCGGCTCCCCCCACGGCGCCAAATCCGATTCTTCGGCGGGAACATTTACCGCCAGGACCTGGCGCGTGGCATCGGAAACAAAATCATAAAGCCCCGGCACGGTGGGGCGAACGCTGTCGCTTACGGATTTCTGAACTTGCGTCGCGGGCCCATCCAATCCGCGCCAGACTCCTTGTGCGGCGGGCAAGGGTATGAGGTCCCCTACCCGCCAATCGGTGCGCTTGTCGTTGAACGCGCCGAGCCACCGAACCGCTTGGTGAACCACCGGTACAAACGACGGTTGCACCGCCCAATCGGTGGCCGCCCGGTCCAGCGTGAATCCGGCCAGCAACAGGCGATGCCCGGAGTCACTCCATTCTGCCAGCGCCGGTTTCCCGTCCGGCCAGTTGGCGATGGGTACAAGCTCATCCCCTTCCAGATCGAACCCTTGGCGAAATTCCACGTTTAACAGCGGCAAGAGACTTTGGCCCGTGAATGCGGACAGCATGGGATGCTCCGGGTCCCAATCGCGCAGATTCCAGGCTTCATCGGCCGCCGGACGTGGCTGAATGGCAATGCCGTGCTTCTTCAGCCAAGCCAGTTGCGCGTCCGAGCCGTCCACAAAAATCCACAACGCGCCGCCGGCGTCAAAAAAACGGTCGAGCTGCGCAGATTCGGGCGCTTGAAAGGCCGAATCACCCCGCAAAATAACCACTCCGTCCGCCGGCCAATTCCTTGGCGGCAATGCCGCCGGTTCCATTCCGCTGGCGCCGAGCTTTTGCGTGGAACGCAGTGCGTGCGCGAGAAAATCCGGGCCCGAAATCACATCCAGATAAACGCCGGTCGCCGCCGGTTTGGACGCAATCCACGCGAAGTCGTCTGCCGGCAACTCATCGGGGTCCATGGCCACCCGGTAGCCGTCGGCCTTGGCCACGGGAGCAAACGGCAGGAAGATCTTGTTGTCGCCCGCCTGCAATTTGACGGATTGCGCCACCAGGATGCGATCCCCGGCGCTGACGGTGATGCGGCGCCGGCTCGACGACGGGGTAAACAGCCGCACGTGGGCGGTGATGCCAGGCTGGTCCAACGACCATTCCAAGGAACTGATCCCCGCCTGCTCCGTGGGTTCCGGCTGCACGTCGGCGAAGCGGATTTTGACGCCGGGCGGCAGCGTTTGCCCAAAATCCACGCCCGTCCAGCCGACGCGCTGTTCGTCGGCCATCCAAACCAGCGTTCTTTCCGCGCCCGGCTTGGCGGCCAGCGTTTCGCCCGCCATCTTGAGCGCGGGAGCGTAATGCGTTTTCTCGAAACCGGGCCGCGCGTTTTGCAGCGTCGAGCGGACGCGCTCCAAATCATCGGTCAGCGGCACGAGCCAGGCCGGCGCCGGGTTCATCGTCAGCAATCCCGCCTGGTCACCGGGCTCCAGCTCATCCAATTGTTGCAGAGCCCATTTCTGCAAATTTTCCCACCGTCCCGCCGCCTGCATGCTCATGGAATTATCCATGGCCACCACCATCAACTGGCGGTGCGACGCGGTGGCGCTCTGCCAGAAAGGACGCGCAAAGGCGAACGCGATCAAGACAATGGCCGCGCAGCGCAGCAGCAGGGTCAACCAGCGGCGCAACTGCTGCCGCCGCGTATCGCGCATGGCCGTTTCGCCCAGAAAACGCAGCGAAGGAAAACGCACGATGACGTTCTGCCGTCGGCGCAGGAAATGCAGGATGACCGGCAGCGCGATAAGAGCCGCGCCGGCCAGGAATCCTGGGAAAAGCCAGTTCATGGAATCACTTCAATCGTTGCGCCCGCTCGGCCAGATACCGCGTGAGCGCCAAAACCGGCGACTCGTTCGTGCGCAGCCGTGTCACGTCACCGCCCGCCGCCCGAAATATCTCGTCGAGGTCACTGCAAAACGCCCGAAAACGTTGCAGATACCCCTCCCGCGCCGCGGGCGCATCCAACCTGAGACGCTGGCCGGATTCCGCGTCCACAAAAACGCCGCCCTGATCCCGGTCAAAGTCCATTTCCAGCGGGTCGAGCACCTGCAAGCCGATGACTTCGTGATGATCGTAGCGGAGTCGTTGCAAGGCGGCGCGCAGACGGACCGGGTCCTCGTAAAAATCGCTCGCGACAAAGACCATCGAGCGCGCCGGGATAAGTTCGGCCAGCGATTCCAAAACGCGCGCCAGGGCCGTTGAGCCCGCCGGTTGTACCGCTTCCAGCCGGCCAATAAACGACTTCCAGTGCGGCACTGAACAGTGGGCGCGCAAGAATTCCTTCAAATCCAGCCCGGCGAGTCCCAATCCAAAAGCGTCCCCCTGCCGCCGGGCGAGCGCGGCCAGGCCCGCCACCGTCAGCCGCGCGTACTCAATCTTGTTCATGGCCTCCGGGCGCGACTTGAAGTCCATGGAGGCGCTGGTATCGAGCACCAGAAAAATCCGCAGTTGCGTCTCGGCCTCGTATTGCTTCACGTGCAGGCGGTCGGTGCGGCCGAACAGCCGCCAATCCACGCGCCGCGGCTCGTCCCCAAACTGGTAGTTGCGGTATTCGGCAAACTCCACCGACGCGCCGCGCTGCGGGCTGCGGTGACGGCCGTTGAGAAAACCGTCCACGAGGTAACGCGCCTGGAGTTCGAGCGAGGGCAGGTCCGCCAGGAGCTTCATGTCCAGCGGCGGCAACCGGCGCACGGGCCGCACCGGTGGCATTCGCGGCGGCGCGCGCGGCGCCCGGCTCAGGGGCGGCGGCGCGCGCGGAATGACCGGTGGCACAGCCATATCACTTCATCGTTTCCACCAGGCGGTCAATGATCATGTCCACCGTCTGGTTATCCGCCTCGGCACGGTAATTGGTGATGAGGCGATGGCGAAGGACCAACTTGGTGGCGCAGTGGATGTCCTCCTTCGCCACGTTGAACCGCCCATCCAGCACCGCAAAGACTTTTCCGGCCAAGGCGAGGTACTGCGACGCGCGGGGGCCGGCGCCCCATTGCAAGTAGCGACGGATGAAATCCGGGGACTTGGGATTCGTCGGACGGGTCGCCTGGACCAGCGAGACCGCGTAACTGGCCACCGAGTCGGGCACCGGCACCTGCCGCACCGCGCGCTGAAGCGCCAGCATTTCCGCCCCGGTCCACACTTTGCCCAGCGGCTTGGGATCCTCGGCGGTGGTTTCGAGCAAAATGCGGACTTCCTCGTCGTGCGCCGGATAGTCCATGTGCAAATTGAACATGAAACGGTCCAGTTGTGCCTCCGGCAGGGGGTAGGTGCCTTCCTGTTCAATGGGATTTTGCGTGGCGAGGACGAAAAACGGCGACGGCAGGTCATAGCTGCGGCCGGCCACGGTCACGCGCCGTTCCTGCATGGCCTCCAGCAGCGCGGCCTGCGTCTTGGGCGGCGTGCGGTTGATTTCGTCCGCCAGAATCAGACTGGCAAAGAGCGGACCGCGCACGAACCGGAACTGTCGCCGCCCGCCCTCCGCTTCCTCGATGATTTCGGTGCCGGTGATGTCGCCGGGCATGAGGTCGGGGGTGAACTGGATGCGCTGAAACGGCAGGTCAAGAATCTCCGCCAGGCTGCGCACCAGCAAGGTCTTGCCCAGGCCGGGCACGCCGATCATCAGCGCGTGCCCGTGCACGGCCAGCGCCACGAACAAGTCGCGGATTACTTCCTCCTGGCCGAAGATGCGTTTGCCCAGCTCCGTGGTCACCTGCCGAAAGCAGACGGGCGTCTCGCGCAGAATTTCCAAATCAGCATCCGTGGATTGCCTGGTGGCAGGTGCGTCAACCGTGGTCGTCATTTTATTTTCTCCTCATTCACCCCTGACGGGTATGGTTGTTTTCAATTTGTTCCATCCTCAATACGTAAATGTCCGCCCAACTGATAAACCGGACAAAAAACAAAACTCTGAACTCGGCGGTATTACCCCTATTGACACCGGAATTGACATATTGTTTCAAGAAATCTTATTTGGAGCCATTACTGGAACAAAGGCAGAAGGCAGAAGGTAGAATGCAGAAATCCAAACGCGATGCACTTGTGTTCCAATTGGTTACGGGGAATTGATGTTGTTTGCGCATGAAAAAAAGTGGCTTTACCTGCCTTTACCTACCTTTACCCGGCTTTACCGGATCCGGGGTCTGGGATTGGGGTTCTGGGGTCTGGGGGAGTGGGTTGGGGACTCCGAGCATGTGACAAGTGACGAGTGACACGTGACATGATTTGGGTTCGTTTTTCCATCCGACAGTTGTCCAAACATAGGGGATCGGGCCGGATTTGTTGGTTAAATTGAATTTCGCGTTTGGGTTCGTTTGGTAATTTTCATGATTCAGGGCTTGGCGTTGGCCGTTTTCGAGGCGGCGGTTCAACTGCTCCCGGATGGTCTTGGGGAGGCGACCGATTTTGCCATTATAGGTCAGGTTCATAATTTCTATGGCCGGATTTACCCGGATTTACCCGGATAAACTGCTGAAAAGCGGCAGAACCGAGGTCGGAGGTCAAAGTTCGGAAATCGGAGATAGGCGTTCGATTGACGATCTCCGGCTTCACCGGCTGGCCGAACCGGCCCGAGCCAAACCGGCGCGCGGCCTTCAGGCCGCTTCAGCGTCCGAGCGGGAATCAACATACGATCGTGCTGTGGGCACTCGAACGATGATGCGGCGTAAACGCCGCGCTCCGGCATTGTCGTAATCGGGGGCAATGTCAAATTCAGCTTTAGGTTCGTTTGGTAATTTTCATGTCTCTTTGCGATCT
>JBEKMW010000094.1:0-18677 GCA_049523455.1 Verrucomicrobiota bacterium | reverse complement strand
TGCCTGATCGAGTGGAGGCAGCCGGGAGGGTCACGAAGATAGAGGATTGATGATGGAGGATGGAAAGC
Organism: Verrucomicrobiota bacterium; assembly: GCA_049523455.1. Classification (GTDB taxonomy): domain Bacteria; phylum Verrucomicrobiota; class Verrucomicrobiia; order Limisphaerales; family UBA11358; genus UBA11358. The sequence goes on along the minus strand of JBEKMW010000094.1, from coordinate 18,609 downwards.
ACGGCCGACGGCGGAAGCGCGAAATGCGGCACCACCAACAGATTGCGGACGATCCATAGTTGTCCTCCCTCACCCACCAGCCGTCGCTCGGAAGCTATGGCTCGGCAGGCGGCCCTCCCAATGAACCGGGGAACAGTCACGAGACGACGGCCCGCACGGACCCCGACATCCGATGTCGGGGGGAGTGACGCGCCTTACCGAAATCAGGGCAATAAAGGGCAATCAAGGGCGCTAAAGGTCACGACAGGACACTCTCCATGAAACGGATGCCCACCCGCAGGTTTTTGGGAGTGCGCGGACATGTCCGCGCTTTGTTTCGACGCGACACGTCGCGTCGAGGAAAGCGGCGACATGTCGCCGCACTCCATTTTTCTGACATCAGGTTCTGGGAGTCGGGATTCATCTGCAACGGGCCGAGAATTCTTACGGCATGGATCTTTATCCACGAATGGCCCAGCGCGGCAAGTCCGCAAAGAGAAGTAAAAAGCGCAAAAAGAATTTGAACAAAAGCAAACAGAGATAGCGGAGTTAGCTCCGTTTCCTTGTTGTGAAAAACCTCTGCGCTCCCTGCGGTTAAATTTCCATTCCCGCTCCGAAATCGGCCGCGCCGGTGGTTGCGGGAGGTCAACTCGATACTGCCACCGGAGCGCGGGTCTGTGACCCGCAGCCGTGTGAACGAAGCGAAGCGCGAAGGAATGGAATCGGAACATGTTGAAACGGTGGCCCTGCTGCGGCTCACAGAGCCGCGCTCCGCCGGCAGGCCGGTTCGTTGGTGGTGGTGTCAAATTGCGCCTGCCGTTGCTGACAGGCGAAACCGGGGCTGGCTTTTGGTCTGCCTTCCGTGTTTAATCCGTCCCCGGCTGAACTATGCCCAAACGCTCCGACATTCACAGCGTCCTCATCATCGGCGCCGGACCGATCATCATCGGCCAGGCGTGCGAGTTTGATTATTCCGGCACCCAGGCCTGCAAGGCGCTCAAGGAAGAGGGCTACCGCGTCGTGCTCGTGAACTCCAATCCGGCCACCATCATGACCGACCCGGAGTTCGCCGACCGCACGTACCTCGAGCCGATCACGCCCGAGTGCGTCGAGAAAATCATCATCCGCGAGTTGGACGAGGTGAAACGAATCGCGAAAGCGAAAAGCGGGAAAGCGGAAAGCGGAAACAAATTGGTTTTGCTGCCAACGCTGGGCGGCCAGACCGCACTCAACACCGCCATGGCGCTGCACCGCGCCGGCATCTTGGAGAAACTCGGGGTCGAGATGATCGGCGCCAACGCCCAAGCCATCCACAAAGGCGAGGACCGCCAGGCGTTCAAAGACCTCATGCTGTCCATCGGCCTCGACGTCCCCCTCAGCGGTACCGCCCATTCCATGGAAGAGGCCCACGCCGTGACCGGGAAAATTGGGCGCTTTCCCGTTATCATCCGTCCCGCTTTCACGCTCGGCGGCACGGGCGGCGGCATCGCCTACAACCGCGACGAATTCGAAGTGCTCGCCAAGCGCGGCATGGACCTCTCGCCCGTCTCGGAAATCCTCATCGAGGAATCATTGCTGGGCTGGAAGGAGTACGAAATGGAGGTCATGCGCGACCGGGCCGACAACTGCGTGATCATTTGCTCCATTGAAAACTTCGACCCCATGGGCGTCCACACTGGCGACAGCATCACCGTGGCACCCATCCAGACGCTTACCGACAAGGAATATCAAATCATGCGCGACGCCAGCTTCGCCGTGATCCGGGCCGTGGGCGTCGAAACCGGCGGCTCAAATATTCAGTTTGCCGTCAATCCGGACAATGGCCGCATGGTCATCATTGAGATGAACCCGCGCGTGAGCCGCAGTTCGGCGCTGGCCTCCAAAGCCACCGGTTTTCCCATTGCCAAAATCGCCGCCAAGCTCGCCGTGGGCTACCTGCTCGACGAAATCAGGAACGACATCACCCGCGAAACCCCCGCGAGCTTTGAGCCGACGATTGATTACGTCGTCACCAAAATTCCGCGCTTCGCCTTCGAGAAATTCCCGCAGGCCGACCCGACGCTTACGACGCAAATGAAGAGCGTGGGCGAGGCGATGGCCATTGGCCGGACGTTCAAGGAATCGCTGCAAAAATGCCTGCGCTCCCTGGAGATTGGCCGCAGCGGCCTGGGCGGCGACGGCAAGGCGTGGCGCATCGGCGCGGACGTTTACGGCGACCGCGACCAACTTCCGCGCGACGTCATCAGCCGCAAATTGAGCGTGCCCAACGCCGAGCGGGTCTTCTTCATTCGCCACGCCTTGCGCGCCGGCTTCACCGTGGAGGAAATCTTCAACCTCACGAAAATTGACCGTTGGTTCCTGACCCAGATAAAGGAAATCGTGGACTTGGAGGAAGAACTGGCTGCCGCGAAAGGTTGAAGATGGGGGGGCGAGCGTCCTCGCGACCCGCTATCGAATTCTCTTCATGGTGTGGAAGTGTGCGGTCTGAATCAGGCCGTTAAGGGAATGCCGGGGCACCTCTTTGGGGCGCCAAGTACGGCGGTTTTACCGGTCGTGATTGGTCAATGGATTCCAGAAATATTCACAATTCGCTATCATTCAAGAACATCACGCGTAAATCGAAAATCGTAAATCGGGGCCGCCATCGTCAGCTCCAAGAAGTCCGCCGCCCTCGAAAGCTCATGAGCCAGCCGTGAGCCTCCAATGACAAGTCATTTGCAAATTGACCGCGTTCCTCCGCGCTGTTAGGCTTTCTGCCCGTTTTAAAATGGTTTTATGCGACATACCATTTCAGTTCTGGTGGAGAACAAGTTCGGCGTGCTCACGCGCGCGGCCGGCCTGTTCAGCGGCCGCGGCTACAACATTGACATGCTCAATGCCGGCCCGATGCACGACCCCAACCTCTCGCGCATAACCATGGTCACCCACGGCAACGAGGCCACAATTGCTCTTTAACTCCCAACCAACAACATCCAAATTCACAAAACATTATGGCTATCATTAATTTTGGCGGAACCCGGGAACGGGTCATCACACGCAAGGAATTTCCGCTCGCCCGGGCGCGCCGCGTGCTCAAGGACGAGACCATCGCCATCATCGGCTACGGGGTGCAGGGGCCGGCGCAGTCGCTGAACCTTCGCGACAACGGCTTCAAGGTGATCATCGGCCAGGCCAGCGCTTTTAAACGCGACTGGGACCGCGCCATCAAGGACGGCTGGGTGCCGGGCAAGACCCTGTTTGAAATCGAGGAGGCCGTCCGCCGCGGCACCATCATCCAAATGCTGGTTTCGGACGCCGCCCAGCGCGCCATCTGGCCGAACGTGAAACGGAATTTGAAGGCCGGCGACGCGTTGTATTTTTCGCACGGGTTTTCCATTGCCTACAAGAAGCTGACCGGTGTGATTCCGCCCAAGAACGTGGACGTGATCATGGTGGCGCCCAAGGGGTCCGGCTTGAATGTGCGGCGCAATTTTCTGAGCGGCGCGGGCATCAACTCAAGTTTTGCCGTGGAGCAGGACGCCACCGGCCACGCGGAGGAACGCTGCCTGGCCATCGGCCTCGGCATCGGGTCCGGTTACCTGTTCCCGACCACGTTCCAGCACGAGGTGTTCAGCGATCTCACGGGCGAGCGCGGGGTGTTGATGGGTGCGCTGGCCGGCATCATGGAGGCGCAATACGACGTGCTGCGCGCCAACGGCCACACGCCGAGCGAGGCGTTCAACGAAACCGTCGAGGAACTCACCCAAAGCCTCATCCGCCTGGTGGATGAGAACGGCATGGACTGGATGTATTCCAACTGTTCGGCCACCGCCCAGCGCGGCGCGCTGGATTGGAAACCCCGCTTCAAGAAGGCCGTGTTGCCGGTGTTCAAGGAATTGTATCAACGGGTCAAAACCGGCAAGGAATGCGCTCGCGTGCTCCAAGCCTGCGGCGCGCCGAATTATCAGGTGCAGTTGCAAAAGGAACTGAGCCAGATTCATAACTCGGAAATGTGGACGGCCGGGGCCGCTTGCCGCGCGCTGCGTCCCAAGGAAGCCGCCAAGGCGATAACCAAGGGAACCAAGGGCGTTTCCGGCCGTCAGTCAAACTGACAACCCGGTTCCGATTTGACGGTGCCAAGGCGCAGCCAAATCCGAAAGGAATTTGCGTTTTTGCCCTTAACTGGGCACGACGTGCCCGCGTGAATTGCATGGTCCCTCTGCAGTGCGATAGATCCGAACTTTCGCACGGGGCGAAGATTTTCCGGAACGCGGGTTGTCCCAACCGGCAGCGCTTGCAAACGCGGTCAGTCGTATTTTTACGTCAAGTTTGCCGACGGCCGTGCTGCGGCTTGAGACAAGCCGCGCTCCCGGAACGCGAGTTGTCCCAACTCGCAGCATGACCGACTTCGATAGCACCTGCGGAATTGAGGGCAATTGGCCCCAGCAAGTCTGGAACGAGGGAGGCTGCCGAATCCCGTGCTGGTTTGGTTACTCACGCGCTGCGGCTTGAGACAATCCGCGCTCCTTTGCTTGGGCTTTGCCGCGCCGCGACCGGCCGCGAATCCGCAGTTAGTTGGCAGCGGTCACCAAGTGCATCGCTGCCGGCTGGATTGGGCCTAAAACCACCCGATCTCCGAGCAAATCGGGCCGGGCCAGCGACAGGCCGGCCAAATCGCCGGTGAACCGAGGGCTGACGATGATATTATTGGTGCATTCGAGATCGTTGATCCGGAAGGCCGCTCCGCCGCACTGGCTGGCGGCAAGGTTGGTAAAGCAATTGTCGGTGCATTGGGTTTGCAGCGCCGGCTGCAAGCCGGCGATGGTTTTCTCCCACGACTGGGCCATGAAAACGCCGTAGTGGTGGCTCTGGCGGATGGAGATGTCGGCGAATTGATTATTGCGGCTGGAGCGCATGAAAATTCCCAGGTCATTCGCCGCGAGCACGGCGTTGGCGACGACGTTGTGGTTGAACGCCAGGTCGAGCGAGATGCCGGCCCCCGGATTGTTATGGAGGAAGAGCTTGGTAAACATGGAATCCATCGTCAGATAACACGCCAGTCCGTCGAACTGATTATCAAACGAGGTAAAATCACGCACCGTCAATCGCCGCACGCCGAGCGTGGTGACCAACCCGCCCGACCGGCAGCGGGCGCTGGTTACGCCTTCAATGATTGAATCGCTCACGTCCTGGACCGTGATGCCGTTGTTGCGGATTTCCGAGCCCTCGCCCTGTAGGCGCCACAGTTCGCGCTGCTGGTGCAGCCGGTTTCCGTCAATGAACAGGTCGCTTAGACACAGGCCCTTGATGGTTTGCTGGGGGTGATTGACCGGCTGGCCCAAAATCACGACCGGGCAATTCGCACCGTCGGCAAGGAACAAGATCGTTGACGCGCCCGCGCCGCACAGCGTTTCGTCATTGCGCCGTAAAACGATGGGTTCGGAGACGTTAATGATTCCGGCCGGCAAATCCACCATGCCACCGCTGTCAGGCAGCAGGTCCAGCGCCTTTTGAACGTCAAGACCGGAAATGCCAGCCGCCAGCTTTACCACCGGTAGCGCCGGCGCAAGCGTGTCAGCCGCCAAACCGGCCATCGGCAAGGCGAGAATCCATGAAAATAAAACACTGTTCGCCAGCGTTTTTCCAAACGCTGCGACACTTTGTCGGCTATAATTCTCGCTTGGTCTCGGAATCATACGTTATTGCAGAACCAACCATGATCACCGGCGATCCGCAGCTCAATTTCGTTCAACTTGGGAACATTTCCACTGGAATTTTCAAATATTTGCGTTTTTTTTGAACCGCAAAGGACTTGGCCGGATGCAGGAATGGGAGACCGGGGGGGGGGCATCCAAACCCGACAGGAATTTACGTTTCTGTTGTAAACCGGGCACGATGTGCCCGCGTGAATTCGGTAATCCATCTGCGACCAGTCAGGAAAATGCGGTTGATTGCCGCCGGTCAATACCCGGCCAGCTTGATCATCGCGCCAACGGCTTCGTCGCTGGCCTGGAAGGCCACGTCGCCGCTTTGATTCACGCAGACGAGAATGGCAAAGTCGCGTTGCGGCGCGATCCAGACGTTGGCGAAGTTCATCGTGTTGTCACCGCCATGATTGAGGGCTTTGCCGCCTGCCCAATCACGCTGAACCACGATCCAACCCATTGCGTAGTTGCCGCCAAAGGGAGGCGTTTGCAATTTCTGGTAGGATTCGGGCTTGAGTAGCGCCGGCTCACCGCGGGCGCCCCGTAACTGGTCTTGGATGAATTTCGCCCAGTCCTGGATCGAACAATGGATGCGGCCAGTCGGCCCCATGACCGGCGGGTTGTCCATGGCGGGGCCATTTTGGGCGGTCGGCATGCCGTCGGCCGTATGCGGCCACGGTTGGTCAATCTGTCCCAGCGCGCCCGTGCCGCCGAAACCGGCGGATTTCATCTGGAGTGGTTGGAATATTTGATTTGAAATGGCATTCTCCCACGACTTGCCGGTGATTTTTTCGACCACCGCGCCGGCGATCATATAACCCACATTGGAATACTCGAACTTGGCGCCCGGCGTGCTTTGCGGTGGCTTGGCCAATTCGTCCCGCACCACCCGCAAACGTAGCGCTGGCGCGTCGTCCCCGAGGTAGTGGGACAAGTCAACATTCACCGGCAGACCAGCGCGATGGGAAAGCAATTGGAGCAAGGTCACCGTGCGGAATTTGGGATTCATCTGCTCGGCCAGATCTGGGAAAATCTCTCCCAGCGTGGTGTCCCACCGCAATTGTCCGCGCTCCACCAATCGTGCAATCAGCGTGCTGGTCATGGCTTTGCCGTCCGAGCCCAGGTGCCAGAGGTCATCGAGTGTGACGGGAACTTCCGTGCCGCGCTTGCGAACGCCGACCGCGCCAACAAATTTAATCCCGTCACTGTTAACCACCGCCGCGGCCATCGCCGGGACATTGAACTTTTGCCGGATGGGCTTGAGCGCCTGCGTCACGGCGGCATCGCCAACTACGGGGCAAAAGGCGGGCGCCGGGCCGAGTCGGGCGGCTTGCCGCTGGTATATGGCCCACGCGGCCGTAAACAGCAACGCGACACATACCACCAGCATCACGACGGCGCCTACGGCCAAGCCGAGGCCAAAGGATTTGAAATCAAAGTTTACCATCAACGAATATAACGAATATCCTTAGCTCGTAAATGCCCCGAACAGGGCGCGCATTTCCTCGTCCACGTCGGCGGCGTTGGACAGTGTTTGCGCGATTTCGTCGCGGAGCAGTTGCCGGTAACGCTTGCGCAACCGGTGCACCGCCACGCGCACTGCCGTTTCGTCCAGCCCAAGCCTCTGCGCGGCCCCGGCGTGCGACAGCTCGCCCTTGCCCGCCATGAGGAAAATTTTCAGTTGTTCAAACAGTCTCGCTTTGCCCTCGGTTTGGCATTCCTGTTGCAAACGCTGGATGACTTTGGCCAGCAGCGCCACCGCCCATTCGCGGTCGAACGCCCGGTCGGGGCTGGGCTCGTTGGCGGCGGCCACCTGAAATTTCGTGTCCGCCGTCTGCCAATCCAGTGAAAGCGGCGCTTGGCCGCTGCCGCGCTTCTGGCGTTGGGATTTTTTCCAGTCGTTGATCAAAAAATGTTTCAACGACGCAAGCAGGAAGGCGCGAAAGCGCCCGCGCTCGGCATTCAAGCCTTCCAGATAATTTTTGGCGAGGAAACGCGCGAAGAACGCCTGGGTCAAGTCCTCGGCGTCCTCCCGGGTGTGGCCACGACGGCGAACGTAGGCGTAAAGCGGAAACCAGTAGGCGCGGCAAAGTTCTTCCAGTGCGCGGTCAGCCTGCGGGGTAGGGCGTTTGCCCGCCTCGAGCACGACCGTCCAATGCGTCGTGGCGAAGATGTCGCCCGGCACATCCGTGGCAGGTGTGGAAGCTTCAGTGGTCAAACCGTCATGGTGCCGCCGTTGGCTTTGCGAAGTGGCGCATAAAAATGACCGTCCATGCAGCAACCGCGGCCAGGAAACCAACGACCAAGGGCAGAAACAGATTCATCGGCAGGTGCGGTGGTGTGAGATGATTGGCTCGAATTGTCAGGCAATAAATCCCGGCGAAAAACAGGAGCGCGAGGCAGCCCATCCAGGCCATCTGACATGAAATATACGCACGGGTCTGCGCGCGGCGTTCCGGCGCCAGCCAATACTCACGGTGAGGCAGGTTGACCAAGCCCGCCGGGACCAGAGCGGTCAGAAGTCCGATCCCGACAAAGAAGATAGGTATGCCCAAGCCCATGATCTCGAAGAACATCAGTGCCGACGAACGGCTCATCCAATTGTCCGCCCGCCCGCCGGCGCCAAAATGCATGGCCACCTGCTCCGGCAGGAGCGAGGCCGAGCCGGCCACGAATGCCAGGTAACCGGCGCAAAGCAGGGCGAGCACGACATAGGGAAGCGCGTTTGGTTTCATAACGGGGCGCGAAATTCTTCAGGACGCCGGCGGCGACGGGTATTTCGGCGGCGCCTCGGCCGGTTGAAAGCACAAAATATACAGGATGGGCAGAATGCCCACCGTGTTAAAGATGGCCAGGCAGATGAACCACGCGAGTTGCTTGTGGCGCGCGCTCTTCCACATGGCGATGAGTTTCCAGACCCCGTCCCAGATGGCGAGGAGAATAACGACCACGATGAACGCCGCGAGCAGAGGGCCTCTCATATTCTTTATTGATTAATGGTTGGAGTGTTCGGTCACTTGATGTAATAACCCGAAGCTTTCCATGGGCCGTCCTGCTTCGGTCCCACGGTGACGGTCTCAATGGCCGATTTTTTGTTGGCAAACGAGGATTCGAATTGCATGACCACGTATTGGCCGTCCGGTGCGCCTGGAAGGCTGGTGGCCGCAGTGGCGGAGCCCGCCCTGCGTGACATCAAAGCACCCATCGGCTGCCGTGCGACCCGCACGGAAGCATTCCATTGTTCCTGTGTAATCGCAGCGTGAATAAACGCCGACGCCGCCATCCAGCTTTGGGCGTAGTAACCTTGGTCAATCAGCGCCAGCCATTTTTCTGCGGCTGCTACCACCGGTTTGTTGGCGTCAGAAATCTCAGGAGATTTCTCATTTGTCGCCGGGGCGGGGTTGGGTGATCCGGTCTCGACGGACACAGGCAGGACTCCGCTGACATTGGTGCTGTTCTGCACCAGCTTGTAGCGAATTTTTATGCCACGCGGGTTGTCGGTAACGCCGAGAATTTGTAAAATGCCCTTTCCGCCTTCGCGGGTTTGAAAGAAAAAGGAGCCAGCTTGTCCGGTTATGCCGTCCCAGGATTGTGCCTGCTTGGGTTCTTCCTCCAACAGCTTCCAATTGTGGGCCACGTCGGCAGCACTGACAGAATCCCAGCCGTTCGTGGGCGCCCGTTCAACGATCATGTCAAGCCATACCAAAGCCGGAACCTGTTGGGTCGAGTTTTGGCGCACGTCCATTGCCATGATGTCCAAGCTGTTGGTACAAAACCATTCTTGGCCGTTGACGCTCGTCCAATCCAATGAATTGTTCGTTATGACCATCCCGGATTGTAAATTTAACCAAGTGAAAGGACTGAAAGGGCCGCCAGAAGGCGGCGAAGCTAGCAGACATTCATGGATTTCAGAAAAGTGGTAAGGTTCGGATGCCGGCATCGCGGCCCCGTTCAAATAATTCACGATATCATTGGCTTGGCCGGTGTCCATTGAGCCAGTAATCTGGCATTGACCGCCTGAGATGGGCGACTGAATCACCGGGGCGCTAAGCACTTCGCCGCGGAAGACAATTGCCAGTCGGCGGCCAATATTGGCTGCCGTGACTTCCTTGAACTTCTGTTTACCAGTGTCCGTAAGTCGGAATTCAATTTCCCGCATTCCATTCCGATCAAAATTCACGCCCGCCCGCGCGACGGCGGACTCATCGAGTAAAATCTGATGGGAAAGATGAAGTCGCTCACGACCAGAGGTGAACGACAGCCAATCTGCTGGCTCGGTCGAATCGTCCGGCAGAACCAGACGAAATTGAAGGGCAAAAGTAGTATTGGTATTCGCACTCGAAACGTAGTTGGAACCCGGCGGCGCAGGGGGTTCAATCATCATCCGCAGACCGTCGCTCAATTTTCTGGCCTTGGCCGCTTCGAGCATCTTCTGGGCGGTTTCGTCGGTCTGGCCGGAATCCACAATGTTTTGCGCCCATTTTTCGGCTTCCTCAAATTTGCCCTCGAGCAAGTAAAGCCGGGCCAGACCGAACCAAGCCGCCGACGCTTGCGGCGCAGCTTTGAGCAGGTACTTTTCCGCGTCGTTGTATTTCCGTTGTGACAAATAAATCTGTCCCAGTCCATTCAGCGCGCCCAGCTGAGTGGGCTGAATCGAAACCGCTTTTTGAAACGCTTTTTCGGCTTCAGTGCTCTTGCCGGCGTTGAATTGTGCCCAGCCCAGGCCGTTCCAGGCATTGGCGTTTGTGGGATCGAGCTGAAGGGCTTGCTGAAATTCCTCCTCGGCTTCGCCCAATTTCCGTCCCTGCCAGAGTTGCCAGCCTTCCTGAGTCAATTGCGAGGCATCTTCATTGGTCAGGCCGTGTTCCAAACGATCGTTGGTCTGATTGGTGATATCGATTCCGAAATAATCGTTTGCGAAATTCTCTTCCGAAAACCCACTGACGCTTTGCACTTGTGCCTTTGTTCCGAAATAGATTTCGGCAAAAGGCTTGCCGTCGCTGGCATACATACTGACGTGCGGCATGCCTGGAAACGTGTGCGGATGGATTAACTTAAAGTCTCCACTCCCTTTGGAAATCTGCACCGACTGTCGCGCGCCTTCAGGGAAATTTTTGTTGGTTGAAGTGATGTAGAGTGCCAACAGCGCCTGATCATGGCTAATTAGGCGGTAATAACCCCTGACGGTCATTTGATCCCCATTTCGTTCAATGGATGTGATGTCAATCGCATCGCCTTGGGGGAACCATCCTTGGCGGATGTATTCGGACGTGACTATGCCCGTTTTCGGCTTCAACAAACGCGGGGACCAGAACCCAAAGAGAATTCCGATTATCATGAGAAACAAGAACGGTAATGCGACTTTCACGCCGCGCCATGCTTCTGGCGTGCCAGTCCTTATTGCCCGATAAAGCGCGAAAAGGAATCCCGCGGATCCAATCACAGCAAGAATTTCAAAGCCAAGGCGGAAATAACTCCACGTTCTGGGGCCTATTGCTTCCGAACTCATGCCGAGGAGCAGCAGCAGGAACATGCATATCATCACCACCCCAAAAACGACAAATTGAAAAAAGGGATGGCTGAATGGGATGGCAGCGGATTTTTTAGTTTGGCTCGGTCTCTCGAATCCGGCGGCATGGATCTTTTCGGCCGGAGTGGCCACAATCGTCTCCACCTGCGTCTTGAGCACACTGGCCTGCTGATAGCGCAATTCCGGTTTCTCTTCCAACGCGCGCAGCACAACTTCATCCAGCCGCACGTCAATCTGCACTTTGGACGACGGTAGCTCGATTTTTTTGCCTGGCAATTCACCGGTGAGCATTTGGTAAAACACCACGCCCAGTGCATAGATGTCCGCCCGATGGTCCACTTCGCCGGGATGCTCCATCTGTTCGGGCGCCATGTATTGCGGCGTGCCCATCACCTTGCCCGCGTCGGTCAATTCGCTGGTAGGGCGCGTCACTCCCCCCGACATCGGATGTCGGGGTCCGTGCGCGCCGACGTCCGATGGCAGACTAGCGGCGGGCAGAGGACTGCCCGCCCCACCTTCCACAATCTTCGCCAGCCCGAAATCCGCCACTTTCACCCGGCCCCGCCGATCCAGCAGGATGTTCTCCGGCTTGATGTCGCGGTGGACGATGCCCTGGTCGTGCGCGTATTGCAGCGCATCGCAAATCTGCGGCACGATGGCCAGCGCCTCGCGCGCCGACACGCGCCCGGCGTGGAGCAACTGCCGCAGATTCACGCCGTCCACAAATTCCATCAGGAAATAGTAGAGTGGGACAGGCGTCGCGCCGGTCTCCATTTTTTCGGAAACTCCGCCCTGGGGCGCAGATTTTTCTGAAGTTTGAGACAGGCGCGACGCCTGTCCTACCTTGCCAAATTCATAGAGTGTGACGATGCCCGGATGATTCAGCTTGGCCAGCGCTTTGGCTTCGCGGGCGAAACGTTCGGCGAACGCCGGATCGTCGCCGATGCCGGGCGGAAGGATTTTCAATGCCACTACGCGGTCCAATTCCTTCTGCCGCGCTTTATAGACCGCGCCCATGCCACCTTTGCCGATGAGTTCGAGCATTTCGAGTTGCGGGAACAACGGCGCCAGCTCGGCCACGGGCGGCGGCTGGAACGATGCCGCCGTGCCGCCGGTGGCAGTGTCATCCGTGGCGCCTTGCTTGAGCAGGCAGGCGGGGCAAAGCCCGGCCAGGGCGCCGGCCGGCAATGGCGTGCCGCATTGCGGACATTTATTTCCGTCGGGCATAGGCTGGTCCGATTTTACCGTGTCCATGCCTGCTTCAGAAGCAAAACCGGAAAAACGTTACCGGAAAAGTGAGATGAACGCTCAACATTTAACTTTCAACTTCCAATATCCAATGGTTCGACGTAGCCAGCCTCGTTGAAAGTCCGATGTTGAATGTTGAACGTTGAATGTTCCCCAAGTCTTACCTCAGCTTGAATCCGCCCCGCAGGACCACTTCCACGGCGACCACCGCCAGGAACACCGCGCTGACCAACGCGTTGAGGCGGAAGAAGGCGAGGTTTATCCAGTTCAAGCTGCGGCGGCGCGCAATCCAGTGTTCCAACACCAGGCAACCGACGATAATGAACCAGCCGATGAGATAAGCGAAGCGGAACTGGCAGAGGAAGCCAAACGCGAGCAGCAATCCGCACATGACCATGTGCGCCAGGAACGCGGCCGCCAGCGCGTTCTGCGGCCCCCACGCCACTGCCAGCGAATGCAGGCCGTGCGCTTGGTCGAACTCGTAATCCTGCAGCGCGTAAATGATGTCGAAGCCGACGAGCCAAAGTACGACCGCGAGCGCCAAGGCGGTCATTTGCAAGATTTCCAGCGTCGAAACGTTCGCGCCTCTCACCGCCAGCCACGCGCCGATGGGCGCCAGCGCGAGCGAGAGGCCCAGAAAAACGTGCGTGTAATCGGTGAATCGTTTGGTCAATGAATAAAAACAAACGACTGCCAGCGCGACGGGCGAGAGGTGAAAGCAAAGCGGATTCAGAAAATAGCTCACCGTGACCAATCCGGCTGCGGCCAGAACGCAAAGCAAGACGGCGCTCGCCAGCGAAATTTGGCCGGTGGGCAGATGGCGGTTGGCGGTGCGCGGGTTGAGCGCGTCGAGCTTGCGGTCCACGATGCGATTGAAGGCCATGGCGCAGGTGCGGGCGCTGACCATGGCGGCCAGAATCAGTCCGAAAATTTTCCAGCCCGGCCAGCCGTGGCGGTCGCGCGCCGCCACCAGCATGGCCGCCAGCGCGAAGGGCAGGGCGAACACCGTGTGGCTGAACCGGACGAAGGAGCCCCATTTTTTAATGACAGAAAACATCGAGCATCATTCCGTTTCCTCTTTCCACCGCGGCGCCAAGACATTCGCTATTCCCAAATGATCCAGCACCCTCGCCACCACCGTGTCGGCCAGCGCCACGTCGGTTTTGGCGCCGGAATAAAAACTCGGATTTGCCGGGAGAATGACGGCTCCCGCCAGGAGCAGCAGTTCCATGTTTTTGATGTGGACCAGGCTCAGCGGCGTTTCCCGCGGAACCAGGATCAGCTTCCGCTTCTCCTTGAGCGCCACGTCGGCGGCGCGCAGCAGGACGTCCTCGCTATAGCCGTGCGCGATGCGGCCCAGCGTCCCCATCGTGCAGGGAATCACCACCATGGCGTCCAGCGGATTCGAGCCGCTGGCAAACGGCGCGTTCATGCTCTTCACATTGTGCAGCTTCGCGCCGTCGGGCAGGCGCAAGCCGCCGGTCAGCTCCTGGGCGACGACCTGCGGCGCGTAGTGGCTCTGCACCACGTGGATTTCGTGTGCGCGCGGATCGAGATTGTCGAGCAGCCGTTGCGCGTAGAGCGCGCCGCTGGCTCCGGTGATGGCGACGAGTATTTTCAACGCAAACCTTTGGTGCGGAAATTATGGCCTAGCTGCTCTCTGCCGGCAAGACAACCAAACTGCCGGTATAGCGCGGCTTGGCGGAGCAGCAACTCCGCCCTACCAACAAACGCGTAGATCGTAAATCGTAAATGTCTTGAGTCCGTTTTCCTCATCCGCACAATGGCCGCGTGTTCAAATCGGTCGCACTCATTTTGTGCGCGCTCGTTTTTCTGGCGGGCTGCGCCACCACTCCAAATCAATCGGTTCCGCCGGTTTGGACTGCAACCAATGGGGTTCGGTCAGTGGTCGCCCCGCAAACCAACCAGCCGCCGCCGGTCAAAACGAACCAGGTTCCCCTGATGCGCTCGAATCCGCCGCCGGCAAACGTCGTCGCGCCGGCGCCGGTTTTTACCTGGATGTCGCTCAACCGCTGGGCGGCTGTGCACAAGACCGGCGCGCCGCATCTGGTTTCCCGCACACCCGTGGCCACTTACGCCATCGGCTCGTTGCGTGGCGTGATGGTGTTGGAAATCGGCAGCCGCGAGGCCACCTGGAACGGCACCCTCATCCACCTCGGCTTCGGCCCCGAACTGGTTGACAAGCAGGTCTTCGTGGATGGGCTGGATTTGGAGAAGAATTTCGAGCCGCTGCTGTGCGGGCCGCCGCTCGACTTTGGGACCAACCGCGTCATCGTGATTGATCCCGGCCACGGCGGGATGAATAGCGGTACCTTCAGCGTGCTCGATAAACGGCCCGAAAAAGAATTCACGCTCGACTGGGCCAAACGCCTGGCGCCCTTGCTCGCCTCGAACGGTTGGACCGTGTATCTCACCCGGACCAACGACACCTACGTCACCAATGCCAGCCGCGTGGTGTTCGCCGAAATGCACCACGCCGCTTTGTTCATCAGTCTCCATTTCAACGCCACGCCGGATCGGGATAAAAAGACCGCCGGCCTTGAGACCTACTGCATCACCCCCGCCGGTTTGCCGTCAACCTTGACGCGCGGTTATGCGGACCCCTGGTCCGAATATTTGCCCAATAACAATTTCGACGCCCAGAACCTGCAATTGGCGGTGCACGTTCAAAGCGTATTGGCGCGAACTGTCGGCATCGAGGACCTTGGCGTCTGGCGCTCGCGATTCGAAACGGTATTACAGGGGCAAAACCGCCCGGCCATTTTGATTGAAGGCGGTTTTCTCTCCAATCCCCGCGAGGCGGCGCTGATTGAAAGCCCGGCCTTCCGTCAAAAACTGGCCGAAGCCCTCGCCCAGGCCCTGGCGCTAACAGGGAAGACGCAAGAAAAATAAGGAAAAACAAGGAAAAATCGGAACCCAATGCCATCCTCCATCCTCCAACCTCCATCCTCGTCTGTGTTAGTGACCGGCGGCGCCGGCTTCATCGGCTCCCATCTCGTCGAACGATTGCTTAAGGACGGCCAATCGGTCGTGGTAATGGATGACCTCTCGACGGGCACGCTGGAAAATCTGGCGGCCGTGAAGTCAAATCCGCGGCTGCGGGTCATCAAATCCAAAATCTCCGAATGCCCGGAACTGGCGAAACTGGCCGCCGGCGCCGGCTTCATTTTTCACCTGGCCGCCACCGTCGGTGTGGATCTGGTGGTCAAATCGGCGCTGCATGTGCTGGAAGCGAGTTTTCTCGAAACCCAGATTTTGCTACAAGCCGCCGCGCGGCATTCCACCCCGCTGCTGCTCACTTCGACTTCCGAGGTTTATGGCAAGAGCACCAAACCAGCCTTCAGCGAGGACGACGACTTGCTCATTGGCCCGCCCGGACAATCGCGCTGGAGCTACGCCTGTTCGAAACTCACGGACGAGTTCCTCGCGCTGGCCTATGCGCGCGAAAAGAACCTGCCGGTCACCATCGCGCGGCTGTTTAACACCGTCGGCCCGCGTCAGACCGGGCGCTACGGCATGGTGTTGCCGCGCTTCATCGCCGCGGCAAAAAAGAACGAGCCGCTCAAGGTCTTCGGCGACGGCAAGCAAACGCGCTGCTTTTGTTGCGTTCACGATGCGGTGGAAGCGCTCGTCCGCTTGCGGAATGAGCAAAAGGCCCGCGGCGAAATCTTCAACGTGGGCGGCACCGAGGAAGTTTCCGTCATGGAACTGGCCAGACTGGTCGTGGCCACCCTCGGCTCAAAATCGAAAATTGAATTGGTGCCTTACGACCAGGCGTACGCTCCCGGTTTCGACGATATGCGCCGCCGCAAACCGCACGTGGAAAAGCTGGAACGCTTCGTGAAATTCAAACCGCAGACGACGCTTAAAGAAATCATCCGATTGACGGCGAATTAAATTTTGCTTGCGGCCTTCGCGAAGCGTCTGGAGTGCGTCCGCTTCAGCGGCGCTTTTCCCCGCGCGGGATTACCTGTTCCTTACCTACCCGCAGAGAATGCTTCCAACATATGATCATGGCGCGCGCACGGAGTGCGCCCACGCTATCGCAAAGCCACGCTTTCGCGCGCCAGCAACGCTCGCTTCCGATCCAACCCTCCGCTGAATCCCCCGATTTTTTTGTTCGCCGCCAAAACGCGGTGGCACGGCACGAGCACCGGAATTGGATTCGCGCCGCACGCGCCGCCAACGGCGCGGACGGCCTTGGGATTGCCAATCCGTTTTGCGATTTCGCCGTAGCTCCTGGTCTGCCCCAGCGGGATTCTGCGAAGTTCGCGCCAGACGGATTGCTGAAATGCCGTTCCCGCCGGGTCAAGCGGCGGTAGTTCTGCCGCGTCGCGTCCCGCCAGAATGTTGTGCAACGCCGATTCCGTCGCACGATGCCAGTTACTGACTTTGGCGGGGATATCGTTGGTTCGGACGGCTCGCGGGGACCTGCCTCCGCTCTGAAGCTCCCGCCTTCGCCAAGAGGCTACGGCGCGGCAGGTCGGCGCGGCTGGCGCTCGCCCCACCGGTGGGAATTCGAGTCCAGCCAGGCCTTTTTCCGAATAACGCGCGATAAATTGGCCTTCGCTTGTTGCGACAGATAGTTGGAAGCACCCATTTTTCATATCATCGTCCTAACGATTGTGGAGGTAAACATGAAGCGTACCCAGCAAAACGAAAAAGAGAATAATGGCAAACAAGATGACACGGTAGCGCGCCTTGCGCTTTTCATAACGCAATGGGCGCAAGCCGCGCACCCCGCCGGCGGCCAGATAGGTGACCAGCCGCGGATTGGCGGCCGGGGGCCGGCTGAACTTCCGGCGCAGGCGGTTCCATAGCGCGGGTAAATCGTACTTGCGCACGCCCAGTTCGTTAAACTGGTCGGACGTGTCGGGCTCGTCGCCGGCCGGCAGTGGTTTGACTTCCTCAAACACCGGCTCGTGCGCGGGCGGCGGCTTCGACGGGCTGGCGGCCAACGCGGCGGAGTGCGGCAAAACCGTTGACCGCAGTCGCGGCGTGGGCGTGGTCTGGATCTGGTCGTCGAGTTTCTTGATTTGGGCCTCGAGCGCCGCTATCTGGTCGGTCAACGCGCGCGCGCGGTCCGCAATCGGGTCGCCCGCTTTTCCTTTTTTCCGCTCGAAGGCCATAACTCCGCACTTCAATGGCGCAGCAGGAACGCCAGGGCCAGGCCGACTGCGGCCAGGGCCACCAGCGCGAGCGGCCACGTGAGGGCCAAACCGATTTTGCACAGTTCACCGAGGCTCAGGTTGGCGAACGGCGACGTCGCGGCCGCCGGCGTTTGCTCCGGCTTGGCTTCATCCTTGGCTCCCCCCTCCAGGACGGAAAATTTAAGGCGCGCTGAATTCCATTCCATGCGCGCATTTTCGATGGTGGTGAGCGCGCGGGTGAGTTCGATTTGGAAGTTTTCCTTGGTCCAGGTCTCGTCGTGGATGGCTTGGATTTTGTCGAGCGCATCGCGGAAATCGGCGACGGTCTTGACCATTTGCTCGGCGTCGCGGCGCGCGTTGAATTCAGCCTCCTCGAGCAGCCCGAGGCCGCGGGTGAGGTGGCGCACCATTTCCTGGCGGCCATTTTGGAATTCAAGCTGGCGGCGGCGCAACTCTTCGAGCGCGGCGCGTTCGCGCTCCAGGTCCTCCTGCGCGCGTTTCAATTCGGCCAGTTTCTGCTGTGCCTCCACGACCTTGCGGTCCACTTCTTCACGCGTGGGCGCGCGCAGCGGGTCGCCCGCGGACACCGGGGCGCCGGAGCCGGCCTGCTGCGCCTGAAAATCCGCATCTACGAATTCCGTTGCATCGTAATCCGAAGGCATGAGGCGACTGTAGTCCCCTTGCGCAAGGCTGTAAAGTGCGGGTTGACGTGAAAACAACGGCGAGCCCGGGACGGAACGGCCGAGGGGGCGCATCTGGAAAGTTCCCCCAAACGCAAAGCCACGCGGCGCGCGGCGTTTACGCCGCTTCCGCACCGTTCGCTGATATGTCAATCGTTTGATCCAACTGCTTTCGTGCGCCGAAGCGGCCTGAAGGCCTTGTCATTACCCACATCTTTTTCGCATTTGCATGAATCTTCCTTCTATGTGCCCCAATCAGCCCAAAAACCGGGGATTTTGGTCTCCGCCCACCACGGCGCACTGCGGCGCGAGCCCTC
>JBEKMW010000093.1:0-18787 GCA_049523455.1 Verrucomicrobiota bacterium | reverse complement strand
CTGTCAGCGTTTCCGCGTTTCCGCGTTTCAGCATGTCAGCATTTCAGCGTTTCTGACCGCCTCCGACCCCGCTGGCGCTGCCGGCCCGCGTCAACCGAAAATCATGCCAAAAGTGAAATGTTCCGGTTGACCCCTTTTCGTTTAGGGCACCGGCCAAACATTTTTTGTCGGATTTTGTTTTCGGCGGGTTCTGGTAAATAGAAGACGATGACGGACGACGGACAACTCCTTCGGCGATACACGCAGGACCGATGCGAGCCGGCGTTCAGCGAGCTGGTGGCGCGGCACATTGATCTGGTCTATGCGGCGGCGTTACGGGTGGTGAACGGCGACAGCCATCTGGCCGAGGACGTGACGCAAGCCGTTTTCACCGATCTGGCGCGCAAGGCTCGAACGCTGCCGGGCGACGTCCTGTTGCCTGGCTGGCTTTATCGGCACGCCTGTTTTACAGCAGCGAAGGCGGTGCGAACCGAACGACGCCGCCAAACTCGCGAACAAACCGCAATGGAAATGACTGCTCCCGGCAATAACACCGAACCCAATTGGGAACTGATTGCGCCGCACTTGGATGAAGCACTGAATCAACTGAGCGAGGCCGACCGCAATGCCGTCGTGTTGCGCTTCCTCAAGCGACAGGATTATCGCGCGGTGGGGGCGGCGCTCGGCATCAACGAAGACGCGGCGCAAAAGCGCGTCAGCCGGGCGTTGGAAAAATTGAGGCCATTGCTTGCCAAGCGCGGCATCACATCCACGGTTTCCGGTCTTGCCGTAGCGCTCGCGGCCGGCGCGCTGGTGTCTGCCCCGGCGAATCTGGCAGCCAGCGTTGCGACTGGCGCACTGGCGGTCGCTGCTTCAAGCGCGTCAACAACGTTCACGGTGTTGAAACTTTTGGCTGCAACAAAACTCAAAGCCGGGATTCTCGGCGCCATTGTCGTCGCCAGCGTGGCGACGCCTTTGGTGGTTCAACGTCAAGCTCAAGCCAAACTGCGCGACCAGGACGACGCGTTGCGACAACAAGCCAGTCAGCTCGCCAAATTACAGGGGGAGAACCTGCGACTCTCGAATTTGCTCGCCAGCACAAACAGCTCTCCACCCACTTCCAACGGCCAGTTGTATGAAGTGCTGAGGCTCCGTGGTGAAATCGGGCGCCTGGAGGCGGACATGCGGGAATTGACCGGACCGAAAACGAACAGGCCGCTGTCGCGGGAAGAGGTCCTGGACTCGATGAGACAGTTGTATGCGGACCGGGTGAACCGTCTCAAACAACTGTTTGCAGCCAATCCCGCCGCCGCAGTCCCGGAACTTCACTACCTGGCCGATAGCAAATGGCTGGAACTGGTCGAGTATGATCACCACGAAATCGATCCTGACAATCGCCGGGTCATGAGTTCAGCACGGGGCATGGCTCAAATCGTTTTTGCCATGACCACGCTGGCTGACGCGTTAAGGCAATATGGCAAAAGCAATAATGGACAATTTCCCACCGATGTCTCCCAGTTGACACCCTGTTTCAAATCGCCCGTAGATGATTCCGTCTTGCAAGATTGGACGATCCTGCCCACGAGCAGTTTGCCCAGCGAAATGCAGGTGGCCGATGACTGGGTAATCACGCAAAAGGCTCCGGTGGATGAACAATTCGATCAACGCGTCGTTATTGGACTGAAGACCACGCGGTTGGGCACGGGCGGCGTCAGTCAGTGGGTTCCTGTTCCGTAACTGGCTATGAAACCATACAAGACCATCTTCACTGGCGTCGTCATCATCGCGGCGGTCGTGGCATCGCTGCTGATTCAACATCGTGCCCAGGCCAGACTTCGCGAAAATGACAGCGTGTTGCGGCGGCAGGACAATCAACTGGCCGCACTGGCAGCGGAAAATCGGCGCCTCGCCAATCTGGTCGCTCAAATCAAAACCGACAGTGCGACGGCGAATGATCAAACGCCTGAATTGGCCAAGCTGCGTGCCAAAGTCCAGGCGCTGCGGCAGCAAGAAAGTCAACTGGCAAAACAAGCGGCGGAGAACCGTCGCTTGGCGGGAGTGCAGTTCTATTCCCGTGGGGATTTCAACCTGCTGGATCATAATCAAGTAATTGCCTCGTCTAACGGGGGTGGTCCAAGGGGGGCCGGCAAACTAAACGATGCCAGAGCGCTCACCGCGGCGCTCCTCAAATACGCGGACGAACATCAGGGCGAGTTTCCTCTGAGTCTCGATCAGGTTACACCTTATTTACCGGAACCGTTGGAAGCCGACTCGCCTTCATGGATGAATGCGCCTCTGAGCGGAACCAATGACTTTGAAATTGTTTACCAGGGATCGCAAAACGACTTGACCAATATTCCGCCGCGAAGAGTGGCTTTGATTCGCGAACAGCAGCCCTGGCTGACCCAGAATGGCAAATGGGCGAGAGTTTACGGGTATGCCGATGGCTCGGCCAGTACCGTCGAATCCGATGACAACTTTCAGTCCTGGGATGCGCAATACATCATTCCGTCGCGGTCGGCTGGTCAATAAGCTACAGAAGATAACCGTCAATGAACGCATCGTCCGTCGTCACAAACGGCGCGAGGAAATGGTGGTAACACAATATCCCAATCCCCACCAGGACCAGTCTTAAGCTGGCACCCATGAGAGTTTTCTTCCGCCGTCTGACGTCGGGCGCAGGAGGAACGATGTTGATATTGATCCGAGGTCGGCAAATGGGGCACTTCTCGTACGATTGACCACACCCGCCCTAAGCGCAGATTCGTGGCTCGGAATGTCCGTGGGAAAGACCCAGTTGATGGCGGCCAGATTGGTGTTCGATTCGACAGTGTTCGATTCGACGCTTGCGGTTGCGGAGGGTTTTGGGGTAGTTTCGGCTCACTGGAAATGTCGTTTTCATGGGTTGGTTGAGTTCTTAAGCAAACCCATTTCAACCCGTGTTCACAGGCATCTCGAGCTTTTTGCTCTGATCCCAGCGTCAAATCACGCTTGTAGAGGGGCTGGTACAAAGCGATCAGAACCTTTCGCTGAATCTGGTCCAGCGGTACAAAGCCTTGGGTGGCGGCTGGGAAAACGGACCAGCACAAACCGGGGCACGGTCGGCCACCCGGAATGAATCGCGATAAGAACAATCGCCGCGCCCCATCAATTCCGCGCTTATGCCCGGCGGATAGAGCCGGAATAAAATGCGACAATCAAAATCCGCGCCACCAAGCTGATTGATTTTGCGTTGGCCAGTTCAGGCCGAAATTGCTGAGGTTGCTTGCGAAACCATGAACACAACATTGAACGCCTACGATTTGCTGCAAAAAGTCCGGCAACAAAGCCCGGTGGTGCATCACTTGACCAACTGGGTGACCATTTACGACTGCGCCCAAATCGTCAAAACCCTCGGCGCCTCTCCGGTCATGGCCCATGCGCCCGAGGAAGCAGCCGACATGACCGGCATTGCTTCAGCCTTGGTGCTCAATGTCGGGACGTTGACCGTCGGCATTGTGGAAGCTATGAAGCTGGCAGCGGCCCGCGCGAATCAAAGGGGCATTCCGGTGGTGCTGGATGCTTGCGGTGCCGGTGCCACGGAATTTCGCGACCGCAAACTGTTGGAACTGCTGGATCAGACGAGAATCAACGTCCTCAAGGGAAATGCTTCTGAAATTGCCCGCGTCAGCGGCGCCAAGGTTCAAACCAAGGGCGTTGATAGTACCGAAGTCGCCACGAATTTGGAATCGCTGGCGCAAACCCTCGCCGCTCGCCGCCAGACCACGGTGGTAATCACGGGCAAAGTGGATATTGTGGCCGACACGCGCGGAATTTACTGCGTCAAAAATGGAGATGAACTTATGACCAGCGTGGTGGGCACGGGCTGCATGGCAGCCTCCGTCATCGGCGCTTTTGCCGCCGTGGAACCGGATTATCAGAAGGCCGCGGCTTGCGCGCTGGCTTGTTACGGCATCGCAGCGGAACTGGCGGCGAAGAAATCGCGCGGTCCGGCGTCGTTCAAAGCCGCGCTGTTCGACTCTCTTTACAATTTGAACCGGCAGACCGTTGAGAACATGCAGCGCATCGAGGCATGAAATGAGAAACGCAGGCCCGGTGATGCTCCAGCCGGCGCTTACCAGAATTTCCACTCGAACGTGAACAACACGTTATGCGTCCTGACGCCATCGAAGCCAATGTCCATATTGGGACCGGGCTGAAAACGACCGGGTGGATAACTGTAGGACGTATCGGCGGTGGCAAAATACTTGTAGCCTATGCCCAGCGAAAGATTCGGGTTCAACCGGAAGCGCAACCCGGCAAACGCCTGGTAAGCGAAGACCACGTCGTTTTCACTACCATGTAGGTAGGTGGCGCCGTTATTGAAACCGTGGGCGTCGAAAATCGAGTCAGCCCCGCCCGCTCCCCCGCCAACATACGGAACCAGGATCGTGTGGGGAATGGGATAGGACAGGGTCAAGTTGGCCAGAAACGGCACGTCGTAAACCCGCGCGTCGCTCGAGTTGAAATTCTGGACGCTGTTGATTGTCGCGCCGTCATATCCCACTTCGCCGTCCAGGGAAACATATTGGTCAAACGCCCAGCCCACGGCCATATTGGCGTCCAGACCGGTATTATAATCCACCCGGCCGGCGGCCGGCGCATTGAACGGGCCGAACTTGGTGATCTGACCCGATTGGAAGAACGACGGCCCCATGTCAGCCCGCACATAAAGTCCTGCGCCCTCAGGCGTATAGTAATAGGCTGATGTCGTGGGCGGATACTGCGGTTGCGCTTGCGCCGCGGCTCCAAGACATAGTGATAACGCGATGATGCCTGCACATCCATTTTTCATAAGTTTTTCAGCATTTTCTTTCCTCCGC
The DNA here is from genome assembly GCA_049523455.1 of Verrucomicrobiota bacterium. Classification (GTDB taxonomy): domain Bacteria; phylum Verrucomicrobiota; class Verrucomicrobiia; order Limisphaerales; family UBA11358; genus UBA11358. The sequence continues at coordinate 13,946 of JBEKMW010000093.1, read as the reverse complement.
ACACTTTGGCTGTGTGCTCTTTTGTGTGACCAAATATTCAGAAAAGTGGTTTACACGTTTTGGTTTTGGCGATGGCGATCAAGCCCTGACAGCGGAGCCAGGATCCCACCACAGGCCGCGACTTTATCGGCCGCCGTAGAGATTCAGCACTGGATGTGCCAGTGGATGCGGGTGCCAGTTTCCTCGGGTTTTCTTCCTGCGAGGGTTCGTAAGTTGCAATATCGCGCAGTTGGCTTGCGAAATTTCGTTTGCCGCTGGGTAAATCAATCCGTCGCCCATCGGGGTTGATCCGCTGTTCCCATGTCGTTTCAACAGTCAGTTGCCTTTCGGTCGCGGAAATATCCGCCGTTCGGACCGTTCTCCGGCAAGGTTGCCAGCCAGATCGCGGTGTCAGCCCCTTCCTCCGGAGAACGGCTTGCGCCTTCGCCGCCCATGCGGGTCCGCACCCAGCCAGGGCACATGCTGTTGACTTTGACATCGTGTGGCAGGTTTTTTGAGAGGGATAGCGTGAGGGCATTCAACGCCGCCTTGCTCACAGAGTACGCCGCTGGTCCGCTCAGGCCCTCCGCGAACGAACCCCAGCCGGAAGATACGTTCACGATGCGCCCATAACGGCGTTTGATCATTCCCGGCGCGGCCAGCCTGATCAAATCAAACGGCGCCAGGAAGTTGACGCGAAGCGAAAATTGGAATTTTTCATCTGACACCTCCAGGAGATTGCCATCCTCCAGGACGCCGGCATTGTTGACCAGAATGTCATCGGCGTGGCGAAGCACGTCCCGAAAATGGCACGGCGCGAGCACCGCAATGCCATTGCTCAAATCCGCTTCAAACTGGCTTAACGCGGCTTGGGCATCCACCAGCGAAACGCCCTGGCGCGGATCAGCGGCACGCCGCCAGACTTGAAAGCGAAGGGACTGGCGAAATTCATATGTATCACGGTATCGCCAATGTCAACGGTGTTTGATAATGTCCGGCGGGTGGCAAGGTTCAGGGCGTCCCCGGCGAGGAAGTGTCGGCCCGCGTCCGCAAAATCGTCGGGCGGTGAAGCCTCCTATTTCTGCTTTCCCTGCCGCACCGTAGCTTCTGAGCGAAGGTGGGTGCTTTCCCAATTTCTGCTTTTTCCCCTCGTTTGCCACGGCTCTGGTACGGCTCGGTACGGCTTTGGTACGGCTTTGGGACGGCTCGAAAATGAGAAAAGGCCCGTCTTTATTGGCTTGGGACGGCGGTACGGCTCCAGGGGGGTAAATACACCCCCCGCCCCATGAACTACCGAACAGTCACGAGACGACGGCGCGCACGGACCCCGACAGCCGATGTCGGGGGGAAGTTTGACGCGCCCTACCGAAATCAGGGCACTAAAGGGCACTAAAGGGCGCTAAAGGTCACCACAGGACACTCTCCATGAACTGGGTTTCGGAGCGCGGACAGCTTTGTCCGCGCGAACCCGTTTCGCCGAACTCGCGGACAAGGCTGTCCGCGCTCCTGTCCGTCGCCGGTTCATGGTCCCAATGCATGCGCAAAAGCGAAAGGAGGCTTTCCATGAACCGGGGAACATCGAACATCGAACATCCAACATCCAATGAAAGCAAAGAGCCCTCACCTCACCCTGACCCTCTCCCCTCCCATCAGAATGGGAGCGGAGAGGAGACCAGCCTTCTCTCGGAAGCTTCGGCGCGGCTAGCGCTCGCCCCACCAAAAATTGCAAACTGACCCACTGGATCGTGCTGGCGTGGTTTGGGAAAACGCGCTAGAGTGCTGATGCTCGAGATTCTGAGAGATCGAGAGAGAAAGGCGAAGGTTATGGCATTAAAAGTTCAAAGAGTTGATACGTGGGCGGCAGCGCTGGAAGACAAGCCCGGCGGCCTGGCGGAAAAACTGGTCGTTTTGTCCAAGGCAGGCGTGAACCTCGAATTCCTGATTGCGCGGCGGATGAGCAAACCGGGCGAGGGCGTGGTCTTTGTGTCCCCGATTACCGGCGCGGCCAGATGCCGGGCGGCCGCAGCCGGCGGGTTCACGAAAGCGAAAAGTCTTCACACCATCCGGCTCGAAGGGGCGGACAAAAAAGGCGCGGGCGCGCGCATCACCCAGGTGCTGGCCAATGCGGGCCTGAACCTGCGGGGATTTTCCGCCGCCGCCGTTAACAAGAAATTCATCGCGCATATCGCCGTGGACGGCAACGCCGATGCGGCCAGGGCGATGCGCATCTTGCGGGCTTTGTAAGCCACCGGCCCGCCGGCACTGAGCGTGGAAGAGAAGTTTTCAGCGCCCGCCTCGCGGTGCGATCCGCTGGCCGGGATTTTGGACCGCCTTACCACGGCGGGCAGCCTGTGGCACAGCGAAGGCGACCGGGTGCGTTGCGTCGCGTGCGGGCATCGTTGCCTGATCGCGCCCGGACGGCGCGGCATTTGCAAGGTGCGGTTCAACGATGCCGGGCGCTTGCGGGTGCCATTCGGCTATGTGGCCGGCGGCTTGGCCTGCGATCCGGTGGAGAAGAAGCCGTTTTTCCACGTTTACCCCGGCAGCGACGCGCTCACGTTCGGAATGCTCGGCTGTGATTTTCATTGCCCGTACTGTCAGAATTGGTCCACCAGCCAGGCGTTGCACGACGGCGAGGCGGCGCCCATCGTGGAACTGGCTCCCGCTCAGATCGTGCACGTCGCCAGCCGCAGCGGGGCGCGGTTGGTGGTATCGAGTTATAATGAACCGCTCATCACTGCGGAATGGGCCGTGGCCGTGTTTCAATTGGCCAAACGGGCGGGCCTGGCTTGTGCGTTTGTCTCCAACGGAAATGCCACCGCCGAGGCGCTCGACTTTTTGCGTCCGTGGATTGTGGCTTACAAAATTGATTTGAAAGGCTTCGACGACCGGCGCTATCGAACGCTCGGCGGCACGCTCGAACAGGTGACAAACGGAATTCGCCTGGTGCATCAACGCGGCTTGTGGCTCGAGGTGGTAACCCTGATCGTGCCGGGCTTTAACGACAGCGACGCGGAATTGCGCGACCTTGCCCAGTTTATTGCCTCGCTCAGCCGCGATATTCCGTGGCACGTGACGGGGTTTCATCCGGATTACAAAATGACCGGAACGCGGCCCACCACGGCACGCCAGCTCATTCGCGCGGCGGAAATCGGCGCGGCGGCGGGATTGCATTTCGTCTATGCCGGCAATTTGCCGGGGCGCGTGGGACCGTGGGAAACTACGTTTTGCCCGGCCTGCGGCGAAGCGCTGATTGAGCGTGCCGGCTACCTGATTCGCGATTACCGGATTACCCACGACGGAAAATGCCCCGGATGCCAGGGCACCGTTCCCGGCATCTGGCCGGCAGGCGGCGCCGCCGATGTGGCCTTGTTCGGTCCGGAATCCAATTTCGTCAAGCGCGCACCGCGACGGGTGCCGCTTTAGCATCCGCCCGCCATGGAACCATCGGCAGACATCGCGGCCAAAGTCCGGCCCCCGGCGGTGGCCGGTCAGTTTTACCCGCGTCGCGCGAAGGAACTCCGGAGCATGATTGCGGATCTTCTCGGGTGCGTTGAACCGCACGTTGCGTCCGCGCCCAAGGCGGTCATTGCGCCGCACGCCGGCTACCTTTACTCCGGCCCCATTGCGGCGTCAGCGTGCGCCCGGCTGGCGCCGGCCCGCGAGGTCATCCAGCGCGTAGTGCTGATCGGCCCGGCCCATTTCGTGCCGTTTCAAGGCCTGGCGGTGAGCGGTGCCGAGGCGTTCGCGACCCCGCTGGGCCTCGTGCCGGTGGACACCGAGGCCGTTCGCCGAATTCGCTCGCTGCCTCAAGTGACGCTGAGGGACGAAGCGCACGCCCGCGAACATTCCCTCGAAGTTCTCCTGCCCTTCTTGCAAGTCGTGTTGCATGACTTCAAAATTGTCCCCCTCCTCGTGGGCGAGGCGTCCGACCGGCAGGTGACTGAAGTGATGGCGGCGCTGTGGGGCGGACCCGAAACGCGCCTGGTCATCAGTTCCGATTTGAGTCATTACCACAGCTACGCCGAGGCGCGGGCATTGGACACGGCGACCAGCCAGGCCATCGAGCAGTTGCGGCCGGAGGACATTTCGGAGCACCAGGCGTGCGGACGAATTCCCATTTGCGGCCTGCTGCTCGCAGCCCGAGAGCATCATTTGCGCGCGCGAACCGTTGACCTGCGGAATTCCGGCGACACGGCCGGACCGCGCAATGAGGTGGTGGGCTACGGCGCGTTTGCGCTGGAAGAACCAAGCGCGGGCATAAAAAGGGCGAAACAATGTCACAACGAGATTGGCGCTCCCGCCAGCGGGATTAAAGTTCGTCTTGCGAACTAGTCCTGACGCCCCGGACAAAGATCTCTAAACCGGTACTTGAACCCGTGCTCAATGCTTCGCCTCTCTGTATGTCGCACCTCAGCCCGGAGAAATCAATTGCCAACTGTTTAAAGTTATTCACAGCCATCCACAACCGCGTTGCGGGCTGCGTCACATGTGAAACAAGTTATACTTCAGCCATGAAAACGATCACCATTCGAGACCTGCGGCAGCACCGGCCCGAAGTTCTGTGCCCACACCATCCGCGAGCGCGACGGCAACCGCTGCCAATACACCGGCGCGTTGCTGCGTCCGGACGAAGGCAGCCTGGACCACGTCATGCCCCGCTCGCGCGGTGGTCCGGACACGTGGGAAAACCTCGTGTGGTCGAGCTGCCGCACGAAGCCGGTCTGAGGCTGCTCAAGGCACCGCGCGCTCCGAAGGAACTGCCAGGTGTCGGCGCTCATCCGCAACGCCCACGGCATCGCGGAAGCCGGCCTTAATAAAATTTCTTAAAGATGAATTGCGTGGCTTAATTAAAATGAGATTGCAAACATGAAACGACGTTCTTTCTGCCGCCCTTTCAGGGCTGGGATAATTTGTTAATCAACTTACCCAGGGCGGCACGGCGTTTGCCCTGGGCTACTATCTTTCGCTCCGATGGAGCTTTGAACTCATGAACACCAAAGATTTCATTCGTCTTGGCGTGCCGCTGGGCGAAACCACGCGGCGGGCAACAGATTTTGTTGCCAAATTCATCCTCGGCGGCGGTGACAAATCGCGGTTGCACGAGGAGGTGGCAGCCATCGTCGCCAATCCGGCGGCGTTCGTGGACGACCCGTTGCGCGGCGAATTTGCCAAGGCGTTGCTTTCGTCCCGACGACCCTCATCCGGCTTGCGGCCACCTTCTCCCGCGCCCGCGGGCGAAGGTATTCGCACCGAACCGGTCAAATATCGGCAATGGGGCGAAGGTTTGGAACACGAGGCGGTGATGCAAATGGAGAAGGCGTGCCTGTTGCCCGTGGCCGTGGCCGGCGCCTTGATGCCCGATGCGCACGTTGGTTACGGCCTGCCCATCGGCGGCGTGCTGGCCACCGAAAACGCGGTCATCCCTTATGCCGTCGGCGTGGACATTGCCTGCCGCATGAAAATGACGGTGCTGGACCTGCCGGTGCGCGACCTGGAACGGCATCAGGACCGGCTCACGCGCGCCATCGAGGCGGAGACGCGCTTTGGCGTGGGCGCGATGTTCAAGCACCGCCGCACCCACCCAGTCATGGACGCCGAATGGACGGTCAGCCCGGTCACGAATCAAAACAAGGACCGCGCGTGGTCGCAACTGGGCACCAGCGGAAGCGGAAATCATTTTGTCGAGGTCGGATTGTTCACGGCGCATGGGCCGATCCGGTTTGGAGTCCCGCCTTCAGGCGGATTTGGGATGGGACCGACTGAAGGGGGAACTCCGAACGAATTGCCGGCGGGAACGTATGTGGCCTTGCTCTCGCACAGCGGCAGCCGCGGCACGGGCGCGGCGGTGTGCGATTATTACAGCAAGCTTGCCTTCGCCCAATTTGCCGATCTGCCGAAGGAGCTGAAACGGCTCGCGTGGTTGTCGTTGGATTCCCAGGAAGGCCAGGAATATTGGAACGCGATGGAACTCATGGGCCGCTACGCGGCGGCGAACCATGCGTGCATCCACCGGCACATTGCCAGAAATCTTGGCGCGGAGGTGTTGCTGGATTTGGAGAACCACCACAACTTCGCGTGGAAGGAGAAACACGTCATCGGAGGCGCGGAACGCGAGGTCATCGTGCACCACAAGGGGGCGACCCCGGCGGGCGCGGGCGTGTTGGGCATCATTCCCGGTTCCATGGCCGCGCCGGGATTTGTCGTGAGCGGCAAGGGCCAGCCGGAATCGTTGAACTCCGCCGCTCACGGCGCCGGGCGGGCGATGAGCCGCAAAGCCGCCAACGAGAAATTCAACTGGAAGGACGTGATGCGTCTCCTGCGCGAACGCGGGGTGACCTTGATTTCCGCCGGGCTGGATGAAGTGCCCATGGCCTACAAAAACATCCGCGACGTGATGGCCGCGCAGAACGATTTGGTGACCGTGCTCGGCCAATTTGACCCCAAGCTGGTGAAGATGGCGCCGAGCGGCGAACGGCCGGAGGATTGATTACTATGAAACCTATGACTTCGATTCGTATTGTTCTAATACTCGGTTGCCTCACACAGGCTGTTCTCATTAACACCGCCCAGGGCCAGGTTCAGAAGCCGCCCGTTCGTTTGCCTACCGATCCCGGTACACCGGCCCTCATTCCGGCGGGGCCGGATGCCGAAAATCTCGCTCGGGCCGCGCTTGATAGAACGCCTTCCACCAACGATGCGGCCAACAATCCGACCCAGGCCACGCCCGGCGCGAACCCGCCAGTGGACGTGGACGGCAATTTTCTCATCAGCCCCCCCTATGTGCCGGCACCGGAGTTGAGCGTGGTGGATGGCGTGCCCCAAGGGCGCGTGCAACAATTCAGCATGTCCTCAACCAACAGCCGGTTCTACCCAGGCATCGCCCGGACCGGACAGGCCAGGCTGGACCCGGACAATCCGAAAACCCTGATCGTGCAGACCCATCCGGCGCCGTACACGCGCACGGTGACGGTCTATGTGCCCAGCCAATACGTGCCCGGCACGGCCGCGCCGTTCATCGTGAGCCATGATGGTCCGCCAATGGGCCACCCGGACCTGACCCTGGCGCGTATTTTCGACAACCTGATCGCCGAGCGCCGCATCCCCGTGATGGTGACGATTATGATCGGCAACGGCGGCAGTGACGCCCAAGGCAGCGAGCGCGGTTTGGAATACGACACCATGTCCGGGAAATTCGCCGAGTACATCGAGCGTGAAGTGTTGCCGCTCGTGGAGAAGACTTGTCAGGTAAAGCTGACCAAGGACCCGGACGGGCGCGCGGTCATGGGCGGCAGTTCCGGCGGTGCAGCGGCATTGGAGATGGCGTGGTATCATCCGAATTGGTATCACCGGGTCATCTCGTATTCCGGCACTTTTGTGAATCAACAATGGCCGTTCAACCCGGGAACGCCCGACGGAGCCTGGGATTTCCACGAAAAGCTCATCCCCAACAACGCCCGCAAGCCCATCCGCATCTGGCTGGAGGTGGGCGATGACGACAATTTCAACCCGAACTTGATCCGCGATAACATGCACGACTGGGTGGCGGCCAACAATCGGATGGCGACGGTGCTGCGGGCGAAAGGCTACCATTACCAATACGTTTTTGCCCAAAACGCGGGACACGTTGATCGCGCGGTGAGAAACCAGACGCTTCCCGAAGCCTTGGAATGGGTGTGGCAGGGATATGGGGTGAAGTGAAAAGGGAGAATGCAGAATGAAGAAGGCAGAAGCAGGAAAGACCGGGAACATTCGACACTCAACATCCAACATCGAACATCGAACATCCAATGAAAGCAAAGAGCCCTCACCTCACCCTGACCCTCTCCCCTCCCATCAGAATGGGAGCGGAGAGGGAACCGGCCTTCGCTCGGAAGCTTCGGCCCGGCAGGCAGCAAGCGGGCACCATTCATATTCGGAAGGTCGTGTGGCATCGGCAGGTTCAGGGGTTCAATGCGCGAATTCTGCGAGGAAATCTCTCCCCAGAGGAGAGGGAGAATCATTTGCCGTCCCGCTGAAATTCGACGGACTGACCTTGCCGCACCGCGATTTGTAAACTGGCGAGTGACGATCGCGGTTCCTTCTCCTGGGGAGAAGGTCAGGATGCGGGCAGGCGTCAGAGCAATTCCCGCTTTCGCATCACCAGGCTTGCGTCACGCAATCCTCAACGATTGCAGCTATCGTGCAACCGGTGTGGCGGCGGTATCAGCAGGGGGCGCATTCGTTGCGGGGGCGTTCGTTTCCATCACCGCCAGCTTCACCAGGAACTGCGAGCGCGTCTTGAGCAGCTGGTCCATCGTCCAGTTCGGCGCCAGGTAAGTCCATTGGTTAAGTTTGCTTTCCTGCCCGAGTTTGTCCGCCGAATTCGTCTTCGTCAACGTGGCGCCAACCGCCACGGTCAGGAAATAATTGTCATTGGTCTTGGCGCCCACGGCAATGGCGTAGTTAAATCCATCAGCGGTCTTTATCCCAATCCGGGTCGGGCGATCCAGTCCCGTCTCCGCCGGCCTGGCGTCCACCGCGACATCATTGAAAGTTGGCGAGGAGAGCGCATCGGCCGTGGCCTCTGCCTGGGTGTCGTCCAGTTTCTCACCCGGTTTGGCGCCGGCCAGTTCCCAGCCGTTGGTCCCTTTGGTCAACGCCCAGGAATTCGTTCCGCTGGGATACGTCACGGAAATGGCATCGGGTTGTTCGATTTTGAAAAAGGCCTTGTCCAGCCACTGGGCGGGGTCGGTGTTCACTTCGGTAAGCGGGTCGGCCACGACGGCCACCGTGCTGGTATTGGTGGCTGTCAGCACGTAACGGCCATCCGGCCAGCCTTGGTCGCCCATGTCGGGCGTCCCCGAGGGCTGGGTGCTTTCATGCAAATGCGCCTTGCCGAGCCAGAGTGCGCGAAGCGGTTTTCCGCCGACATCGAAAAATTCCAGCAGCGTTGCCGAATCCGGCCCCGATCCGGCGGCCAGGTTCAGGCGCGGCCATTGCGAGGGGCCGACCTCTTCGGTCTGGATGATTTTCAGGTCGCGCAGCTTGAGCAACAACCCGCTGATTTGCGAAAAATCCGCCGGGTAGCCGCCGCGTTGGGCCACACACCACAAGCCGTTCGACTGCACCAAGTCCACCGCCGCCGCGCCGTGCCGCACGCGGATTTGCGCGACATCGTTCACTTGGAAGTCGCCGAGCAATTTCCGGCCGACGATTGAGCCGGGATTGGACCAGGCGGCCGCCTGTTTGCGCGAATGCAGCCATGCGCCGCCGCCGATGACGACGACCAACACGAGCAGGACAATGAGTTGCCGGCGGCTCATTTCGCGGAAGTGCGTTTGCGTTTCCACATCGCCAGACCCACGCCGAAGGCCGTGACGAGCGCGGGCACCGCGGCAATGTTCAGCCATTCGACGCGCGTCTGGAGGGAGACCACGTCGCGGCGCAGTTCTTTTTGCACCGTTTTCAGCTCGGATTTCACCTGCGCGTCCTTCTTGCGGAAATTGTCCAGCTCGGCCGCCTGTTCCGGCGAGAGGATGTAGCGCTGGTTCTGGCTTTTGCCCTGCTGCAATTCGCTGAGGCGCTGCTCAGTGTCTTCCAGGCTGTTTTGCAGGTCGTTGATCTTGCTTTGATAGGTCTGTTCCGCGGCGGCTTCCATGCGGTTGATAACGGTAAAGGGCCGGTCTTCCACCGCCCGGCTGCGGATGGCAATGAGGTCTTCGCCGCCGGCCAATTGTTCGACGGCGTTTTCGGCGAAACCCAGGTTGCCGTTCAACGCGGTGGCGACGTTGCCAAAGGGCGTGTTGTCCTGGTGCAACGAAAACTGGTCGGCCACCATGTCGGCGTCGCCAACTAGCACCAAGGTATTGGTCGCGGCGCTTTCCTTCAAGCCGGGGGCGGTGGCGGGCGCTTCGTTGGTTCCGGTTTTCGGCGGGCCGTTGGGAAAGGCCGTCTGGAACCTGCCGGTCAACTCGACGGCCAGCGCATATTCGACGCCGGACGCCTTGAAGTCTCTAAGGATCGCATCGGCGGACGTGTTGGCCGTGAGCGGATCGGCCAGTTCAGAATCCGGCGTGCTCTTCAGGAGCACCGTTTCCTTCAAGCCGGGCACCGGTGCGCCGGTGAAGGCGCCGGTCAGCGGCAGCCACACGTCGCTCAACGAACTGGTGATGATGCTGTTGGTATTGATGCCGTCGCCGGTGACGTCCAGCAACGCCGGGGCGTCCTGGGGTTGGCCGGAGTTGCCGCCCAACTCCATCTTGAAATTCATGTCAGCGACCACGTTGTTGGTGGTGAATTGAAGGCCCCACGCGGGCAGCAATTTGTCGAGCGTCGAACTGGTCGGAACAGGCGGACCCATCATGGGATTCTGGCCCTGGCTGCGCATGTCCACCAGGTTAAGCGGATCGAGAAACGCAATCAGTTTTCCCCCGCGCAAAACAAACTGGTCAATCGCGTATTGCGCCGCGTCGGTAATGTCGCGCGGATGAATGACCACCAGGACCTTGATGTCCTCGTCAATCTTGGTGGCGTCGAGCGGCACGGGGCGGAGCGCGTAGTCGCCGCTCAGTTCGTTGATGAGTTCCCACGGCGGAGGCCCCTGCTGCCCGCTCTCCTCCATCATCGGATTGCTCTGCATCCCGAACACCGGCAGGGCGCTCATCACGCCCACGACGGTTTTTTCCGGAGTGATGACGCGCGAAATCGCGCGCGAAATGTCGTATTCCAGCATCCGTTCGCGGTCGGGATTCAATTCAACGGCTTGTTTGGCGTCGAGTTCGCTCACGGCTAGGCCGAGATAAAACCGGTCGCCGCTCGAAAGCGTCATGGGATCAATGCCGTCCAGCCGCGCCGAATCCTCCGCATCGGAATCCGGTTCCGGGTCCAGTTTTTGCACCGTGATTTTTCCGTGGCTGGCTTCCCGGTATTCATCCAGCAAATCCTGCACGCGCCCGGCGTAGGTCTGGAGATAAACGCTGTCCATCGTCGGCGTCACATTCCGCGAACAGTAAAAGCGGATGGTCACTGGCGTGTCCAATTTGGCCAGGATCGCCCGGGTGCCGGCCGACAGCGTGTACAGCCGGTCCTGCGTGAGGTCGGCGCGGAATTTCATGGCCGAGGCGAGCAGGTTCACCGCCACCAGGATCACCGCCATGGCCACCACGCCCGCCGCCGAGTAGAGAAGAATCTCAAAGGATTTTTGTTTCATGGCGCTCTCAACCCCGGCGATGCCCGCGCAATATCACCGCGGTGGTGAACAGGGAAAACACAATGATCGAGAGAAAGAAAATGACGTCGCGCGAATCCAGCACGCCCTTCTGAAAGTTTTGAAAATGCGTGATGAAACTGCACGAGGCCACCGCGCCGACGACCTCTGGGCTGGCCCAACCGGATAGAAAGCGGATGACCGGCGAAAACCCGGCCAGAATCAGGAACAGGCACAACACCACGGAAACAATGAAGCTGACCACCTGCGCCCGGGTCATGGCCGACGTGATGCAACTGACCGCGAGATACGCGCCGGCCATCAGCCAGCTTCCCACGTAGCCGCAGAAAATCACGCCGTTGTCGGGATGGCCGAGATAGTTCACGGTGATCACGAGCGGAAACGTCAGCGCCAGCGCCAGCGCAAGGAACAGCCACGAGGCCAGGAATTTTCCGAGTATCGCCTGCCAGGGGGTAACGGGCATGGTCAGCAACAATTCCAGTGTGCCCACGCGCCGTTCCTCGGCCCACAAGCGCATGCCCACGGCGGGCACCAGGAACAGATAAAACCACGGATGCCAGTCGAAAAACGATATGGCTAGGGACGCCTGGCCGCGCTCGAAAAAGCCGCCCACCATGAACGTGAAAAATCCGGTCAACAGCAGAAAGATCACGATGAACACGTAAGCCAGCGGCGAGGCGAAATACGCGCCCAATTCGCGTTTGGCTATGGTCTGGATGTTCGCCCACGAATTCATTTTTTGTTTTCCGATTTCACGCCGGTATCGGGCAGCGTCAGGCTGCGGAACACCTCGTCGAGCCGGCCTTCCTCCACTTGCAATTTCTCCACGCACCAACCCTGCACGGCCTGGCCCACGGCGCGCGGCAGGTCGCCATCGCCCGCGTTGGCCTTGGGATAAACGCACGCCGTCACCGAATTATTCTTTTCCGCCACCACCGCGACCCGTTTCGTCTGCGGGATTTGGTTCAACTTGGCCGAGAGCACCGCCGCCGCCACGCCGCTCACGCTCACCGTCACCGCGCCCGCCATCTCCGATTTGCCGCGCAACTCCGCCGGCGTGCCGTTGGCCACGATCTGGCCGCGGTCAATGATGATGGCACGGGTGCAGGCGGCATCCACTTCCTCCAGGATGTGCGTCGAAAAGATGATCGCCTTGGTCGCGCCCATGCGCTGGATCAGGCCGCGCACCTCGTGTTTCTGGTTCGGGTCCAGCCCGTCAGTCGGTTCGTCCAGCACCAGTACGTCCGGGTCGTGCAGGATGGATTGGGCGAAGCACGTGCGGTGGCGATAGCCCTTGGACAAGGTGTCCACACTCTGGTGCAGGACCGGTTCCAGAAAGCACAAGTCCACGACGCGGTGGATGGCCTGTTTTTTCTTCTCGCCGCGCAAGCCGCGGATTTCCGCCGCAAAATTCAGGAAGCCCGCCACCGTCATGTCCGTGTAGGCCGGCGCGTTTTCCGGGAGATAGCCGATGAGGCGCTTGGCGGGAATGGGATTTTCCACGACGTCGAATCCGCCCACGCTCACGCGGCCCGCGGAGGGCGGGATGAAGCCGGTGATCATGCGCATGGTGGTGGATTTGCCCGCGCCATTGGGGCCGAGGAAGCCCAAAACCTCGCCGCGTTCGACGGAAAAGGAAATTCCGTCCACGGCCCGCTTGACTCCAAACAGTTTTGTTAAACGGTCAACTTGAATCATGCCCACCGACGCCCCGACCCGCCCAGGAAGCTCACTGAGGCGATGTGATGTTTGAAAAACTTTCCCCCCGCGCGTTCAATATTTCTTTCGGCGCGGGCCGCACTGTTTGCCACAAATTTCCCGCGTTGCCAATTGAAAAACAACAAATTAAACGGCCGGTCAACAGCCAAGCCATTTCCCGGCGCGGGTTTGCGCCCGGCGAATTATTCAGGGTCGCCGCCGTATTTTTGGGCGAACTCAAACCCCCGAAGGTCGTTGATGTGCTCGCGGCTGCGATGGAAATAGTCGAGCAACGGTTCCAGACCATATTGCTGGCCCAACTGGCGCGCCGACACGTCGGGGCGCTTGGCCTTCAACACAAACCATTCTTCGCGCGGCAGGTCCGCATCCACGGTCACGTCGTTGCCATGTTCGGCGAGCAGCTTTTTAAGTTTGGCCTGGTTGAAGTTGTAGTGGTATATCTGCCGGTCCATATCCAGGGTTATATGGGCAATCGTGAGGCCCTTGTGATCATTCTGGTCCAGCAGGTTGTGGCCGGTGAGGTCGTAAGCCAGACAATCGCCAGCCCAGGTGCTGCTGATGATATAATAGTGAAAAAGGGTGGCATAGGATTGCAGTTCGGTGTAGCCGGAATAGGCGCTGGACCAAACCACCAGATCGGCGCCTTGATGCCGAAGCCGCTGAAAAACCTCCGGGAATTTGGCGTCGAAGCAAATTGCCATGCCCACGCGGCCAAAGTCCGTCTCAAAAACCGACGCGTCGCCTTGGGACGGGTGGGCGGGATTGGGCCCGTCGAATTCGGACCAGTAGGGAAAGGCCTTGTCATAAAAACCGGCAACCTTCCCGTTCCGGTCAATGAGCACCGACGTATTATAGTTGAAGCCGCCGCGTTTGGTCTGCAAGGGACACACGATGTAGGTGTGGTATTGCTTGGCCAGCTTGGCCATGGCCGTCACGGTGGGGCCGTCCATGGGCTCAGGGTCATGTCCGCTCCACTCCTCCGGCAGGCAGACCAGGTCCACCCCTTTGGCGCCCTCGGCGTCAATCAGTTTGCACATGG
>JBEKMW010000092.1:0-18994 GCA_049523455.1 Verrucomicrobiota bacterium | reverse complement strand
CACGTCGGCAAGTGTGAAGTAGCCGCGGCCCACGCCCGACTGGTTCGAGACGATGAACAAACCCAGACCCGCGTCGCGCAAGCGTTTCAATGCCACCGGCGCGCCCGGAAACAGTTCCACTTCTTCGGGCCGGTGCAGATAATTCTTCTCGGCGATGATCGTGCCGTCGCGGTCGAGAAAAACAGCGCGTTTCATTCCGGCAAATTGTGGTTGGAATTTGGCAAGAATGGAATTGAATTCTGCGTTGCCCTTGCCCATCCTGACACACCTCTTATGAATAAAGGCAGACTCGGTATATTGGTCGGTGGCGGCCCCGCACCCGGAATCAACGGCGTGATCGCAGCAGCCACCATGGAAGGCATCAACCGCGGTTTCGAAGTCATCGGCTTCCGCGACGGCTTCAAATGGCTTGCCCAAGGCGACAAGCCCGATTGCAAGCCGCTCACCATCCGCGACGTGCGCGACATCCACCTGCGCGGCGGTTCCATCCTCGGCACGGCGCGCACGAACCCCACGAAATCCGAGGCCAGCATGCAAAGCGTGCTCCACAATTTCAAAAACCTCGGCATCACCGACCTGGTGACCATTGGCGGCGATGACACGGCCTACTCCGCCAGCCAGGTGGCCAAGCGCAGCAACGGCGCCATCCGCGTGGCGCATGTGCCCAAGACCATTGACAACGATTTGCCGCTGCCCGGTTCCACGCCCACGTTTGGCTTCGAGACCGCGCGGCACAACGGCGTTTACCTCGTGCGCAACCTGGCCGAAGACGCCCGCACCACTTCGCGCTGGTACATCATCATCAGCATGGGCCGCGCCGCGGGACATCTCGCCCTGGGCATCGGCAAAGCGGCGGCGGCGGCGCTCGTCATCATTCCCGAGCAATTCCATGGCCGCCAGGTTACCGTGGACGAAGTCTGCGACATCATCATCGGCTCCATCATCAAACGCAAGGTGGAGGGCTCGCCATATGGCGTCGTGATCCTCGCCGAAGGGCTCATCGAGTCCATGGGCGAACAGGGCCTGGTGAAAGCGCTGCCCGAAGGCGAATTGCAACGCTACGGCAAGGTCCTGCGCGACGAACACGGCCATCTGCGCCTGGGCGAAATCGAATTTGGCCGCCTCATGAAAGACCTGTTGAGCGCGCGCCTGGAAAAGCTCGGCATCAAAATGACGTTCATTGACAAGGACCTCGGCTACGAACTGCGTTGCGCCGACCCGATTCCGTTTGACGCCGAATACACGCGCGACCTCGGCTACGCCGCGGTGAAATTCCTGCTGTCGCCCGAAGCCCAAAAATACGGCGCCATCATCAGCGTGGTGGACGGCAAGATGATTCCGCTGCCGTTCGAGAAAATGCTCGACCCCAAGACCGGTCGCATGCAAAACCGGCGCGTCAACGTGGACGGCGAAGCCTACGAATGCGCCCGCGCTTACATGATTCAGCTCGAACGCGAGGATTTTGAGGATGCCAAGCATCTCTCGAAATTGGCGGCCGCCGTTTCCCTGACGCCCGACCAATTCCGTTCCCGTTTCGGCTATCTGGTGGGAGTCAAGTAACTCGTTCAAAGCACATCCAAACGCGGCGGGAGCCATTCCGCCGCGTTTTTTGGCTTCTTTGTCATCGGGGGCGTACGCGTCCCGCGTGCTGTGCTCACTCATTTAACCATTTCCTGCTTTCAATAATGATTCTTCGGCGTCGCCGGCGAGTTGGCGGGTTTGGGTTCGTTTTTCCATCCGGGAGGTGTCCAAACACAGGGGATCGGGCCGAATTTATTGGTGAAATCGAATTTCAGATTTGGGTTCGTTTGGTAATTTTCATGTTTCAGGCCTTGGCGAAAATGTCCATCGCCAGCGGGGCGGGGATGTTTTCGCCCAGCCGGCGGCGCTGCAACCGTTCAAGCTGGTTCATGGCGCGGTATCTGTGTTCATCTGCGTTAATCTGCGTTAAATCTTCACGATTTTTGCCCCGGCGCCTTCGCCATTGCTTCCACGTTGGTATCCTGGATGACTTTGGCCGATTTCGGATAGGCGTTCGATTGACGATCTCCGGCTTCACCGGCCGGCCGAACCGGCCCGAGCCAAACCGGCGCGCGACCGCCTGCCGGAGGTGGGTGTCCGTCCGCCGGCATTGGTTTTGGTGACTGGTCGCGGTCATCTGCCGCGAGTAAATCACAAGTCAGCAATTCGGAATAGGCGACCGTCGCGCATTCGGTATGGTAAATCAGTTAAATGGTTAAATGAGTGAAAGGTGAAACGGGGACCCCGACATCGGATGCCAAGGCAGGGCGTTAAGTCGCTAAACGGTAATTGGTTAAATGAGGTGGGAAGCCGTGACGATGTTTTTGAACAGGAGGCAAGGGAGCGAACGGAGGGAAACATTAACCACGGATGGACACAGATGGACACAGATTTGGGAAAGGCAGAAAGATGAGGGCAGGAAAATAAGGGGGAGCAGCAAGGCTAAAGGCTAAAGGCTGAACAAAAAGCGAAAATCGGGAAAGCGGAATGCGGAAACTAATTCTTGCCAATTGCCGATTGAGGTTTGGAACCGCGAAAGTGATCCTCCTTCACCAAAGCCACGGAGGACAGGGAATACACGAAAGGAGTTTTTACAAGGAGGTAACCAGGAAACGAAGAGGGCCGGGAAAATGACAGTCATTTTATGGCTGTTATCGCCTGTTGCGGCAGTGATGTTACGTTTTCCGGAAGCGGTGCCGCGCCGAATCTCGCTTTCGCCACCTGGGCGGCAATCCAGCGTTGCTTGAGCGCGCCGATGAGCTTGGCATCGGCGGCAATATGGCGGAGGCGGACCGGCAGGTCCGCCCTACCGGCGTTTGGGTACATTTTTGCAAGGTGCCCGTCGCGACCCGTCCTCGGTAGCAGAATACTGCGGAGGGTGGACGCCGAGCACGGCACGCGGGACGCGTACGCTCCCCATTCGTGATGCGGAGGAGCTTGGATGAGCTTTGCCGGTCTGCTACTTTCGCGCCGGCGTGAGTGCTCGGAATAAAATGAAAGTCCTTCTTGCCGCGTTAACGCTGGGGCCGCTGCTCTCCGTGGCGCAGGCGCAGGAACTGCGGCTGGAGAACCCGGCCATCGAATGGCGGGCGGAAGTGGCTCATGGAAGGCTGCGCCCGGTTGAAGCGGGCGACCGGTTGAACGACACGAAACTCGCGCTCAGCGGGGAAGATTTTGAACTCGTGCTCGGTAACGGAACGGTCTTGAAATCGTCGGATTTTGCGCTGGAGGAAACGCCGGTGATCGAGCCGATCAAGCCGGAGCCGGCTTCGCCCACGCTGTCGCGCCACTTTGCCGGACGCCAACTGGCGGCCCGGCTCACCGCTCCGAACCAACACCTGGACGCGGACTGGCGGGTGATATTGCGCGACGGCCCGGGTTATGTGCGCCAGCAGCTCACGTTGCGCGCGGTTGACCGGGACGTGCTGGTGAAGGAGATCGTGTTGTTCGACCAAAAAGTCCCCGGCGCGATGACCGTGGGCGTGGTGGCCGGGTCGCCGGTGGTGGCGGGCAATTTCTTCCTGGGCTACGAACAGCCCATGGCTCAAAACACGGTGGATTCCAATGGCGTCGTGCGGTGCAGCTTTGTGCGGAACGCCGTGCTGCAACCCGGCGAATCACTGGATCAAAGTTGCGTCATCGGCGTGGTGCGCACGGGACAATTGCGGCGTGATTTTCTGGCTTACCTGGAGCGCGAACGGGCGCGTCCCTACCGGCCGTTTTTGCATTACAACTCGTGGTATGACCTGCGCCACTACACGGAGTCCCAATGCGTAAACGCCATCAACGGGGTGGGCCAGGAACTCACAGTAAAGCGCGGCGTGCGGATTGCCTCTTTTCTCTTCGACGACGGCTGGGACGACCCACGGACCTTGTGGCAATTTCATTCGGGCCTGCCGCACGGTTTTGCGCCGTTGCGGGCGGCGGCCCAAAAGTATCATTCGTCGCTGGGCGTCTGGATTTCCCCCTTCGGCGGATACGACGAGCCGAAGCGGCTGCGGCTGGAATTCGGCAGCGCGCAGGGATTTGAGACGAATGCCACCGGCTTCTCGCTGGCCGGCCCGAAATACTACCAGCGATTTCATGAACTGTGCGCGGAGATGATTCAGCAGTACGGGGTGAATGCCTTCAAGTTTGACGGCCTGGCGGCGGGCGCCCGGGCGGGCGAGGCCGGGCTCACGCGCGATGGCGACGCGATGCTTCGGATGATTGGCGAGTTGCGAGCGATCCGGCCGGATCTTTACATCAACCAGACCACCGGCACCTGGCCGTCGCCGTTCTGGTTGTTATCTGTGGACTCCACGTGGCGCGGCGGCAGTGACCACAGCTTTTATGGCCCCGGTTCCGCCCGCCAGCGCTGGATCACCTTCCGCGACCTGACCACCTACCGCAACGTGGTCCAGCGCGCGCCGCTGTATCCGCTGAATTCGCTGATGGTCCACGGCATCCTCTACGCCAGGTATGCCAACAATCTGGCGACTGCCGATGACCAGGATTTCGCGGACGAGGTGCGGGAATATTTCGGCACCGGCACGCAATTGCAGGAATTGTATCTGACGCCCGCATTGCTGGACCGGCGGAATTGGGACGATTTGGCGGAGGCGGCCAAATGGTCGCAGGCCAACGCGGACGTGCTGGTGGACACGCACTGGGTGGGCGGCGATCCCGGCCAGGGCGAAATCTATGGCTGGGCATCCTGGTCGCCGCGCAAAGGCATTTTGACGTTGCGCAATCCGGGCGACCAGCCCCGCACCTTCACGGCGGACGTGAAGGATTTGTTCCAACTGCCGTCCGGTGCGAAAAGCCGTTACCGTCTGCACAGCCCATGGAAGCAGGACCGGAGGGAGGCGTTCATGGAATTGCGTGCCGGCGAACCGCACACGTTTGCGTTGCCGCCGTTTGCGGTGTTGGTTTTGGAAACGCAGTGAAGCGAAAATATCAGGGCGTGATTGAGAGGCGGAAAAACTGCTGGGTTGAGGTGGCGATGCTGTTGGTCGTCCAAACCGGCGCGCCGGTACCGGGGACCGCGCTGCCAACCGGGAGCCACACGCCCGCACCCAAGTTCGTTGTGCACAGCAGTTGGTAGCTTTTGCCGGACACCGTTGGGTAACTGAAGATTAACAGATTGCCGCGTTGTTGGATGCCGCCGATTTGCGTTGGCGCAGTCACGGTAAGCTTGGTGCTGGCATCGGTTGCGGCATTGAACCCGTTGCCGGAGGCAGAGGTGTAGGTGACGGTGTAAGGCGTGGCGCTGGCGGGCAACGCCGTGGTGTTGTAATTGATGCTGAAGTCGCCTGTGGCATCGTAAATGGTCGTGGCCTGCAGCGAGCCGCCGATGGTCACGAAGACCACGGTGCCGCCGGGTGGATAGGCCCCGTTGGCGCTCACCTTGCCGGTCAATGTCACACTGCCGGCGCCATAAGCAACGGTGTGGCTGGTCAAACCCGAGAACACGGGCGTGACGCCCGGGCCGCTGAACTTGAGATTGTCGAAGCCAATCGCCATGGTCTGGAGGTTGGTGTAACTGCCGTCGTAGACGGTCAGCAGCAAACGCTGGATGTCGGCCCAGTTGGCGATGCTGCCGCCGTCGAAGCTGGCGGCGGGAATGGCCAGGTGCTGCCAGCCGCCGTTGGTGGTCTGGCGGACCAGTTCCGGCTGCACCGTTGAGGCAATCCAATCCAAATCCGCGCCGGTCTGCATGATGGGTTGCAATGAATTGATGTCGCGGTAGGTGTCCACCGGCCCCTCAACCTTGACGTCCATTTCGAATGCGGTGTAGTTGCTCACATTCAGGTTAAGAGACTCATTCTGGATACCCTGCCAGGTGGCATTGGTCGGGCTGTAGGGGGCTTGAAACAACAGGCACCCCGTCGAAGGGCCGCCCGGAGGAGCGTCCCCGGCCAGGAAGGACGCGGCGCCCAGACCTTCGGCATTCACCCACACGGCGGTATCGGCGCTGCTGTTGAAGATGCCAACCCAATTGGTGATGCCCGGGGCCGGCTCGGCGCTCGACAACGTAATCGTCAAGGCAGTGCTCGCATCCGCGGCCGCATTGAACCCGTTGGCAACGGCCGACGCGTAGGTAATCGGATAGGTTCCCGCCATCCCCGGCAGGTTGGCAGTGTTGTAATAGATGCTGAAATCACCGGTCGCATCAGAAACATAGGCGGTTTGCGGCACCCCGGCGATGGTCGCCGTAATCGCCGTGCCGATCGGCGGATAGGCGCCCGGGGTGCCCACCGTGCCCGTCAATGCGACGGTGGCGCCGTACGCCACAGTATGGCTGGCCAAGCCCGAAAAGGCAGGCGTAACGGCGTTGGTGATCAGCGGCGCAAAGTTAAAGACGGTAATGGAGTACGGCGCGAGGGCATAGTTGAAGTTTGTGCCGCCCCCAACAATATTGGTTTGCGCAATATCGCACGCGTTGTTGGCGGCTGCGGCCGCATCGTCCTGCGGCATGCCGTAGGAGTAAAGCGTGGCGGTCGAAAAGGCAGCGTAGTTGGTCAGGCTGATGGCGATGGGATAGTTGGTTATCGGACTCTTGTTGATGGCCATTACGGTGAGGGCGCCATTGGTGCGCAATGCCGCGTAGGCGGCCACCAGCGGGTTGCCGGTGGAAGCTTGCAGCACTGTGTCGCCGCCGCGGATAAAATGGGAAACCAGCTCGGCGCTGAAATAGGTCGGGAATCGGTTGGTCAGGAGCAGGCCCAGGTTTTCGTACCACATCATGCCAAAGGCCCCGTACTGCCGCCAGCCATAGAGGTTCGTGCTCATGTTGCCGCCGGTTTCCGGCGGACCGCCGTCGCGCCATTGCCACCAGACCAACGCGTTGAACTCCGTCTGCGCCAACTGGCCCAGGCTGTCGGCGTAATACAGGCCGTCCACCAGGCTGACGCTTTGTTTGGGCTCCGGCACGCTGGGATCACAATTGTCTTCGGTGACGATCAATTCCATGTTCGAGCCGCTGGGACCGAAATACTGGGTGATCATCTGGCGCAACCCTTGGGCCTGGCCGGACCAGTTGGTGGCGGTTTGCAGGAGAAACGAGTCGCTATCGGGGATTGAAGGCGGATATTCAGCGTACCGATGGAGAATGCCGAAGTCGGGCTCAATCCCGAGTTGCCGCAAGGTGCTCAACACCACCGGCGTCCAACCGTAAAGCACCGCGCCGGTGACCAGATTGGTTGCCGGGTGGGCGGTGTAGCCGTTGGAGTCGGCGGTCGGGTCCAGGCCGTTGTCGAGCACCACGCCCACCTTGATGGTAGGGTCGAAGGCTTTCATTTGTTGGAGGTAAAGCGGGAAGTTCGTCGCGTAAGTGTAGGGGTCGTGCGGGTTGGCGTGGTCGTCGGTTTCATAGGTGCCATAGCATTCGTTGCCGATCTCCCAATACTTGAAGGCCCACTGATTGGTCACATTGGCGAAGGCGACCCACCCCGCCGCCTCGGCCGGCGTGCCGGAACCGTAATTGGCGGTGATGATGACCGCGGCGCCGATGTTGGTGGCAACGGCGGCGAAGCTCGTGACGGAATTGTTCCCCTGATAGCTGTTGTTATTGTTGGTTACATTATTATACCAATGATATTCGTCCGCTTCCGAGCCGCCGGGAAAACGGAGCGTCTGCAAGCCGGCGTGGTTGAGTTCGGGAACCGTGTCCTGAATGTTGAAGTCGGTGTCATAATCGCCGGAGTTGACGCCGAACCAACGCGCGTCGGCCGTGCGCACGGCGTTGCTGGCGTCGAGGCCGATCAAGGTGGCGGTGGCGTTCGTAATCTGGCCGTAGCCCGCGCCGGCGCTGGCAGCCAGGAGCCAGCCTGCCAGAGCAGCCTGGCATGAGCGGTAGATGAGCGGGGTTCTTAGGAGGCACTCGAATGTTGTCGTGAGCATGGTCGGCATGGGGAGGTGTTTGCAGAAGGCACTATCGCCGGAATCATTGCCTGATTATGGCAGGAAATTCCAACGGTGTCAGCATGTATCTTCACAAAATACCGGGGAAGTTGCGTCTGAAACGGAACCACGCAACTGGAAATGGGGAGCGCAGGGTGCCTGGTTTTGCCCAGCGTTTGTCAGGTCATAGGGGGGATGCGGGGGAAACCGCGTGCGGCGTGCCAGAATCGGACGATGTCAATGCGCTGCTCGTCGCGCCGCAGTCGGTAGATGATGCGATACGAACGGCAAACCACTTCCCGCAGATTCGGCTGCTGAAATTCCGGCACGGTGCGGCCGATTTCGGGAAAATTCACCAGATTTTCGGCGCGGGTGATCAATTCATAGCCCAGCCGCGCTGCCGCGTCGGAATGATGCTGGGCGACATAGCGAACAATATCGGCCAAATCGGCCTGCGCCGACGGGGCGATGATTATTTTTCAGCCCATTGGGCGATCCTGGCTTTGACTTCCTCAATCGGCACGCCTCCGCCCCGGTCCAACTCGTCCAAGCCCTGCAGCACCGCCTGGCGAAACTCCAATTCGTAAATGGCGTCACCGATGGTGGCATCGGGCGGCAGCTTTTCGGCTGCTTCCAAAAGAATTTGTTTGGCGCTCATGGCTTCAGTTTGGTCTCACCCAGGAAGAATTTCAATCCAACTCCCGCGGATTGCAACAAATTTCAGGTGGTGTCTTAATTTGTTTTCGGAGCGCGGGTCTGCGACCCGCAGCGGCTTGGTTTGCATGGGGAAGCGCTGCGGCTCATAGAGCCGCGCTCCTGACGTTAGGACACCACCAAATTTCACGAGCGCCGACACGGGTGAGGCTTGGCAGCGCCCTTGAAACAATCCTCTCTGCGCGCGGATCTAATGGCAAAAGTCTTGGAGCCGGCCCGCAAAAACTCAACTGCCACCCGGGGCCGGAACGCTGGGAAGGTTCATCGCCATGCTCGTTCGGACGGGCGCGGACAGCCCCAGTTCGATCATCCGCGCCGGCAATTCCGGTTTGCGATTCAACTGCCGTCTCCGGAAGGGACTGCTCAGCAGTCTGAGGATGTCGGTGAACTTCATGTGGCGGCCCAAGGTGCGAAGCAATTTCCAAGTTTGGATGGGACGCAGGAAGATGCGGTGGGCAAAAAGCAGCGCATAACCCTTCTGCCGCGCGCGGTTGACCACCTCGCTGGGCAGGACGGTCGGATCAATGTCCGAGCACTTGAACCATTTGTCCCAATCCCGTTCGTCGTCCAGGATGCCGCGTTCGACGTACTCATGCCACAAAGGCGTGCCGCGGTAAACGCAGAGCCGGTTGAACCCAAACGTGTCCAGCTTGAGCCGGGCGCAGAAGCGGAAGCTCTCCAGGATGTCCTCCTCGGTTTCGCCGGGGGAACCCACCAGGAAAAATCCGTGCGCCCGCTCGATGCCGCACCGCTTGGCTTCGCTGACGGCGGATTCGATTTGCGCCAGCGTCTGCCGCTTGTCGAGCCGATCAAGGATTTTTTGTGTGCCCGACTCCACGCCGAAGGCGAGGAAGTTGCAGTGGGCCTGGCCCATGATCGGGAGTTGATCCACCGCCACCGAGTCCACCCGGCCTTCGCAACCCCATTTGAACTCGAACTTGCGGTCAATGATGCCCTGGCAAATCGTGCTGATGCGCTCCCGTTTCAGCAGGAAGTGGTCATCGGTGAGATAAATCGAGCGATAGCCCAGGTCGTGGAGCTGCTTCATTTCGCCCAGCACGTGTTCGGGCGATCGGAACCGCCACTTGCCGTTGGTCAGCGCCGGGATGTCGCAATAAATACAGGTGTACGGACAACCACGTGACGTTTGCATCGTGCAGAATTTTTCCAGCGAAAGAACCGCCGGTACGTCGAGCGGCAGCGATTCGATGTAATCAATCGGCAACGTGGTCCGATCCGGATAAGGGAACTGGTCCAAATCCCGGATGATCGGGCGGGCGATGTTCTTGACGATTTCCCGGCCGTTGCGCCAAATCAAGCCGGCGACCGTTCCCGGCTGGTCGAGATGGGCCAGGTAATCCGGCAACAGTTCCTCACCCTCGCCCACGCCCACCGCGTCAATGTAAGGGCAATCTTTCAGGATGCGTTCCTGGTTCATCGTGGCAAAAACACCGCCGCAAATAATCGGCACTTTGGGCAATTCACCTTTGACCACCCGCGCCATGCTCTTGACTCCCGGATAGGTGGTGGTGGACAGGAACGAGAGGGCTACCACGTCCGGCGGGTCTTGCCGCAAGGCTTGCGCAATGTCCGGCTCCTTCATTTCCGGGTGGCAGGTGTCGAACATGCGCACCTCATGGCCATGCTTGCGCAGGACGGGCGCCAGGGTCTCAATGCCCAGCGGCGGGAACCCCATCACTTTGATCCGCGCGTCGCCCGATTTGGAGCCGCCCAACTCTTCCGGCAGCAGCCGGTAAAAATTCTCATCGTTGACGTAAACCAGGAACACTTTCATAAAGGACAACCTTTCCGGGTTGGGAGTTGAGGGAAGCGGGCGGTGTGCCAACCGTTCGAGAGGTCGCGGTAACCTTTAGAGAGAGTATTTCCAAAAACTCGCCCCGATTTCGATCCGGCCGATTCGTGAATCAATCCCACGCGCGCCGATCCGGGCTTCAGATGGCGGCCGTATTAGACGCTAAAACGGTCCGCAGCGCAACATAAAAAATTAATATCACTGGTAGCTCATTGTCTAATGCGTAAGATTCCGGGTTTTACAGGTTAATGACTACAGACTTGGTCTCGGTGTAAAGCTCCAGCACTTCATGGCCCATTTCCCGGCCCCAGCCTGACTGCTTGTAACCGCCAAAAGGCAGCGCCCCATCAAAGATGTTGAAGCAATTAATCCATACGGTGCCGGCACGCAGTTCCGAGGCGATCCGGTGGGCTCTGCTGATATCACGCGTCCAAATGCCCGCCGCCAAACCGTAAATACCTTGATTGGCGCGGGCAATTAAATCCCGCGGCTCGCGGAAAGCCTCCGCCACCACCACCGGGCCAAAGATCTCCTCCCGCACAATGCTCATCTGCGGATTGGCGTCTTTAATCACCGTGGGTTTCACGAAGTAACCCCGGTCGCCCAATCGTTCCCTGCCCGTCACAAAACAGGCGCCGTCCTTTCTTCCTTGTGCCAAATAACCGGTCACCCGGTGGAGCTGTTCTTCCGAAACCAACGGCCCCATTTCGGTGTCCGGATCCAAGCCGCTGCCGAGCTTGATCTTTTTCGCATGTTCGGCAACTCCAGACACCACGTCGTCAAAAATGTCTGCCTCCACCATCAAGCGCGACCCGGCGCAGCAACATTGGCCGTGATTGAAGAAAATCGCGTTCGCCGCGCCGGTGGTGGCAGCCTCCAGATTCCCCGCGTCCTTGAAGACGATGTTGGGGGATTTGCCACCGAGTTCCAAGCTGACCTTTTTCAAGTTACCCGCCGCCGCGTGAAGGATTATTTTTCCCATATCATCCGGTCCCCTGCGGCTCCGCGTGTGACAAACTGTCCGGCTCCGCGGCTTTTGCATCCAGGATTTGGAATGACAAACTATGCCGTCAAACCACGTTCACAGCCGCAGGAAAACTTTGCGCTGATACAGGAAACGCGCCAGCCAGATCGCCAGCAGAACGCCGGTCAAGGCAATGATCAACTGCCCGAAACCTTGGGCCACGTGCGCGTCGAAAAAGCCTTTAATATTCCCACCCACCAATCGCTGCGCGGGATTGGCAAATCCGTTCAGGATGTTGTCGGTCATATAGAGGGTAATGGAATTCATGCCGATCCAGACGAACGGCTGGCACCAGCGCCGCCATTGCCACACGTCCACCACCTGGTAAAACGCGCCCAGCAGGAGGGCGCTGTAACCGCCTGCCACCAAAACGTACGACGATGTCCAGATCTTCTTGATGACGGGAAATTGCAAGCCCCACAGCCAGCCCAGCGCCACGCCGGCGACGCCGAATGAGAGGAGGTATATCACCTTGCGCCGGTCCTCGATTTTCTGGTTCCGCAGGAGCAATCCGGCAAACACGCCGAGCAGACAGGTGCCGACGGCGGGGATGGTGCTCAAGATGCCTTCGGGGTCCCAGGTGCCATACCACTTGCTGCCGGGCAGATATTTTTGGTCAAGATAGTTGCAGAGATTCACGCCTTCGCGGAACGTGCCCCGGAGATAATTCGTGCTGGCCAGGTTGAGTTGGCTGACGTTGGTAAAACCGGTTTCCTGTGAGATGGCCTCCGTCTGCGGCGTTGGCCGGACGTCGGGAAACGGCACAAACGTCATCAGCGCCCAATAGCCAATCAGCAGCCCTGCGCAAAGGGCCACCAGCGCGCGCGGACGGAAAAAGCAGAAACACAGACCGCCGAAAAAATAAGCCAGCGCGATGCGCTGTAGCACGCCCAGCAGCCGGATGTCCGGCCAGAGATGGGCAAAGCCGCCGTATTCAAAAATCCCCAGCGCATAGAGCAGGACACTGCGGATGAAAATCCGCTTAAGTGCCTGGCCGCGCCCCGAGCGCTCGATTGTTTTGCCGAGCGAAAAAACCAGCGAAACGCCCACGACGAACACGAACAACGGGAAAATCAGGTCGTAGAAGCGGAAGCCCTGCCATTCGGAATGGTCCAGTTGGTAGGCGAAGAATCCGGTCGCCTTGTTCGGGCTCATCCGATTCAACGCGCCCGCCAGCGAGTCCACACCGATAATCCAGAACATGTCGAAACCGCGCAGGGCGTCCAGGGACATCAAACGGCGGCCCACGGATGAACTTGGTTCTTGCGGCACAGATTCAGTTTGCGGCAACATGGCTAAAGTCGTGGGCAAAGAGTGGGGTGCCTTGACCTGCAGTCAAGAGCAATGGCAGGTCAAGTTTGGTGGGCCACATCTTGACATTGTCCTTAACTCCCTCTCCCCGCCCAAGCGGGGAGAGGGATGGGGTGAGAGGATTTGAGTTGAATTGACAAAAACGGACTCCTCACCCCGGCCCTCTCCTCGCTTAACGAGGAGAGGGAGAAGACAAGAATGGTAAATTGAATCGCTGACTTATGAACAAGCTGTTTCTTCTCCCGGGTCTCCTGGCCGTGCTGCTGGTTCCCACCACCGGAACCTGCGCGGTGCAGGCCGATACTCCGATCGGGGGGTTAATCGAGCGCATCGCGCCCGGACACTCCGGCGATTTTATCATCGAATCCGTCCCCGCGCCGCCGGGCGAAAACGTTTTCGAAGTCGGCGCGCGCGACGGGAAAATCGTGTTGCGTGGCGACAACTCGCTGTCGCAGGCCGTGGCGCTCAATTGGTATCTGAAACACGACGTGTTTGTGGACGTGTCATGGTATGCCGATGAGCCGGTGAATATGCCCAAGCACCTCCCGTTGCCAGCGGAGGACGTGCGTCAGACGACCAGAATCAAGGAGCGGTTCTTTCTCAATTACTGCACGTTTGGCTACACCATGCCCTTCTGGCACTGGCGCGATTGGGAGCGCTGCATTGATTGGATGGCGCTCAACGGCATCAACCTGCCGCTGGCTCAGACCGGTAACGAATACATCTGGCAGAAAGTCTGGCGCGGGTACGGTTTGAGCGACGATGAAATCCGCGGCTATTTCACCGGACCGGCCTATCTGCCCTGGCACCGCATGGTGAACATTGACCACTGGGGCGGGCCGCTGCCACAAAGTTTCATTGACGGTCAACACGATTTGCAGCAGCGCATCCTGGCGCGCGAACGCGAGTTGGGCATGAGCCCCGTGCTCTGCGCGTTTGCCGGACACGTGCCGGAGGCGCTCAAGGTCAGCCAGCCCGACTTGCATATTGAACGCATTCCCTCGGCGTGGGATGGATTTTCCAGCCAATACGGTTGCTGGTTCCTCAACCCGCTGGACCCCAAATTCAGGGATATCCAGGTCAGGTTTTTGCAGGTGCAGCAGAAGGAATACGGCACCAGCCACTGTTACGGAACCGACCCATTCAACGAAATCACTCCCCCAAGCTGGGAACCGGCGTATCTGGCAAACGTCGCGCGCGCCATTTACTCCGGCATGGCGGAAGTTGACCCGCAAGCCGTCTGGCTGCAAATGGCCTGGACCTTCCAAACCCGCGGGCAGTGGACCGACCAGCGGCTCTCGGCCATGATCAAAGCCGTCCCACCGGGCCGGATGCAGTTGCTGGACTATGTTTGCGAAAATCGCGAGCTGTTTCGCGAAACCAAGGCATTTTATGGCGCGCCCTTCTTTTGGGATTATCTGGGCAACTTCGGCGGCAACACGTCGTTGGTGGGGCCCATCAACAAGGTCAATCAGCGCCTCACGGCGGCCATGAATGACCCCGCGCTCACCAACTTCGTGGGTGTCGGCGCCACGCTCGAAGGTCTCAACAACCCGGTCATGTATGAAATGTTATTCGACCGTGTTTGGGCCGGCCCCAATCTGTCCCTCGCCGACTGGATGCGTGACGAAGCCCGCGCGCGCGCCGGTGGCCCGGACGCCAACGTCGAGCAGGCCTGGCAACTCGTGCGCGAAAAAGTCCTGGTGGACAGCGCCAATCCCATCGGCTGCCAGGGTGTGGTTTTTCAAAACCGCAATCCCACGTTGCGCGAAGAGCACCGTAACATGCTCTCGGCACGAATCGCCTACACCAATGCCGACCTCGTCCGCGCCTGGCAGTTATTCCTGCAAGCCGGCCCGGCGGCGCGCAAATCCAGCGCCTACCAACGCGACCTGGTGGATACCACGCGGCAGGCCTTGGGAAACATCGGCGCGACGCTCCGCGAGCGGATGGCCGACGCCTACGACCGCAAGGACGCCGCCGCGTTCAAGCAGGCCGCCGCCCAGTTCATGGAGCTGGGCCATGACCTGGATAAATTCCTGGGCACCGACTCCGACTACTTGTTGGGCAAATGGCTGGACGACGCCAAAGGGTGGGCCGCCAATTCAAGTGAACGCGCCTATTACGAGACCGACGCGCGCAGCATCATCACGATCTGGGGTGGAGACCTCACGGATTATGCCGGTCGGCAGTGGAATGGGTTGATGGACGACTACTATTTGCCGCGCTGGCAGACATTCATTGATGCCACTAGTTCCGAACTCGCCGGCGGGAAGCCGGTTAACCGGCAAGCCCTCCAGCAACAGTGGCGCGATCACAATTTGAAGTTTGCGACCACCGCAGGGGGGCACTATCCAGCCAAACCGCACGGAGACTTTTACTCGATGAGCCGCGCGCTTTATCAAAAATACGCGCCGCTGGCCGCGCCGTAGCCCTTTGGCGAAGGCGGGCTGCCGGGGACACTTCAGGCCAGCAAGGTAATTGATCCGAATTTCAGCCTTTCTTTATTTCGTGTTATTACCCTCTTTATTACCCTCTTTCAAGGGTAATACCCTCTTTCGCCATTTCGCGCCCGGGCCGCGGCCGAGACATTCGACGCGGCCGGCAGCCTTCAGGTCGCGCAACAAAAGCCGAATCATGTCGCGGCTGACGCCGGGGCAGAGCCGCTCAAGGTCGGTGATGCCGAATTCCCCGGCAAGGTCTTCAACGGCGCGCTTGACCAGTTCGGTTTTTGCGCCGCGGGGCGATTTGAGCTGGCCGACGCGCTGCTCAAATTCCTTGCAAGCCTGGGTGAGAATGAACAACAGGAAATTCATCGCCGGCCAGGGGTCGTGTTTGCCTTCATGCCAGCGCTGGGAACTCTGTTCCAGGACCTCGTAATACCGTTCCTTGTTTTCCTCGATGAGGCGTTCCAAGCTGATGTAGCGTCCGGCTTCAATGCCGCAGTGATAGCACGCAAGAAGAAAGAGCAGGCGCGAGACGCGACCATTGCCGTCGCGGAACGGGTGGATGCAGAGAAAATCCAGATTCAACGCCGCTGTCAGGACGAGTGGATGAACCCATTTCTCGCGCCAGCCGCGCTCCCACAGTTCAACCATTTCCGCCATCGCCCGGGGTGTTTGTTTTGCCGGAACCGATTTGAAACGGATACGGCTGCGGCCATCGGCATAGGTCTGGATAATGTCCACGTTTTTTTCTTTGTAACAACCGGCATCCCAAACTTGGCCCCGGCAGAGTTTGTGGAGTCGCTTGATGGTGGTTTCAGCGATTGGCAGTTTTGCGCCGGATTCGTGGATGAGTTTCAATGCATCCCGATAACCGCGCACTTCCTCCTCGTCCCGGTCGCGCAAAGCGGGTTTGCCGAAAATGAGCGTGGCAACGCGGGATTTGTCCACTTCCACACCTTCGATGCGGTTCGATGAAATAGCGCTTTCAATCAAGGCGTGCTCGCGCAGCACCTTGAGCTTTTGCGGCGACTGGCGGGTGAACAACTCTTGTCTTCCGCGCGCTTCGGCCAGATCGGTCAGATACCACGTCGTCCGCGTCGGCAACGCGGCGGGTTCGGCGGCGAGTTGGCGGAAGGTCATCATGGGTCAAGCGGCATACAGCCGTGATTGGAATTGGTTGGCCGCGGGAGGAAGCAAGGCCAAAGGCTGAAGGCGTCACACTGCAAGGCTGAAGGCCGAAGGCTAACTGCTAAAGTTGTTTTCAGGCCAGTCCTTTTCATCATCATTCTGTTTTTAGTATTTGGCATTTAGCCCTTCTTTATTTTGCGCCCGGGCCGCGACCGAGACATTCGCCACAGCGCAAGCGGCTTGCCGGGGGAAACGGCTCGCACCATGACGCGCGGGAATGATCCCGACGATCTTCACGCGGCGAGTTTATCGTCAAATCATTCTCCGCGAAACAGGAAACTACTCTGACTCATTTTCCCAACCGCTTGTCGTGAATTGGCGTCGCGTCCGGCAGATGTATCGAATTCAGATCAATGACCTGTCCGTCACCGACAATTTCCAAATCAACCCGCGCCCGATGGAAAAAGCCGACTGGTTTACGCTTCTCCAAGCCTTCCAGCCTGCCAGCCCTGCGTCTCTGTGCCAATGGTCTTTCGTTTACTCGAATTGAATATTTTAATGAACAGTAAAATGGCGGTTTTAAGTAAACTCGCAAGCTCGCAAATGAGGAGGACATTCCTTCCCGCAATAGCCAAAGCAACTCTCGATTCTTCAAAAATCTTCAGTCGCCCAAAGCCGGTAATCACTGGCATTTTTTGCCGAATTCGGTTTCGATGGGTGCGATATGCGTTTGCTGATTGTCGAGGACGATGAAAAAACCTCCGGCGCGCTGAAGGCGGGGCTGGAAGGCGAGGGGTTTTCCACGGCCACAGCGCACACGGGTGAAGAGGGTTTCGTTCTGCTCAATTCGGAACCATTCGACCTCGTGGTGCTGGATTGGATGCTGCCCGGATACGATGGGGTTGAAATTCTGAAAACGCTGCGCGCACGTGGAAACAAAACGCCCGTGCTGTTGCTGACGGCCCGTGATGCGGTGGAGGACCGGGTGCTGGGCTTGGAAAGCGGCGCGGATGATTACCTCGTCAAACCATTTGCGTTTGCCGAATTGGTTGCGCGGATTCGGACGCTGCTGCGCCGGGCTGCACCGGTCGAACCGTGGCGCAAAACCATCGCTGATTTGGTTGTGGATTTGGAGGCGCGCCGGGTCACCCGCAAGGGGAAGACCATTGAACTGACACCACGCGAATTCGACCTGCTGGTTTACTTGATGCGGCAGCCCGGCCAGGTCGTGACCCGCGAAATGCTCGCGAAGGAGGTGTGGGCGGAAACCCATCGTGTCACGCCGCTGGACAACGTCATTGATGTCCATGTCAACCATTTGCGCAAGAAACTGGATGACGGCCAATCGAACAAGCTGGTTCACACGGTGCGCGGCGTGGGATTTGTGCTGCGCGAAGAGGTGCGCACATGAAGGGATGGTGGCAACGCTATTCCCGCCGCGTGTGGCTGGCGATCTGGTATGCGGTCGCGGGCGATTCGGTGCTGGCACTTGGTGCAGGCACCGCGTGCGGCTTGGGGCTTTGGAAGCCGGACAGCCATTTAGTGCTCATGCTGGTTGCCGGCGGAGCGGCCGCGACGCTGCTGTTTGTTTTCATCGGTTATGCCATCGCCGGCTTGGCATTGGAACCAGTGCGCGAGACGATTGAGCTGGCGCGGCGCCTATCAACCCGCCCTGAAGGCAAGCGAATCCGGGTCACCAATCCGCACGATGAACTGGGAGAACTGGAAACATTTTTGAATGAACTGCTCCAACGGCTGGAAGGCTCGTTTGTGGAACTGGATCGTCTGGCGGGGGACGTCTCGCACGAACTGCGCACACCGTTGACGGCGATGCGAGCCGTGGGTGAAGTCGCCTTGCGCGAGCGAAATCCGGCGATTCTCTATGATGCCGTGGGCAGCATGCTGGAGGAAATCCGGCGCATGAATCAGTTGATTGACCGGCTTTTGTTATTGACCAGGGGCGACAGTGACAACTGGCCGGTGCGTCCGAAACCCGGGCTGGTGCGGAATGTGTTGATGGAGGTGAGCGAAACCCTGGGCATGGTGGCCGAGGACAAGCAGCGATCACTTCAGATTGATTGTGCAGATGACTTGCGGGCCTGTTTTGATGCAGCCCTATTGCGGCTGGCCCTGATGAATTTGGCCCAGAATGCCATTCGCTATAGCCCGGCCGGAAGACCGATTTATTTGCGTGCCGCCGCCACCGAGAGAGCAGTGCTGGTGGAAGTGGCCGATGAAGGGCCAGGCATTGCGCCGGAGCATCAGCAAAAAATCTTCCAGCGTTTTTACCGTGTGGATGATGCCCGGTCACGGGCCGAAGGCGGGGTCGGTCTGGGCTTGGCCATCGTCAAATGGGCGGTTGAACGCACAGGCGGCACAGTGGAACTGGAAAGCGAAGTCGGGCGGGGCAGCATTTTTCGCGTTCGACTGCCTCAAGCGATCAAATGAAACGCGCTCATTCCCGGTCGGAGAAAAACGAATTGAGACTCCGTCTTCGGCGTCTCGCGGGCCAGGGGGGGTTGTCCTAAACTCAGGAGCGCGGCATTTATGCCGCTTCATCGGCCAAAACATTTCGTGGCGTGAAGCGGGCTGAAGCCGAATGGCGCTAAAACAAGGGTTTGGTTTTGCGGGCCGGGAGGTGATCGACGTGAG
>JBEKMW010000091.1:0-19106 GCA_049523455.1 Verrucomicrobiota bacterium | reverse complement strand
AGTGGTGACCAGACGATCCTACGGCTTCCGCACCTATGACGCGATGGAAATTGCCCTGTATCACACGTTAGGACGGCTCCCGGAGCCGGAAGAATCTACCCACAGATTTTGCTGACGAGGCGTTTTTCTTAACGACAGTCGGAATAACCCGCTGCCAAATTTTTGTGGGCGGTAATGGTGGGATAATTGGAGAGTATAGCACTTCTGGGGCGGCTCTGAATCCTTCTCTCTTTTCGGTTCCTGACTATGCTTCGTCTATAGCCGTCAGCGGGAATGACTTGTTTATACTGAGCTACGATAGCAGCACCTTCACGGGAACCATCGGAGAATACACCACGGCTGGAGTCGCGGTAAACCCCTCGCTCATTTCCGGGATTGACAGTCCTGAGGCGATAGTAGTCGACGGCAATAATTTGTATGTCACGGAGATCCAAACAATTGCAAAATATACCACTGCTGGTGCTTTGGTGAACGCGTCACTGGTTTCAGGTCTCGATGTTCCGATTGACATGGCCATCAGCGGGAACGATTTGTTCGTGGCTGATTTAGCCAATGGGAGGATTGGCGAATATGCAACAGATGGAACAGTAATAAATGCCTCGCTCATTTCCGGACTTAACCGTCCTTGGGGGCTGGCCATCAGCGGAAATAATCTGTTTGTAGCCAATAACGGCGATGGAACCGTCGGCGAGTACACCACCGCAGGGGTCCCTGTTAATCCCGTGCTCATTTCCGGACTCAGGGCCGATTATCTCGATGGCGTTGCGGTCAGTGGAAACAGTTTGTACGTGGTCAACGAATACGATGGCACGATCGGTGAGTGCGCCGTTGATGGAAGCGTCGTGAACGCTTCGCTAATAAACACTCTCACCTCTGAAGGTCAAAATCCTTTCGCCATCGCGATTGTTCCCGAACCATCACCGTCGGTACTACTGGCCGTGGGGGCGCTCCTGTTACTCGGTTTGCGACGGATACCTTCAAGCGCCGCCTCTTGCCATTTTTGCAGGTCACCCAGATCGTCGGGTCATTAAAGTAATCTTTTGTTGCGATAGAGCTTCGGCATGGCTTCATGAACACGGTTTTTCCTCTGGCAAGGTTGGCTCGTAAGCATTCAGCAGTTGCCGACCCCACAAAGCAATGAAGTAGATGCTCCCTTCACGGAGCGTGAGCCGGAGTTTCAGATCAATGCCTGCTCCGGCCAAGTTCAACTCCAGCATTGGTCGAAGGCCTGGCGCTGGCGAAACAAATCGCGCGCCACTTCGCGTTCTTTGGCGGTGAGAGCATGACAGCGATTGCCGATTTTCAGGATTTCCGTCAAACGATTATTTCGCTACCGTCCTGCCGCATGACAGCCCCGTCTCAAAAGGCAAAAAACCAATGGCAACGGCAAACTGCGGCGGGCTGTTTCAGGACGCGCCGCAGTTGCATGACGTGGTGCTGATGAATCCGCCGTTCGGCGGCAAGTAGGGCAAGGACGCGCAAACGCGCTTCGCCTACAAGACCGGGGCGACACAGGTGCTTTTTCTGCAACACGTCATTGACAGCCTCAAACCCGCCGGGCGCCGCGGCATCGTGCTGGACGAAGGTGTGCTGTTCCGCACGAATGAAACGGCGTTCGTGCAAACCAAGCGCAAGCCGCTGGATGATTGCGACCTTTGCCGCCAGCTTGGGATTGTCGGCGTGACGTTGCACAGTTACCGCTTCTGCCGATGGTGCCTCGACATGGGCGGCGGGCTCGGTTTGGGGTTCAGCCTCGCCTTTGATTCCGATGGCCGCCCCGTCATCAGCATGACGAAGACCGATCCCAAGGCGCCCACCAAAAACTCCTGGGATATCTTGCCACCAGAGGTCAGCCAAAGGATAAACGGCGAGGTCAGGCCAGCCTGTGGAAACGGATCGGGCTGACGGCTGATTGCCGCCAAATCCTCCCTCGCCCGCCTTTGATGGAGCCGTTATCCTCGCGTCAGCGATGAAGTTGATTGCGCTGGACCAGAATGCGATCTCGGTCCTGGCATCACCGCCAAACGCCATTTGGCGGGAAATCCTTGGCCTGCTGAGGGCGGGGGTCAGGAGTGGAGCGCTGCTCTGCCCGACACCCACGGAGACCATCACTGAATCGGTCCACCTTGACCGGGGGCGACGGGAGCGAATCGAGCGCCTGTGCGCTGAGTTTTCCCAGGGCTACTTCTTTCGATTCCCCTGGGAAACCATCGCCCTGGAAGCCCTCGCCAAAATTCGACCAGGGATCGATACCTTCCCGCTTTGGATCCCGCCTCGGATCAACCGGACCAGCGAATCTCAGAACCAGGCATCCTCGTGCGCTATCTGGAAGGACAGCGCGGGATTCGAAAATGCGGTCAACCCACTGACTCCGGAGGAATTGAGGTTCACGAGGGGGTCTGAGTTTTCCAAGGAACTTCCAGCCAGCCACTTGGGCTACCTTTCGGCGGTCGAGTGGCTCCGGTTGGTCAGAGGCCACCTGAATAAGCTGCGGAATGGCCAGATGCTCGGGGATGAGCAGTTCATTATCCAGCAGATCTGCGGAACGCTGATTGAGTTGCGTGTCACAGACAAGGAGATTACTGGCCTGCTCCGAAGCATCCAGCGCGGCCAATGGATGGAGATCCCTATTCTGAGCTGCTGGTTCGCGCTCGATGGGCTGTTCCTCTACGACCAATTGTTCCGCGGCCGTCGGTTCCAATATAATGACGAATGGGACAAGTTTCGCGCTGGAGAGGCTTTTCACTGCGCCCACTGTTTTATCACGGACCGGGGTATGGCCACCGCGCTCCGGCGGTTGGCGCTTCCAAACCCTGGTTACTTTGACGTGTTCTCGGTTACGGAGACCAAGGGCATCGTGGCCTACCTGAAGGCTGCCAACGGTAGCTAAAGGTGTTGACCGTCACGAGCTTTTGGGCCTCCATCGTCACTGTCCTGGCCAGGTTGCGCGGGATTCCCCCAGCCGTGCTCATTCGCGTGGCTGGCGCGCGCATCGCCGGCACCACCTTGCACAACGCATTCGAGACACCGCCGCCAGCGCCCCAGGGCAGCGTAGCGGGCAGGTTTGCCGTCGTCATGGCACCGGGGCAACCCGCCGGCAGCGTTCCGCGTGGATACGTTCACCCATTCCGCGCGCCACGCTGGCCTTGGCGTGCTCTTGATGGTGCAACGGAGGGAAGGCAAGATGGCTGCATTGTTTGACTTTTGTTAGACTTTTCCACGGCTTATGGAAAAGGCGGGCAAGAGCGGCGAAAAGCGAAGAAGCGAGGAAGGACAGAGAGTGGAAATCGCAAAATATATTGAAAATATTGACCATAAATGAGTTTTCGCCATTGAATTGGGGGTGGTGGTAGGTGATGGATTCGAACCATCGAAGGCGTAAGCCAGCAGATTTACAGTCTGCCCCCGTTGGCCACTTGGGTAACCTACCAGCCGTCTCCCGAACGCGGGAATGCCGATTAAGCCAAAGCCGGGCGCCCGGCTCAAGTTCAAAGTTCACAGTTTGATTCGGCAATGCGACCTCACGGAACCGTGGAGAGACGAGGGCCGGGGCGCATGGCGGCTTGGATTGCACGGGGATGTGACGAGGCCCGCCGAATCAGAAATCTGGCCGGCTTGACAACCGGCTCGGGTTGTGATTTCTTCTTGCCGTTGCAGCCGAGGTCGGGCTTCCTTCCTGAAGCCGGACGCGGGAGACCCAAACTCCTCAAAATGATTTGAGGACGGGGCGAACGAAGCCGGGCAACCGGTTTCCAGGCCACTTTCAAGGCCGAGCCCGACAGCTAATCTCGCAGGCGTTTGGAAGGGCGAGCCTCTGAGCCGCGAAGTCCGCGGCGATCAAGTTCACCCAAACATAAAAATTAACGCGCCGCGCGTGTGTTCAATACATTGCGCCGCCGCTGACAAACTATGTTGGACGCAATATTTGTAGGAGTGATTTGTGGAGTATTCATGGCCCTTTTGCTGTATGCCCTGGGCTGTGAAAAGCTCTGACTGATCTTATGGAAAACATCATCCTCGGCATCATATCCGTGGCGCTGTTCGTGTATCTCATCGTCGCCATGCTCAAACCGGAAAAATTCTGACCGCCATGAATGCCCATCAATGGTTGGAACTGGCGCTGTATATCGCCGCCCTCGTGCTGGTCACCAAGCCGCTCGGCTTGTTCATCAACCGCGTGCTCGACCCCAACGGGCGAACCTGGCTCGACCCGGTTTTTCGGCCGCTGGAAAAATTGACTTACCGCGTGCTGCGGGTGGACCCGGAAACCGAGCACGACTGGAAGCAATACACTTTCGCCGTGCTGCTGTTCAGCGTCGTGAGCTGCCTGTTCACTTACGCGATTCTGCGGTTGCAGCAATTTCTGCCGCTCAATCCGCAAAAACTCGGCGCGTTGGCGCAACACCTCGCCTTCAACACCGCCGTCAGCTTCACCACCAACACCAACTGGCAGAGTTATGGCGGCGAATCCACGATGTCCTACTTTTCGCAGATGGTCGCACTGGCCATCCACAACTTTTTCTCCGCCGCCGTCGGCATCGCGGTGGCCGGCGCGCTGGTGCGGGGCATCGCCCGGCAGACGGCCTCGACCATTGGCAATTTCTGGGTGGACGTCACGCGCATCATATACTACCTGCTGCTGCCAATTTGTTTTGTCCTGGCGTTGTTTTTCGTGTCCCAGGGCATGATTCAAAATTTCAAGTCCTACACCGTCGCCAAACTCATCGAGCCGCAGACCATTTCCGTCCAGAAAACCGACGCTAACAACAAGCCCGTCGTGGACGCCAAGGGCAACCCGGTGATGATCGTCCAAACGCTCGACACGCAAACCATCGTGCAAGGACCCATGGCGTCGCAGATGGCGATCAAGATGCTGGGCACCAACGGCGGCGGTTACACCAACGCCAACGCCGCGCACCCGTTTGAGAATCCCACGCCGCTCTCGAACTTCTTCCAAATGCTCGCGTTGCTGTGCATCGGGAGCGCGATGACCTATCACCTGGGTCGTGAAACGAAGAACCAGAAGCATGGCTGGGCGGTCTGGTCGGCCATGTTCGTCATGTTTCTCGCCGGGGTTCTGGTGTGCTCGTGGGCCGAAGCCAGGGGCAATCCGATCCACCAGCGACTCGGCGTGGCGGTGGCCGACGGCAATATGGAAGGCAAGGAAGTCCGTTTCGGCATTCTGGATTCCGCCTTGTTCGCCACGGTCACCACTGACGCCTCGTGCGGCGCGGTCAATTGCATGCACGATTCCTTCACGCCACTCGGCGGCCTCGTGCCGATGTTCAATATCCAGACCGGCGAAGTGATTTTCGGCGGCGTCGGCGCGGGACTTTACGGCATGTTGATTTTCGTCATCCTCGCCGTCTTTATCGCCGGCTTGATGGTCGGGCGCACGCCGGAGTATCTCGGCAAAAAAATCGAGGCCTACGACGTGAAAATGACCTTGCTGGCGTTTGTCATTCTCGCGTTCATCATACTCGGATTCACGGCTTGGGCGTCGGTGAGCGATTGGGGCAAAGCGGGCTTGAACAACAACGGCCCGCATGGGTTGAGCGAAATGCTCTACGCCTACACTTCCTGCGCGGGCAACAACGGCAGCGCCTTCGCGGGCCTCAATGCCAACACGCCGCCGTATGATACGACGCTGGGCATTGACATGCTGCTCGGCCGGTTTGGCATGATCGTGCCCCTGCTCGCGCTCGCCGGTTCGCTCGCCCGCAAGAAAATCGTTCCCGCCAGCGCCGGCACGTTTCCGGTCACCGGCATCACCTTTGTCGTCCTGCTCGTCGGCACGGTGGTGCTCGTCGGCGCGCTCACCTTTTTGCCCGCGCTCACGCTCGGCCCGATTGTTGAACATTTTCTCATGCTGCAAGGGACTTTGTTTTAAACCACCACCATGCAAATGAAATCCGTTTCCGTTTTTAATCCCAAAATCCTTTGGCCCGCCATCGGCGACGCCTTTAAGAAGCTGGATCCGCGCTTGATGGTGAAGAATCCCGTCATGTTCGTGACCATGGTCGGCGCGGCCGTCAGCACGGTGGACGTTTTCCGATCGCCCGGCCAGACCGGGTTCGTCCTGCAAATCGCAATTTGGCTTTGGTTCACCGTGCTGTTCGCGAACTTTGCCGAGGCCGTCGCCGAAGGCCGCGGCAAGGCCCAAGCCAAAGCCTTGCGTTCCACCCGAACGCGCACCAGCGCCAATAAAGTCTCCGGTGACCGGATCGAAGTCGTGGACGCCGATTCGCTCCGCAAAAACGACGTGGTGATCGTGCGCGCCACGGAAATGATTCCCGCCGACGGTGAGGTGGTTTCCGGCGCGGCGACGGTGGACGAATCGGCCATCACCGGCGAATCCGCGCCGGTCATCCGCGAAGCCGGCGGCGACCGCAGCGCGGTCACCGGCGGCACGCGCGTGCTCTCGGACGAAATCAGAATCCGCATTACCGCCAATCCGGGCGAAGGGTTTTTGGACCGCATGATTCAACTCGTCGAAGGCGCGAGCCGCCAGAAAACGCCCAACGAAATCGCGCTCACCATATTGCTCGCGGCGCTCACGGTCGTTTTTCTGCTGGCGGTCGTCACCCTGAAACCGTTCGGCATTTACTCCGGCACGATCTTTCCCAACGCCGTGCTCATCGCGCTGCTCGTGTGTCTGATTCCCACCACCATCGGCGGTTTGTTGAGCGCCATCGGCATCGCGGGCATGGACCGTTTGCTTCAGCGCAACGTGTTGGCGATGAGCGGCCGCGCGGTCGAGGCCGCGGGCGACGTGGACGTTTTGCTGTTGGACAAAACCGGCACCATCACGCTCGGCAACCGGCAGGCGGTGGCCTTTTTGCCCGCGCCCGGCGTGACGGAGCAGGAGCTCGCCGACGCCGCGCAGCTCGCGTCGCTCGCCGATGAAACGCCCGAAGGCCGCAGCATCGTGGTGCTGGCCAAGCAATTCGGCATTCGGGCGCGGATGATCCATGAAATGCCGGGCGCGCAGTTCATTGCCTTCACGGCACAAACGCGGATGAGCGGGGTGAATTGGGAAGGCAAACAGATTCGCAAAGGCGCGGCGAATTCGATCCGCCAATTTGCCGGTGGCACGCTGTCGCGCGAGATTGAAAAAATGGTGGAAGCCATTTCGCTCTCGGGCGGCACCCCGCTGGTGGTGGCCACCAACGAGCGCGTGCTGGGCGTCATTCACTTGAAGGACATCGTCAAGGGCGGTCTGGCGGACCGTTTCCACCGCTTTCGCGCGATGGGCATCCGCACCGTGATGATTACCGGCGACAACAAACTTACCGCCGCCGCCATCGCGCGGGAGGCTGGGGTGGACGATTTCCTCGCCGAGGCCAAGCCGGAGGACAAGCTGGCGCTGATCCGCATGGAGCAACAAGGCGGCCGGATGATTGCGATGATTGGCGACGGCACCAACGACGCCCCGGCCCTCGCGCAAGCCGACGTGGGCGTGGCCATGAACACCGGCACGCAAGCCGCCAAGGAAGCCGGCAACATGGTGGACCTGGATTCGAACCCCACCAAGCTGCTGGAAATCATCGAAATTGGCAAACAACTGCTCATCACACGCGGCGCGCTCACGACCTTCAGCATCGCCAACGACGTGGCCAAATACTTCGCCATCATCCCGGCGATGCTCATGGTGACGTTTCCGGTCATCGCCCCGCTGAACGTCATGCGCTTGCACAGCCCCAACAGCGCTATTTTGAGCGCGGTCGTCTTCAACGCGCTCATCATTATCGCGTTGATTCCGCTGGCTTTGCGCGGGGTCAAGTTCCGTCCGCTCGGCGCGGCG
Organism: Verrucomicrobiota bacterium; assembly: GCA_049523455.1. Lineage (GTDB taxonomy): Bacteria > Verrucomicrobiota > Verrucomicrobiia > Limisphaerales > UBA11358 > UBA11358. Next base: position 11,302 of record JBEKMW010000091.1, on the reverse strand, counting down.
CAAATCCTGCGCATCAACCTGCTCATTTACGGCTTGTGGGGCGTGATTCTGCCGTTCATCGGCATCAAGCTCATTGACCTCATCGTAGCCGGTTTGCATCTGGTATAATTATGAAAACCATCCTTGCTGAAACTGGCCGCTCCGTGGTGGCTACCATTTTCTTTGCCATCATCCTGTGCGGCGCGTATCCACTGGTCGTTTATGGCGTGGGCCAATTATTGTTCCACGACCAGGCAAACGGCAGCCTGCTCGTGGACAAGACTGGCGCGGTGCGCGGCTCGGCGTTGCTCGCGCAAAATTTCACCGGCGCCGGGTATTTTCATCCACGCCCATCGGCGGCGGGATCAAACGGTTATGACGCCACGAGTTCCGGCGGCAGCAATTATGGCCCGACTTCGTCAAATCTGGTCGCCAATATCACGCAAAACCTCGCCACGTATCGTTCCGACAACGGCCTGGCCACCAACGAACCCGTGCCGGCCGACGCCGTGACCGCATCCGGCAGCGGGCTGGACCCGCACATCAGTGTGGCCAATGCCGAAAAGCAAATTCCGCGCGTGGCCAAAGTGCGGGGGCTTTCTGAAGACCGGGTGCGCGAACTCGTAAAACAAAACACGAGCGGCCGCGATCTCGGACTTTTCGGCGAGCCGCGGGTAAACGTGATGACGTTGAACTTTGCCCTCGACGGGCTGGGCGGGAAATGAAATGAGCAGCGGGTCAGGTTTCGGCTGCCGCCGAAGGATGGTGCCGGCGCAAAGTAGGCAGCCAGACCAGCAGCAGGACGAGGAATGCCGCGCCGGCGGCAATGGGCATCACTCCCAGCAAGGCTGCAGGAGTGTGGCCCAGCACCAGCAGCGCAACCCAGTAACCAACCCCAAGCACGCCATAACAAAGTGAGATTTTCAGCCAGCGGCTGGCCAGCGACCAATAGGCCAGCGCTTGCAGCAAACCGACAAAGACCATGGTCGTCGAGAACCGTAGGACCATCCCGGCGGATTCCGGCGTGTATCTGCCGAGGACCTTCAGGCAGAACACCCTTAGCGCAACAAGGCAAACGGCGCCGAAAACCAACGCGACGCCGGACAGCCCGACCAATTTGAGCTGTTCCGACACAATGCTGCCGGCGCGCTGCCCCGAGCGGGAGGTGAACAAGACCGTCAGCAGTGGCGCAACGGTCATGGGCAACGCGCGTGCCAACATTCCCGCGGCGACGAAGGCATCGAGTTCGCCTTTGCCGAAAAATTTGTTGGCCACCAGGTAATCGCCCTGAAGAAAGCAATAGTTGGCGAGCACAAACGGCGCGCTGACGGCGAAGTACAGGGCAAGCTCGTGGTTCCAAGGTGAAATCGGTTTCCCGTGTAGCACCAGATCGTTTCGCCAATACAACAAGACCAGGTTGGCCAACAGCGCAAAGGCCGAAGCCAGTACGGCCGTCTCCGGCATGGGCCACTTCAAGGTGACGAACCAGCCAAATAAAATCCGGAGGACCATCCCGAGAAAACCGATGAGGGCGAGCCGCTTAAACCAGGAGAGTCCCTGGCACAATGCCGTGGCGAGCGACGCCCAGAGACCCAGCAAGGCGCAAAAGAGGCTCACCAACATGAGGCTCTGGCCGTAATGGAAAAAGTCGCTCAGTGGCTTGATGACCACGACCGCCAACAGCGAACCGGCAACCGTGAACCAGAATAGAAATTTCCGGCAGCCCAGCAGCAGCCCTTGCAGCCGTGCCTGGTCGCCCCGGGCGTCGAAATGGGCGATGTAATGCGTGACGGCAAACGTGGCCACCAAAGGCACCAGACTCAACAGCGTCATCAAGCCGCCCAGCGCCGTGTTCGCGTCGCCATATTGTCCCTCGTCCTTCAAATGCCGGCCCAGCACGGCTTGAAAGGCGAGATTACCCATGCCGGTGAAGAAGTTGATGGCGGTGAAAATGATTCCGCTTTGCAATAATTTGCCGGCGCGCGAGTCGCTTTTCATACCAATGGACGCAATACTTTCTCATTGGCCCGCACCCATTCGAAAATATCGGAGACAATCCGCCGCACGCCGCGTTTGGGCCGCCAGTGGGTACGCGCAAACAACCGCGAGCAGTCGGCGAGGAAAATACGCAGATCCGCCTGGCGATTTTCCGGCTCGGCGCCCACGGGCACTTCACGTCCGACGGTTTCCCGGCACGCCGCGGTGAGTTCCTGCAACGATACGGAAATGTCCCGCCCCCCGCCGACGTTGCCGAGCCAGCCGTCCCAGCGGTCGAAGTTGGAAATCTGTTCCTCCACCAGTTCGCAGAGGTCGGCCACGTGCAGCGCGTCGCGGACCTGCTTTCCCGTCCCGCCGTAACCGATGTACTTGAGCGGTTGGCCAAAAAAATGGCGCAGCACCCATAGCGCCACCACGCCCTGGTCCACTTTGCCCATCTGCCACGGCCCGGTAATGACGCTGCAACGATTCACCGCGGCGCGCAGGCCGAATCCGTTGCGATATTCCTCGATCAAGCCTTCACTGGCGAACTTGGTAAGACCGTAAAGGGAACGCGCGCCGGACATGAGGCAGTCTTCCGTAACTCCCCGTGACGAAATCGCCGCGCCGGGCAAATCCTGCCACACAAACCGCGTGGGCTGCTCGCACCAGGGATGGCTTTCCAGAGCCGCAATCGGATAGACCCGGCTGGTGGAAAGAAAAAGGAAATTGCTTTGCCATTGTCGTGCGAACTCCAGGCAGCGATAAGTGCCCAGAAAATTCGTTTCCATCAAATAATCCCGCGGCGCGCCAAAGCGCGCCAACGCGACGGCGGCCGGCGGGCCCCCGTAACCGGCAAGCACCGATGGTTCGGCGGAACATTCGAGCATCAAGGCAAACGGGCCCGCCGGGAATTCTTTGGCGTGGCGGATGTCGCCCTGCACAAATTCCACGCCCGCCCCCTGAAACCGCGGCAGATTCAATTCCGAACCGCGCCGGTAGAGATTGTCCATGCAAACGACCCGCGTTGCCGGATGCCGGGATTTGAGATGGAGGGCGAGGCTGCTGCCGACGAAGCCGGCACCGCCGGTGACCAAAATGCTTTCTGGAAAGGCCGAACTCATTCAAGCGGCGCGGCAGGCGGCGTGGATTTCCTCCAGAATCTCCCGCAGACCATAGCGAAATTTCCAGCCCGGGTAGTGCGCCTGGAATTTCCGCACGTCGCTGATCCACCAGATGTGGTCGCCGATGCGGTTGTCTTCCACGTAGGTCCATTTCAATTTGCGGCCGCTGATTTTTTCGCACAACTCGATGGCTTCCAGCATGGAGCAGTTCGAATGGCGGCTGCCGCCGGCGTTATAGACCTCGCCGCAACGCGGCTTTTGAAAAAATTGCCAGAACATTTCCACCAGGTCGTGGCTGTGGATGTTGTCGCGCACTTGTTTGCCCTTGTAGCCAAAGACGCGATACGGGGTGCCGTCCACCGTGCAACGCATCAGATAAGCCAGAAAGCCGTGCAATTCGGTGCCCGCGTGCGCCGGACCGGTGAGGCAGCCGCCGCGAAAACACGCGGTCTTCATGCCAAAGTAATTCCCGTATTCCTGCACCAGCACATCGGCGGCAACTTTCGACGCGCCGAACAACGAATGCTTCGTCTGGTCAATGCTCATGGTCTCGGAAATGCCGGGTTCATACTCGTGGCCGGCCTCGATTTCCCAGCGCTTCTCCAATTCCACCAGCGGCAGGCGGTTGGGCGTGTCGCCATAGACCTTGTTCGTGGAGGTGAATATGAAGACCGCTTCCGGACAAAACTGGCGGGCCGCCTGCAGCACATTGAGCGTGGCCACCGCGTTCACGCTGAAATCGGCGTGCGGGTCCCGGGCCGCCCAGTCGTGCGATGGCTGGGCCGCCGTGTGAATGATCAGGACAATTTCCCGGCTCAGTTGGCGGAACAGGCTTTCGACCGCGGCGCGGTCGCGGATGTCGAAGTCGTGGTGTTGATAGCCCGGCACGGTGGCTATGAGCTTCCGCCGGTTGGCCAGGGTGGAGGCTTCCTTGCCGAAAAACCATTGGCGCAGGTCGTTGTCAATACCCACGACCCGGAACCCTTCGCCCGCAAAACGCTTGACGCTTTCGGATCCGATCAATCCGGCTGCGCCAGTGACAACCACTGTGCTCATAAATACTATGCGCCCTGGAATGGGTAACTTGCTATTAACCCGGCATTGTCCGATTTTCGCTGCGCCAGCAGTTTTGGCCGGAAAAAGCCTGGGAGCAAGATGAATCTGGCATGATAGGCTAACTCGCTAAGCCACAGTCACTTGCCTGCAATCTCAACCGCCCCGATTTCGTAAGCCATTGATTTCCAGCCTTTTCCAGCTATTTCCAGTATATTCCTCCCTTCTACCCTGGTAATCGGAATTTTCGAGCACGAGAACAACGACGACGACGAGGCGGTTCCGCCGTTACTTGCTCCAATGGCCCGATTTGAGATACGGCTTGAGTTTCTCTTTGAGCGTTTCGCGGGCGCGGTGGATGAGCGATTTTGTGGCCGAGAGCGAGCAGTCGAGGACTTCGGCGATTTCCTCGTAGCTGAGCTCTTCGTGCCGGCAAAGCAGGAGGGCGGTGCGCTGGTTTTCGGGCAAGCCGGCCAGCGCTTCCTGGATTTTTTGCGCCAGTTCGCTTTGGAGCGCCTCTTCCGCCGGCGCCAATTGCGATTTGTCCTCGTATTGCTGGCGGGGCAGGTCTTCATGCTCGGCGTGGGTCTCCTCGATGGATTCGGCCGGATGGCGCGAGCGGCGGCGGAGTTCGTTGAGGCAGAGGTTCCGCGCGATGGTGAAGAGCCAGGTGGAAAACTTGGCCGTACGCTGGTACCGTCGCGCGGATTTGTAGACCTGCAGAAACACGTTTTGGGCCACGTCCTCGGCTTCGGCCTCGTCGCGCAGCGCGCGATAGACGAAATTCATCACCGGTTGCTTGTACTTTTCCACCAACTCGGCAAACGCATCCCGGTCACCGCGTTTCACGCGGAGCATGAGCGCGGCATCGGGATCCGGATGGAGTGGCATCCCGCAAAGTGTAACAAAGACGGCGCGGACGAAAAGCGCCGAAGGTTTTTACGCGAACTCCACCCATTGAGCCACAGATGAACACATGACGGCCGGCGGTTCAACTTCCCCGCCAAAGGCGAGCGTTTGGGCGTCGCATCGCCTTGACTCCCAGAACGGGTGACAAAAAATAACTTCGTCCTTGAAACCCGGAACTGAGCACGGTAAATTACCGGTGTGAAGACAGTGACCGTGGATGATTACAACCGTGTCCGTATCCCGGATGCCAAACCGAGGCAGAAATTCTCTTACGAAAGCCTGGGTGATGGGCGGGTTATTCGGCTGGCGCTCCTGAAGGAACGGGAGGTTCCGCTGGTGAAGGCTCGGAAGTTTAACGACCGCTGGATGGGCGCAAAGGGGTTAAAACCCGACCGCCGGGCGATTGTCAACTCCATTCGCGAGGACCGGGAGCGGTGAAGACCTATTGGGATTCTTCGGCGCTCATTGAGGCCCTGCACGATCCTAAAATCCGCGCCCGCCTCGCGCCCGGGGCCAGCGGAACTCGATCCCACAGCCTGGCTGAGGTGTTCAGTACCTTGACCAAGGGTATCAATTTTCGATACAGCCCCCAGGATGCGGCCAACATGGTTGCAGATTTGGCCCGCGACCTCTCTTTTTTCGAGCTCAATTCCGCCGACACCTTGGCAGCGATCAAGGGTGCCAGTGCCCAGGGCGTCCGCGGCGCGCGGATCCATGATCTGATGCACGCCCGGGCGGCGCTGCTTTGGGGAGCCGATGAGCTAATCACGCTCGACGACGCCGGCTTTGCCACGCTTAAGGTCAAACTCAAGATTTCGGCGCCTTAAGAATCTCCCTGGCGGCCAGTCCGGCGACCGGATCGCGCAGCGACCGCGAATCGTAAGGTGAGCGCTTTAGGACAACCCGCAGCCTGACCGAATGCCATACCACCTGCGGATTTAAGAGCAATTGCCGCCCGGCAGGTCTGGAATGAGGGAGGCTCCCGACTCCCGCGCCGGGTTGGCTGCCTGCGTGCTGCGGATTGAGGCAATCCGCGCTCCCGGCGCGCGGGGCTTCAGCCCGCTTCACGCGACCAAATGCTTTGGCCGATGAAGCGGCATAAATGCCGCGCTCCTGCATTTAGGACACCACCCGCGCACCCCCCGGCTTGCGTTCAGTGCGGTTTGTCCGCAACTTATGCGCCCGTGCAGGACCTGCTCAAAAAAATTGAGGCGGACGCCAAAGCGCGCCTGCCCTTGTCAGCCAACAGCACCGCGGAGGAGAGGCTCACGCGTTGCCGCGGTTTTCTGAAGGTGGAAACCCACCGGCTCAAGCTGTTGCACCGCTCCGGCGCCGGGGGACGCGAAATCTGCCTGGGGCGCGCGGCCATTCTGGACGCGCTTTTGCGGTATCTATGGGAATCGGCCAGGGGCAGCCTGTCGGCCCAGGCACAAAAAGAGTTTCCGCCGCTGGCGCTCGTGGCCATCGGCGGCTATGGCCGCGCGGAATTGAATCCGCAGAGCGACATTGACTTCATGTTCCTGCACGATGGACAGGTAGCCGCGGGCAAACCGCTGCCCTACCTGGCCAAGCTGATTGACGGGGTGTTGTACCCGCTGTGGGACATCGGCCTGAAGGTCGGCCATTCGGTGCGCAGCGTGGACGATTGCATCAAAGTGGCCAATTCCGACATGCAATCCAAGACGTCGCTCATCGAGGCGCGCCTGATTGCCGGCGACCCGCAACTGTTTGAGAAATTTCAGCGGACCTTGGTGGCCAAATGCGTCGCCGGTTATGAAGACAAATACATCGAGGCGCGGCTGGCCGACCAGGCGGCGCGGCGGGCCAAGTTCGGCAACTCCGCCTGCATGCAGGAGCCCAATATCAAGAACGGCTGCGGCGGCCTGCGCGATTTCCAGAACCTGCTCTGGATGGCGTTCTTCAAACACCGGACGCATTCGCTGCGCGAACTCGAGCTGAAGGAATTTGTCACAGGCGCGGAACGCCGGCAGCTTGACGCCGCCTACGACTTTTTGCTGCGCACGCGGACGGAATTGCACTACCACGTCAACCGCCCGCTCGACATCCTGGGCAAAAACCTGCAGCCGGCCGTGGCGCTCCAACTTGGTTACGGCAGCCGCTCGCCGAGCCAGCGCATCGAAAGCTTCATGCGCGACCTCTACACGCACATGCGGAACATCTATCTCATCACGCGCACGCTGGAACAGCGCATGGCGCTGCAGCCGGCCGCTCCCAGCCGGCTGTCGCTCCGCGCCTGGCTGCCGCGGCGGACGCGAACGGTGGAACCGGTGGATGGATTTGTGTTCGCCGACGGCGAAATTCGCGCGGCCTCCAACCGGGTTTTTCGCGATTCGCCGCGCCGTTTGATGCGGGTTTTCCTCCATGCGCAGCAACACCGGTTGCGGCTGCATCCTGATCTCGCCCAGCTCATTCGCAACCAGCTCTCGCTGGTGGACCGCGAATTTTTGCACGACGAGCAGGTGGCCCAAACGTTCCTGGCCATCCTTGAACGGCGCGGCGAAGTGGCGCCGATCCTGCGGGCGATGCACGAGGTGAACCTGCTCGGCAAGTTCATTCCCGAGTTCGGCAAGCTCACCTGCCTGGTGCAGCATGAGTTCTACCACCTTTACGCGGCGGACGAGCACACGCTGGTCTGCCTGGAACAGTTGGACGCCGTGTGGGAAGCCAAGGAACCGCCGCAGAAAGAATACCTGCCGCTCTTCCAGACCATCGAGCGTCCGGGCCTGCTTTACCTGGCCTTGCTGCTGCATGACGTGGGCAAGGCCGAACGGCACGCGCAGGGCAAGCATCCCCTGGCCAGCGCCGCCAGCGCCGTGCGCGCCGCCAAGCGGCTCGGGCTGGATGCCGCCGCCACCCAGACGCTCCGAACGGTGGTGGAGAACCACCTGCTCATGGCCGGCATTTCACAGCGGCGCGACCTCGATGATCCCGCGGTCATCCGCCTCTTTGCCCGCAAGGTTGGAACGGCGGAAACCCTCAACCTGCTGACGTTGCTCACCTTTGCGGATGCCCAAGGCACGAGCGACAAATTGTGGAACGGATTCAAAGACGCGTTGTTGTGGGACCTCCATGCCCGCGCCCTGCCCTTGCTGACCGGCGGCACGGAATTTGTGCGCGTCTCCGAAAAACAACGCGAAACGCTGCAGGACCAGGTGCGGCGGATGGCGCCGGCGGACCTGCCCGCCGAGGAAATCGCCGCCCATTTCAACGCGCTGCCGGCGCGCTATTTCCAGATTCACACGGCAGGCGAAATCCTGGACGACCTGGCGCTGGTCCATCGTTTCATCGCCCGGCAGGTGACCGTTGAGCAGGGGGCTTTTGCACCCATCATCGGCTGGCAGGACGAGCCGAACCGCGGCTACAACCTGGTGAAGGTCTGCACCTGGGACCGCGCCGGGTTGTTCAGCCGCATTGCCGGCTCATTCAGCGCCACCGGCCTGAACATTCTGAGCGCGCAAATCTTTACCCGCTCCGACGGTGTGGCGCTGGACGCTTTTTTCGTCAACGACGCCCGAACCGGCAATATCGCCTCCCGGGAGCACCACGAGACGTTTGCCACCCTGCTCGGGAAGGTGCTGGATGGCGAGAACCTTGATTTGTCCGCGCTGATCGCCCGGCAAATCAGCCATCACCCGGCCTATGAAGCTTATGCCGGCGAACATCTGGAAACGCAAATCCGCTTCGACAACGAGACCTCCGACGCGCGCACGCTGATTGAAATCGAGACGGAGGACCGGCTGGGCCTGCTCTATGCCATCTCGCAGACGTTTACCGAACTGGCGCTCGACATTTCCGCCGCGCGCATCGTGACCGAGCGCGGCGCGGCCATTGACAGCTTTTACGTTTGCGAACTGGGTGGCGGCCAGGTGGCGTCCACCGAGCGGCAATTGTTGATTGAAGACCGCCTGCGCACGGCGATCAAAGTGCTCGACACACCCTCCTTAACTTCGACAGGGTGAGAATTCACCGCCGGCTCGCTGAATACCAGTGACTGAGTCTCCGCTTGCATTTGCTTGACTTCCGCCCGGCGCAGGCCGCATTAAACAGCCGCAGGACGCATTGAAATTGCCCCAATGAACTTGTTTCGCCGCCGAAGCGTGGCCGATTTGCAGGCCGAGGTGCTGAGTGACTTGAAACTCAAACGGGCCTTGGGTCCGGTGAATCTGACGGCGCTGGGCATCGGCGCCATTATCGGCGCGGGCATTTTCGTGCTCACCGGCCAGGCGGCCGCGCAATATGCCGGGCCGGCCATTGTCTTCTCGTTCATCTTCGCGGGATTGGCCTGTGCCTTCGCAGGGCTTTGTTACGCGGAATTTGCCTCGATGATCCCCGTATCCGGCTCCGCTTATACTTACGGCTACGCGACCCTGGGCGAATTTGTCGCCTGGCTCATCGGCTGGAATCTGGTGCTCGAATATCTCTTTGCCTCCTCGACCGTCGCGGTGGGCTGGTCGGGCTATGTCGTCTCTTTTCTGAACGACTTCGGCATCACGATCCCAGCCGCGTTCACGTCCGCGCCCTGTCATTACACGACGGCGCCCGGTCTCCATTGGTGGGACTATTGGCAGTTGTTCACCCAGGGCTGGACCAGCACAGGAGCCGTGTTGAACGTTCCGGCCATGTTGGTGGTGGCCGTCATTACCATCCTGCTCGTCATCGGCATCAAGGAATCGGTGAGTTTCAACAACGTTATCGTCGCCATCAAGCTGGCGGTCATTCTTACGTTCATCGCGGTGGGCGTCGCTTACATCAACAAAAGCAACTGGCATCCCTTCGTGCCGCCGGCCGTGGGACCGGGCCAATTCGGCTGGGGCGGCGTGCTGCGCGCCGCCGGTGTCATTTTCTTTGCCTACATCGGTTTCGACGCCGTTTCCACCGCCGCGCAGGAATCCAAAAATCCGCAGCGCGACATGCCCATTGCCCTGCTCGCCTCGCTCGGCATCTGCACCGTGCTTTATATCACCGTCTCGCTCATCCTCACCGGCATGGTCAATTACACGCAACTCAATGTGCCGGCGCCGATTGCGGTGGCCGTCAGTTCTCTCGGCCCGTCGCTGCACTGGCTGGAATACTTCATCAAAATCGGCGCCATAGCCGGGCTCTCATCGGTCATCCTGGTCATGTTGCTGGGCCAGCCCCGGATTTTTTATGCGATGTCCAAGGACGGGTTGCTGCCGCCGGTTTTTAGCGAAGTGCATCCGCAATTCCGGACGCCGTGGCTGGCGCAAATCCTCACGGGCGCAATCGCCATGGTCATGGCGGGACTTTTCCCCATTGATCTGCTTGGCCAGCTCGTTTCCATTGGCACGCTGTTCGCGTTTGCGATGGTCTGCGCCGGTGTGTTCGTTTTGCGGTTCACGGATCCAGGCATTCGCCGGCCGTTTCGCACGCCGGTCTTCTGGCTGACTGCGCCGCTCGGAGTTATTTCGTGCGCGTGGATCATGTTGGGCTTGCCTGCGGACACCTGGGCGCGGCTCATCGTTTGGACGATCATCGGCTTGTTCATCTACATCGGTTACGGCTATCGCCACTCGAAATTGAACAGGCGGAACCGGTAACCGCGACCGTCAGGTCGCGCTTTCCCGGAGTCACAGGCCAAAGGCCTGAACCATCGTAGCCGAGGGCAACGCCCTCGGTAAAATCGGAAAACATTTTTTGCCCTGAAAGGGCAATCCTAAATGGCCGGCAGGCTTTTTTAGGCTGATCCGGGTCCAAAATCATGGGAATGACCACCGGGCAACGATGAAACCGCTATCGGCGATGAAGTTCATATCGCCGTTTGATGAATTGTCGCGGATTGCTTTCGGCCAGCGGGTCCAGCTCAACCTTGTCGGAGTAGTCCAGGCAGGCCGCCCGCTTGTTTGATTTTCTGGCTTGGTTGCGTGCGGCGGTGCGCAGCCATTCGGCAAGCGTCATCCCTTCCGCGCGGGCAGACCGGTCAAATTCCTGCCGTTCTTTGGCGGACAATCTCAATGGATAGATAAGGACGTCAGACATACAGAATCGTATATCGCATGGGCGGGAAAAATCAAATCCGGCGAACGTCTGGTACCGCCCTAAATTCAGGAGCGCGGCATTTATGCCGCTTCATCGGCCAAAGCATTTCGCCGCGTGAAGCGGGCTGAAGCCGAATGGCGCTAAAACAAGGTGCATCTTTCGTAATCGGAGTCATTTGCGTTTTGTGACCCCCGGCACTTTCTTGAGGATTTGCCGGAGGGTCATTTCTTGGATTTTAGCCA